>JAZQAE010000001.1:0-16893 GCA_045544995.1 Eubacteriales bacterium
ACAGAACGACATGGCTACGATCCGACTTAAATCCCAGCACTTCGCCGATGCGACGGTAATTCTCCACCACATTGGCAGGGTCGTCGCCCCGGCTCAGACTGAGATTCAGGGAATCAAAGATCCCAGTGCTGACACCGCCGAAGCGGGTGGTGAAGCAGTGGGGCGCGGTGATTCCCTCGGCAGTAAGATATTCCAGTTTTCCAAGCCTGTTTGTGATAATAGACATAAGCAATTCTCCGGTAATGCAGAATGTAGAATGCTGAATGCAGAATTGTGGTATCGCCGGCGGCGATGATTTCTAAATTGGCTGCGAAGCAGACACAATCATTTTGCATTGTGCATTCTGCATTTTGCATTTGGGCGAATTTTATTCGCCCATCTTATCTTTCTGCATGCAGCACTTCTTATATTTCTTGCCGCTGCCGCAGGGGCAGGGATCGTTGGGTCCCACTTTTTTGCCCACCTTTTCGGGGGCTTTCTTGGGGGTGGTGCCGTCGGTACCGCTATTGGTTCCAGTCTCCTTGGCGACCGCCTCCCGCCGGACCTCCTCTTCCTTGCGCAGACGCAGGGAGAAGATGCCCCGGACGGTGTTTTCCTTGATGGTCTCGATCATAGCATCAAAGATATCGTAGCTTTGGAATTTGAATTCCACCACCGGGTTGCGCTGTCCGTAGGCTTCCAGACCGATTCCCTGGCGCAGATCGTCCATATTGTCGATATGCTCCATCCAGTTGCGGTCCACACTGCGCAGCAATACAACACGCTCCGCCTCCCGCATGGTCTCGGCGCCCAGTTCCTGCTCCTTGGCGGCATAGGCGGCACGACCCTTTTCTTTTAACTGCTCCGCTACTTCCTGGGGATCCAGCTCCATCAGTTCCTCCTGGGTGTAGTGAAGATCTTCAGGGGTGATGATCATGCCGTCCAGTTCCTGATGCAGGGCCTCGAAGTTCCAAAGGGTGGTGTCCTCTCCGGCCAGATTTCGGCTGACTTCGCCGTCGATATAATCGTCCATCATCTTGAGGACGGTCTCTTTGAGGTCACTGCCGTCCAGAACCTGCCGGCGCTGATCGTAGATCAATTCACGCTGTTTGTTCATGACGTCGTCGTATTCCAGGACGTGCTTTCTGCGGGCAAAGTTGGCACTTTCCACCCGCTCCTGGCTCTTTTCGATGACGCCGGTGAGAAGCTTGGCTTCGATGGGCATATCCTCCGGCAATCGGAGAGTATTCATCATGGCGTTGACCCGTTCTCCGCCAAAGAGACGCATCAGATCGTCCTCCAAGGAGAGATAGAACCGGGTGGCACCGGGGTCCCCCTGCCGGGCGGCACGCCCCCGCAGCTGGTTATCGATCCGGCGGCTTTCATGCCGCTCGGTGCCCAGGATGAAGAGACCGCCGGCCTCCCGTACCTTTTCTGCCTCTTCCTTGATGGCTTCTTTATGGGCGGCCAGGGTTTCCTGATAGTATTTTCGGGCTTCCAGAATGGTGGCATCATCCGTTTCGGCATAGCCGGTGGCTTCGCTGATGACCGCTTCTTCGTAGCCCTTCTTGCGCAGATCCTCTTTTGCCAAGAATTCCGCATTACCGCCCAGCATAATATCGGTACCACGGCCGGCCATGTTGGTGGCGATGGTAACGGCGCCGAATTTACCGGCCTGGGCAATGATGGAGGCCTCTTTTTCGTGGTGCTTGGCGTTCAAGACGTGGTGGGGGATGCCCTTCTTTTTGAGGAGCATACTGAGCAATTCACTCTTCTCAATGGAGATGGTACCTACCAGTACCGGCTGACCCTTGGCATGGCATTCCTCGATCTGCTGAAGTGCATTGAGGAACTTGCCTTTTTCGGTTTTAAAGACCACGTCTGAATGGTCGATACGGATGTTGGGACGGTTGGTGGGGATCTCCACCACGTCGAGGGCATAGATGCCCCGGAACTCTTCTTCCTCCGTCAGGGCCGTACCGGTCATACCGGAAAGTTTATTGTACAGACGGAAATAATTCTGCAGGGTGATGGAAGCGAGGGTCTTGCTCTCTTTTTCCACCTTGACCCGTTCCTTGGCTTCGATGGCCTGATGCAGACCGTTGTTGTAGCGTCTGCCATACATGATACGGCCGGTAAATTCGTCCACGATCAGCACTTGTCCGTCTTTGACCACGTAGTCGATATCCCGATGCATCAGTCCCCGGGCGCGCATGGCCTGATTGATATGGTGGCTGATCTCCATGTTGGAAGGATCGGCATAGTTTTCCAGATGGAAGAACTGCTCCGCCTTGGCAATACCGCTGGCGGTGAGAGTAACGTTTTTGCTCTTTTCTTCGATGAGATAATCGGCAGTCTTGAGTTGAGCGTGTTGCTCCGGGGTGAGATAATGCCCCATCAAAACTTCCTGATAGTCCATTTTGGCGTAGGCATCGTAGTCTGCTTTATCGTCGGTGCGGATCACCTTAAAGGGATTGAGGCTCTTAACAAAGTTATCGGCCAGTTGATACAGTTCGGTGGAATTGGCGCCCTGTCCGCTGATGATGAGCGGGGTACGGGCTTCGTCGATCAGAATGGAGTCCACCTCGTCCACGATGGCGAAGGCATGGCCTCTCTGTACTAAGTTTTCTTTATAAAGAGCCATGTTGTCCCGCAGATAATCAAAGCCGAATTCGTTGTTGGTACCGTAGGTGATGTCTGCGGCATAAGCGGCTTGCTTCTCCTCCGGAGTGAGCCCGTTGATGATCAAGCCGACACGCAGTCCCAGATAACGATAGACCTTCCCCATCCATTCGCTGTCACGCTGGGCCAGATAGTCGTTGACGGTGACCACGTGGACGCCTTCGCCGGTCAAGGCGTTGAGGTAGGCAGGGAGGGTGGCCACCAAGGTCTTACCTTCACCGGTCTTCATCTCTGCGATCCGTCCCTGATGGAGGACGATACCGCCGACGATCTGCACCGGATAGTGCTTCATTCCCAGAACCCGCCAAGCGGCTTCCCGAATGGTGGCAAAGGCTTCGGGCAGAATATCGTCCACCGTCTCGCCCTTTTGCAAGCGTTCTTTTAAAAGATTGGTCTGGTTTTTCAACTCTTCCTCGCCCATGGCCTCGTAGGTCTCTTCCAAGGCCAAGACCCGGTCCACGATAGGCTGGATCCGCTTGAGTTCTCGATCAGAATGAGAACCGAAAAGTTTATCAAAAAGTCCCATTGAATCATTCTCCTTAGACTGAAATGTTCATACAAATAGATATTGTACCATAAATTCCCTGATAAAACAATGAATTTTCGGTGAATTTATGAAAATAAAATGATTGCAAATTGACGAAAATAATGATAAAATAATCGTTGGTAAAAAATATATTCATATATAAAGGAGTTTTATGTCATGGCTTACAACAAGAAGACTGTAGACGACATTAACGTCAAGGGCAAAAACGTGCTGGTCCGTTGCGACTTCAACGTGCCCCTCAAGAACGGCGTCATCACCGATGAGAACCGTATCAATGCTGCTCTGCCCACCATCAAGAAGCTGATCGCAGATGGCGGACGTGTCATCCTCTGCTCTCATCTGGGCAAACCCAAGGATGAGAACAAGGCTGATTTCAGCCTGGCTCCCGTGGCCAAGCGTCTTTCCGAGAAGCTGGGTCAGGAGGTCGTCTTCGCTGCTGACGATAACGTAGTCGGCGAGAATGCCAAGGCTGCTGTTGCTGCCATGAAGGACGGCGACGTGGTTCTTCTGCAGAACACCCGTTTCCGTAAGGAAGAGTCCAAAAACGGTGAGGAGTTCAGTAAGGATCTGGGCTCTCTGGCTGAGATCTTCGTTAACGATGCTTTCGGTACCGCTCACCGGGCTCACTGCTCCACCGTCGGTGTGGTCAGCTATGTGAAGGAAGCCGTTGCCGGTTATCTGATCGGTAAGGAACTGCAATATCTGGGCAACGCCGTAGATGCTCCCGAGCGCCCCTTCGTTACCATTCTGGGCGGTGCAAAGGTTGCCGATAAACTGACTGTAATTGAAAACCTGCTGAAGAAGGCCGATACCCTCATCATCGGCGGCGGTATGGCTTATACCTTCCTGGCTGCCAAGGGTTATTCCGTCGGTACCTCTCTTCTGGACGAGACCAAGATCGAGTACTGCAAGGAGATGCTGAAGCAGGCTGAGGAGAAGGGCGTGAAGATCCTTCTGCCCATCGACTGCACCATCGCCAAGGAGTTCCCCAACCCCATTGACGGCGAGATTGAAGTGTCTGTTGTGGATGCCGATAAGATCCCTGCCGATATGATGAGCTTGGACATCGGTCCCAAGACCGCAGAGCTGTTTGCTGAGGCTGTGAAGTCTGCTAAGACCGTTGTTTGGAACGGACCCATGGGCGTATTTGAGAACCCCACCCTGGCCAAGGGTACCATGGCTGTTGCCAAGGCAATGGCTGAGACCGATGCCGTAACCGTGATCGGCGGCGGCGATAGCGCTGCAGCGGTCAACACTCTGGGCTTCGGTGATCAGATGACCCATATCTCTACCGGTGGCGGCGCTTCTCTCGAATTCCTCGAGGGTAAGGAACTGCCTGGTATCGCTGCACTGAACGACAAATAATTTTAAAAATGATAGACGGAGCGGCAAGGCCGTTCCGTCTATTCAACCATAAAGGAGAATTGTAAAATGAGAAAGTATGTTATCGCTGGTAACTGGAAGATGAATAAGACCCCTGCCGAGACCGCTGCTTTGATCAACGAGATGAAGCCGCTCTTGGCAGATGCAAAGTGTGAAGTCGTGCTGTGCGTTCCTTATGTGGACATCGCCGCCGCTGTGGAGGCTGCAAAGGGCTCCAATATCAAGATCGGTGCCGAGAACGTCCATTTCAAGGAGAGCGGTGCTTATACCGGAGAGGTTTCTGCAGAGATGCTGACCGCTTGCGGTGTAGAGTACGTGGTCATCGGCCATAGCGAACGCCGTCAGTACTTCGGCGAGACCGACCAGACCGTCAACCTCCGCACCCTGGCTGCCCTGAAAGGCGGTTTGAAGCCCATCGTTTGCGTGGGTGAGACCCTGGAGCAGAGAGAACTGGGCTATACCGAGACCCTTTTGAAGTATCAGACTAAGATGGCGCTGACCAACGTTACCGCCGAAGAGCTGAAGAACGTTATCATCGCCTATGAGCCCGTCTGGGCCATCGGTACCGGCGTGACCGCTACCGACGAGCAGGCAGACGAGGGCAACGGCTTTGTCCGTGCCGCAGTGGCTGAGATGTTCGGCGCTGAGGCTGCCGAGGAAATCACCATCCAGTATGGCGGTTCCATGAACCCCAAGAATGCAGAAGGCCTTCTGGCAAAGACCAACGTGGACGGCGGCTTGATCGGTGGCGCTTCTTTGAAGGCCGAGGACTTTTCCGTCGTTGTGCATGGAGTGAAGTAAGATGAAAAAACCTTTAGTACTTTGTATTCTGGACGGTTTCGGCAATAACTCCGAGACCATCGGTAATGCCATCTATACAGCTAAGACCCCCAATATTGATGCATTGAAAGAAAACTGCCCCACCACCGCCATCGGTGCCTCCGGCATGGACGTCGGCCTGCCCGACGGTCAGATGGGAAACAGTGAGGTAGGTCATACCAATATCGGTGCCGGCCGTGTGGTCTATCAGGAACTGACCCGCATCACCAAGAGCACCTTGGACGGCGATTTCTTTGAGAACGAGGCGCTGATGGGCGCCATGAACAACGCCAAGGAAAAGGGTACCGCCCTGCACCTGATGGGCTTGATGAGTGATGGCGGTGTCCATTCTCATAATAGCCACCTTTGGGCGCTTCTGGAGATGGCCAAGAGAAACGGCCTTACCAAAGTGTACGTTCATTGCTTCCTGGACGGACGGGACGTTCCCCCTGCCAGCGGTGCTGATTTCGTAGCAGAGTGCGTCGAAAAATGTAAAGAGATCGGTGTCGGTCAGATCGCTACCGTCATGGGTCGTTACTACGTCATGGATCGGGATAACCGCTGGGAGCGTGTGGAGAAGGCCTATGCCGCTCTGACCTACGGCGAAGGCATCAAGAATGCCGATCCCGTTGCCGCCATCAAGGCTTCCTATGAAACGGTGGATGCCGAAGGCAAGAACGTGACCGATGAATTTGTGGTTCCCACGGTTTGTGCCGAAGGCGCCGCTATCAGCGAGAACGATAGCGTGGTCTTCTTTAACTTCCGTCCCGACCGTGCCCGGGAGATCACCCGTACCTTTGTGGATCCTGCTTTCGACGGATTTGAGCGCAAGAAGGGCTTTTTCCCCTTGTACTACGTCTGCATGACCCAGTATGATGCGTCGATGCCGAACGTACAGGTGGCTTTCAAGCCCCAGTCTTTGGATAATACCCTGGGTGCCTATCTGGCCGCCTGCGGAAAGACCCAGTTGCGGATCGCCGAGACGGAGAAATATGCCCACGTCACCTTCTTCTTTAACGGCGGTGTGGAAACCGTCTCCGAGGGCGAGGATCGGGAACTGATCGCTTCCCCCAAGGTTGCCACCTATGATCTTCAGCCGGAAATGAGTGCTCCCGAAGTCTGCGATAAGGTCGTGGAGAAGATCGAGAGCGGAAAATATGACGTCATCATCCTCAACTTCGCCAACTGCGATATGGTCGGTCATACCGGCGTGATGGACGCTGCCATCAAGGCGGTGGAAACGGTAGATACCTGCGTAGGCCGTGTAGTGGATGCGGTGAAGAAGATGGACGGCGCCATGTTCCTGACCGCAGACCACGGTAATGCGGATCGGATGAAGGATGTGGATGGCTCTCCCTTTACGGCTCATACCACCAATCCCGTTCCCTTTATCGTTTATAACCATGATTGCAAACTCCGTGAGGGAGGCAAGCTTTGTGATATTGCTCCCACTATGCTGGAGTGGCTGGATCTGCCCATCCCGGCAGAAATGACCGGCAAGAGCCTGTTTGAATAATATAATAGGTAGAAAATTCTCGTCACTAAGGTGGCGAGAATTTTTTAGAATTATTCTAAAAATGTATTGACAAATCAAAAAGCCTCTGTTATACTATAAATGTAATTTAGAACAATTCTAAAAACGGAGGTGAGGAAATGACCAAGCAACGGGCGTTGATCCTGCGGCTGATCCGGGAGTCCGGTGGGCACCTGACGGCCGACGAGATCTATCAGCGTGCCAAGGCCGAGATGCCGGGCATCGCTCTGGCGACGGTCTATAATAACCTCATCCGCCTATCGGAGGAGGGAGAGATCAAAAAGATCACCTTCCGGGACCGGACAGATCGGTACGATAAGAGTCATATTCCTCATATTCATCTCATATGTGATGGATGCGGAAAGGTTTGTGACCATCCGTCGGATGGTTTGCTGGAGGAGATGGAAAAGCGGTTGGGCTTCCCGGTAAGGGAGTATGAACTGGGCATCCATTACCTCTGTAACGAATGTCAAAATTAATTTTATTTATAAAAAAGGAGAACCAACATGGAACTGAAAGGATCTAAGACTGAGAAAAATTTGATGACCGCTTTTGCCGGCGAGAGCCAGGCAAGAAACAAGTACACCTACTTTGCATCCGTTGCAAAGAAGGAAGGCTACGAGCAGATTGCTGCTATCTTCCAGAAGACCGCCGATAACGAGAAGGAGCACGCTAAGATGTGGTTCAAGGCTCTGGGCGAGCTGGGCGATACCGCTGCCAACCTGCTGGCTGCTGCCGAGGGCGAGAACTACGAGTGGACCGATATGTACGATACCTTTGCAAAGGAAGCAGAGGAAGAGGGCTTCACCAAGCTGGCTTACCAGTTCCGTGCTGTTGCCGCCATCGAGAAGACTCATGAAGAGCGTTATCGTGCACTCTTGAATAACGTCGAGATGCAGAAAGTCTTCGAGAAGAGCGAAGAGACCATGTGGGAATGCCGCAACTGCGGTCACCTGGTGATGGGCAAGAAGGCTCCCGAGCTGTGCCCCGTCTGCGCTCATCCCAAGAGTTACTTCGAAGTCCGCGCCGAAAATTATTGATTTCGCTGAAAATGGCACAGACCGCAGAAAAAGGAATATAATGTTGGGATTTGTGCCAAGGTTAAAAGTATTAAGGAGAAAGAGGCTTGTACTCTTTCTCCTTGTTATTTTATAAGGAAAAACCTGCCGGAGCAGGTTTTGATTTGAATTTTTCTGCTATCTGTCGAAATGACCGCTCGGCGTATCCACATACGCCGTCGGGATCATTTCAACAAATTCTGCACTCATTTTGAGCGAAATCTCATCCTTGAAAAAGGCATAGACCAAAAAGGTCCCCCGATTGGGGGACCTTTTCTGTTGACACTGTTTGAAACTTATATTATAATGAAAATAATTCCACGAAAGGAGGTATAAATATGGCTAAATTTATGAATTATTCCTATGCGCAGTTAAAGAAATTCTGCGACGATGCCTTTGAGAAGTTCGGCTTTAAGAAGGAGGAGGCCGGGATCATTACCGACGTTCTGCTTCTGGCGGATCTCTATGGCATTGATTCCCATGGTACCCAGCGTCTGGTTCGCTATCATAAAGATATTGCCAAGGGTCTGATCCGGGTAGAGGCAGAGCCTGAGGTGGTCTTTGAGACCCCCGTTTCTGCCGTCATCGACGCCCACGACGGTATGGGTCAGGTCGTCGGCCATAAGGCCATGCAGATGGCCATTGAGAAGGCCAAGAAGACCGGTATTGCGATCGTATCCGTTCGTAATTCCACCCACTACGGTATCGCCGGTTATTATTCCAAGATGGCTTGCGATGAGGGCTTGATCGGTATTTCTACCACCAATACCACCGCCATCATGGTTCCCACCTACGGCCGTCAGGCAATGCTGGGCTCCAACCCTATCGCCATCGCATTCCCGGCAGATCCCACTCCCTTCTTCTTTGACGCTTCCACCACCGTGGTGACCCGTGGCAAGCTGGAAGTGTACAATAAGTTGGATAAGCCCCTCCACGACGGTTGGGCAATCGATTCCACCGGTAACGAGTCCACCGATGCGGCAAGAGTTCTTAGTTGCATCATCAATAAAGAGGGCGGCGGTATCCTGCCCCTGGGCGGTTCCGTTGAGGATAGCGGCAGCCATAAGGGTTACGGCTGGGGCATGGTGGCTGAGCTCTTCAGCTCCATCATCTCCATGGGTACCACCTCTGATAAGACCAACGTGGGCGGCAAGGGCGGCATCTGCCATGGCTTCATGGTCATTGATCCCAAGATCTTTGGCGACGCCGAAGGCATGAAGGCGCATCTCTCCGCTTATCTGGAAGAGTTGAGAAATTCTCCCAAGGCAGAGGGTCAGGAGCGGATCTATACCCATGGCGAAAAGGAAGTCGAGGCGATGGAAGAGCGGATGAAGACCGGGATCAATATCAATGTCAATACCGTTGCCGAGATGCGTGATCTGGCGCAGTTCCTGGGCATGGACGTGGTTGAATACCTGGGCGAGGAAGCCCTCACCATTAAAGGTAAAGAAAGCCTCTATAAATAAGTAAAAAAAGGCACCGACCGCAGAAAAAGAAGAAAAGAAAGCGGTTACTGCCAATATTAAAAATAATAATGGAGAAAGAGGATTTACTCTTTCTCCATGTTCTTTTTATAAGGAAAAATCTCGCCAAGGCGAGATTTTATTTAACTTTTTCTGCTTTTCGCCGCTCCGCTCTCTACCGTACCTATGTACGCCGACGAGAACGGAGCAGCGCAATCTGCACTCTTTTTTATACTTATTTAACGATCAAGACGATCTTGCCGACGCTTTCTCCCCGTGCCATAATGGCCTGGGCTTCTTCCGCTTCGGTGATGGGCAGGGTCTTATAGATGGTGGGCTTGATGAGTCCCTGCTCGATCTTAGGCCATACGTTTTTAACCAGTTCGCTGAGGATAAACGCCTTCATATCCGGCGTTCTGGAACGCAGGGTAGAGCCAATGATCCGCACGTTTCGCACGTAGATGTTCTTGAGGTCGATCTCGGTCTTGGTACCGGCCAGGGCGGCAATCATGATCCAGCGTGCGCCGTGGGTCAGATAGGGCAGGCAATCGCCCATGGGCGCACCACCCAGACAGTCAATGGTGACGTCTACACTCCGCCCTGCCTCTAATTCCTCTTTGAGGACGTCGGCGGTCTTTTCCCGGGCAAAGTTGATGATGCGGTCTGCGTTCAAATGAGCGATAGCGGCCGCTTTTTCATCGTCCAGTACCGAGGTGATGACCCGTGCGCCAAAGGCTTTTGCCATGGGAATGATGACGCTGGCCAGTCCGCTGGCACCGGCGTGCATCAAAAGGGTATTTCCTTCTTTAAGACCGCCCTCAATAAAGAGGTTCAGATAAGCGGTGGCAAAGGCTTCGGGGATGGCGGCAGCTTCCGCCATGGAGCAGTTTTTCGGCACCGGCATCAGCATATCGTAGCGTACTGCCACCTGCTCGGCATACCCGCCGCCGCCCAAAAGGGCGCAGACCTTGTCACCGATCTTCCAATCGGATTTTGCTTTGGCTTCTTCGCCCATGGCGGTGATGACACCGGCGATCTCCAGACCCATCCATTCGGGGCATCCCGGGGGAGGGGGATAATCTCCGGCTCTCTGCATCAGGTCGGCGCGGTTCAATGCGGCGGCATGGATCTCCACCAGTACCTCATCGGCCTTGAGGATGGGATCGGGCACGTCGCTCCAGCTTAAAGATTGATCGTTATTTACTAAAATTGCCTTCATATTTTTACTCCTTTTAATCATTAAATCCGGCACAGACTGCATTGATGGCAGAGAGCAACGGCTGTGCTTTGGTGGAAAAATTGGTGTGCTGTTGAACGCAGAGCCACATACAGCATCCCATCATGGGTCCGATCCTACGCAGGATCTTTTGGTGAGAGCCGCCTGCCAGATAAAGGAAGGGGATCTTCAGCTCTTTTTTCAAAAGGGTGACGATCCGCAGGTTTTCCGCCTCCTCCTCGGGGGTGTCGGCTTTGGTCACGATCTTGCAGATATCGGCACCTCGCTCCTGCTGTGCCAGAGCGATCTCCAGTACCCGTTCAGCAGGGATGTATTTGCGTACGTGAGAACTCATGATGACCTCTGCACCCATAGCGTGTAGTTCGTCAATAAGTTTCCTTTGCTTTTCTACGGCAATAGGGTCGTCGGTCAACTCTTCTGGATGCTTATCGTAAAAATCACCCATCACGTCGATGAGGGTGGCGCCGCTCCCTGCCAGAAGCAGAAGATGCTCTGCCAGCTCATCGTAGGATTTTCCCTCGTTGACGGTATGGGCATAGTTGGTAACGTAGACCGGCTTTTTCATGGCGGCAAAGAGCTTTTGGTAGGTCTCCTTGTTGCGATCCTCCGGTAGCATTTTTTCCACCTGTAGGCCAAAGGCATCTGCACCGTTCATGTTGGCTTCGGCGATCAACTTATAAATAAAGTTCAGATCGTTATTTTCGATTATAACGGTCTTTAAGGGTTTTTCGTGATTTAAAAAAGTCATTTTTTTAGTTCACCATATCCTTTCTTGGGCATTACGTTCCGTCCGCCATCGATTAAAATACCGCTGCCGGTCACAAAGGCGGCTTTATCGGAGGCAAGATACAGGATCATATCCACGATTTCCTGGGTCTCAGCGGCACGTCCCATCAGGGTGGCCATTTTCGCCATGGCTTCCCGGGTCATGACCGGACCGGGTGCCACGTAGGTGACCCGCACGTTATATTGCGCACCGTACTGCGCCAAGGATTTGGTGACGCCGTTCATCAAGGCACTTTTGGCAGCGGCATAAGCCACGCTATGCTCACTTCCCTCCACGCCGGTGATGGAACCGAGGAAGATGATGACGCCGCTCTTTTGCTTGGCCATTTGCTGCAACCCTGCCTTGGCGGCATAGACCGCGCCCTTGAGATTGAGATCAATGCCGAATTCAAAGACGGAAATATCCTGATCTTTCCATTCCGTATGGTCATTCAGCATCCGCGCTTCGGCACCGCCGGCGCAGGGGAGGACGATGTCAATACTGCCAAACTTCTCCACCGCCCGATCTTTGGCGGCGACCACCTCGTCGTATTTGGTGACGTCGGTCTTGATGCCGATGGCCTTGCCGCCTGCGGCAGTAATTTCGGCAACGGCGGCATCCAAGGCCGCTTGATCAATATCTACCAATGCAACGTTGGCGCCCTCTTTGGCAAAGCATTTGCCCGAAAGCAACCCAATGCCGGAGCCTCCGCCGGTAATAAATACGGTTTTGTTTTGAAACATATGACTTTCCTCCTGTTTATTTCTATTATAGTGGATTGCTTTTTTGATTAAAAGATGATATGATACTAAAAATAGAAACTATTCTACTGCGGAGGTAACGATGGAATCAATCAATTTCTCATTAACCACCTTGGTTTGTAATAATTATATTATCGATGGCTTTTTGGAGGAGGATTTTACCCATCTGCCCCGTCCGTATTATACCGTTTGCTATGTGCAACGGGGAAAGCTTTCCTGTATGATCGGCGAACGGGAGGTGATTGGCAGGGCAGGAGACGTATTGTTCTTTCCATACCACCTGAAATATATTCTGCGCTGGATCGGCGATCCGGACACCTCCGTTTATTCCATCCACTTTTTGATGCCGCCCATGGCAGACCCCTTTACGGGGAAGGAGGTGCCGTTGCAACGAATGAGCGGAAAAGGGATGGAAAAGGAGTTTGAATACATTTATCTGCATCATAAGGATCGGGAACAGAGCTTTTATGTTCTAAGTATGTTTTATGGGCTTTGCCACCGCATTTATACCCGTCTGCAGCAGGAAGAAACGTTGTCAAGCGATGAACGGATCCGTACGGCGGTGGAGTATATCAATCTTCATTATGCCGAGCCTCTTACGGTGGAAGAACTTGCCTCATTGTGCTATATGAGCGCATCCCGTTTTTATTATCGCTTTAAAAAGGAGATGGGACAGACCCCCATTGAATATAAAAATCATCTTTGTATTCGCCGTGCGGCGGCATTACTGGTGGTAGATCCCCACCGCTCGGTGGAGCAGATCAGTAGTGAGGTAGGATTCTCCTCTGCCACCTATTTCCGTCGCCTTTTTAAGCGAACCTACGATTATACGCCACGAGAATACCGTAAAGAGATGCGGGAGTTTTAGACTTGAAAAAGACCAGGGTTTGTGATATTATAAATATAATGTAGAAAAAGGAGGCATTTTGATGGCTTTGCAAGAATCCGGCGAAATGTATCTGGAGACGATTTACGTCCTGTCCAAGAAAAGTAAAGACGTTCATTCCATTGACGTGGGCGAATATATGGGCTATTCCAAGCCCAGCGTTAGCCGTGCCATCGGTCTTTTGAAAAAAGAAGGGTACGTTTTGATGGAAAAGGACGGCACCTTAAACCTCACCGACGAGGGACGGGAACTGGCAGAAAAAATTTATGAACGCCATACGCTGATTACGGAATTTTTGATCCGTCTCGGCGTGGATCCTCAAATCGCATCCGAGGATGCTTGTAAGATCGAGCACGATATCAGCGATGCGTCTTTTGAAGCAATCAAAAAATATGCCCAGGGGCGATAAAAAAGAGCCGTGATAAGGCGTTGTACCCGTAAGGATACAACGCCATATCACGGCTCTTTATATTTTTGATAGGCCTTGTAAAAAAAAGAAAAACCGCCCCGATTGGAGCGATCAGGGCAGAAAAAAAGCAAAAATAACGCCGCCTGTAAATGGCATCTTTCGGTTCTTTTGAATTTTCTCTTTCTTGAAGGGCGGATGCCCGTCTGCGAAATAGAAAATTCAAAATCTCTCGAAATCTATCCATTTACAGACGACGCATATTCGCTTTTCTTCTGCCGATATGGAGCTGCTAACCAGATTTGAACTGGTGACCGCTTTATTCGCCTTTGGCGAAAAGCGGAAAGATTTAAATGCGGGCTTCGCCCGGGATGAGGTCACCAGTTTCTGGAAAAAAGAAAACCCGCCCCGATTGGAGCGATCCTTCAGTTATGGAGCTGCTAACCAGATTTGAACTGGTGACCTCATCCTTACCAAGGATGCACTCTACCACCTGAGCTATAGCAGCATTTTTAAACAGAATACTAATATTATAACGAACAACTTTCCGTTTGTAAAGAGTTTTTTCAAAAAACTTCAATTTTTATGAAAGTGCGAGCAGATTGCACAAAACACTGGTTAGCAATGGGTAACTTTATTGCATTTCCTGACAAAATATAGAAAATTGATAGAAAATCCGTTGACATTTCAAGGCAAGGTTATTATAATGGTGATAGTTAGCAGAGGCTAATTTTGGTATGAGAGGAAAAGATCAATGACTTTAAGAACTGCCGAGGAAGGAAAAGAATATATCATCGATCGCATCGAAACCGATGATGAGGAATTAGACGGATTTCTTTTTTCTCTGGGTTGCTATAGTGGCGAGCCTATCACGGTGGTTTCTCATCGAAAAGGGACCTGCGTTGTTTCCATCAAGGACAGTCGCTACAGCATTGATCACCAATTGGCTGAGGCAATCGTTGTATTATCATAAAATCCGCAAGGAGCGGATTTTATTTTGGTCAACAGTTAGCGTACGCTAACTAAAGTATAACAGGAGGAACGAAGATGAGAATTGCTTTAACGGGCAACCCCAATTCCGGCAAGACGACGATGTTTAACGCCTTGACCGGACGGAATGAAAAGGTAGGGAACTGGGCCGGTGTTACCGTCGATAAGAAGGAGCACCCCATTAAGAGAGCGTACTACGCAGGAGAGGAACAGCTGATTGCTGTGGACCTGCCGGGTGCTTACTCTATGTCCCCTTTTACCTCAGAGGAGAGCATTACCAGTACTTATGTAAAAAATGAAGATCCCGATGCCATCATCAATATCGTGGATGCTTCCAACTTGAGCCGTAGCTTGTTCTTTACGACCCAGCTTCTGGAGCTGGAGATTCCCATGGTGGTTGCTTTGAATAAGAGCGACATCAATAAGAGAAAAGAAACCAAGATCGACGTGGCGAAGCTTTCTGAAAAGCTGGGTTGCCCGGTGATCGAGACGGTCTCCACTTCTGCAGAGGGCTTGAAGGCCGTCGTAGAGGCAGCGATTGCCCAAGCAGGCAAGGTGCAGAAAGCCCCGTATTATCAGGCAGAGATCGACCTGACCGATAAAAAGGCAGTCGAGACGGAGGACCGTAAGCGGTTTGCTTTTGTCAATAAGATCGTCAAAGAGGTAGAGAGCCGTAAGGTTCGTACCCGTGATAAGAACAACGACGATAAGATCGACGCCATCCTCACCAATAAGTGGCTGGGAATTCCCATCTTCGCCGTGGTGATGTGGCTGGTGTTCCAGATCTCTCAGGCATGGGTTGGCCCTTATATCGCTGATACGTTGGGCGCTTGGATGGAACTGTTCCAGGGCTGGGTCGGCGGCCTGATGGAGAATGCTTCTCCCTTGCTTTCCGCCCTGCTGGTAGACGGTGTCATCGGCGGTGTCATCGCCGTTGTTGGGTTCCTGCCCCTGGTGATGATCATGTATTTCCTCATCGCCATCCTGGAAGATTGCGGTTATATGGCACGTGTGGCGGTGGTATTGGATCCCATCTTCAAAAGAGTGGGTCTTTCCGGGAAGTCTGTCATTCCTTTTGTCATCGGGATCGGCTGTGCCGTTCCCGGTGTTATGGCGAGCCGTACCATTCGGAATGAACGGGAGCGCAGAGCCACCGCTATGCTGACTCCGTTTATGCCCTGTGGTGCTAAGATTCCTGTGATCTCTTTGTTTGCCGGTGCATTCTTTGATAATGCCGGTTGGGTCAGCTTTTTGATGTATTTTACCGGCATCGTCCTCATTTTCTTGGGCGCTTTGCTGGTCAATAAGATCACCGGCCATAAGGTGCGGAAGTCCTTCTTTATCATCGAATTGCCCGAGTATAAAGTTCCCAGTCTCTGGGGTGCGTTCAAATCCATGTGCAGCCGTGGCTGGGCGTATATCGTAAAGGCTGCCACCATCATCCTGCTCTGTAATACCGCCGTTCAGATCATGCAGACCTTCGATTGGACCTTTAAGGTGGCTGAAACGGCAGACACTTCCATTCTGGCGTCCATTGCCGGGCCTTTTGCATACCTTTTGGTTCCCGTCGTCGGCGTTCTCAGCTGGGAATTGGCTGCCGCAGCCGTCACCGGCTTTATCGCCAAGGAAAACGTCGTCGGTACCCTGGCTGTCTGCTTCGTAGGTCTTGATAATTTAATTGATACCGAAGAACTGGCCATGATGGAAGGCGCCGGTGCTGAAGTGGCAGGCGTGATGGCCATCACCAAGGCCGCCGCTCTGGCTTATCTGATGTTTAACCTTTATACGCCTCCCTGCTTTGCGGCCATCGGTGCAATGAACGCCGAGATGAAGAGCGCCAAGTGGCTCTGGGGCGGCATCGGTCTTCAGTTGGCCGTGGGTTATACGGTTGGATTCTTCGTGTACCAGATCGGCACCTTGATTACCGCCGGTACCCTCGGTGCAGGCTTCCTGTCCGGTATGATCGCCGTTGCGGTGATCTGGGCTTGGATCGCCTTGCTTTGTATCCGTGCGGAAGAAAATCTGAAGAAAGAATACGCGCTGAAGAGTAAAGTCGGTAGTGCAAAGTAAGAATATGGAAAACTATATCATTATTGCAATTTTATTGTTGATCGTCGGCGGGGCCGCCGGCTATGTGATTCGAGCCAAGAAAAAGGGCGAGAAGTGTATCGGTTGTCCCCATAGCAAGACCTGTAGCGGTCATTGTAGTTCTGAGAAAAAATAAAAAATGCCCTGAGGTTTGTGAACAAGTCCGTTAAAAACGGACAATAGAAAAAAATACCCTCCTATGGTAGAATGAAAGAAACTACCATAGGAGGAATTTTTATGCCTAGAAAGTATACACGTCTAGAAAAATATGAAAAGGAGATATTAGACTTAAAA
>JAZQAE010000002.1:0-11949 GCA_045544995.1 Eubacteriales bacterium
TTTTCGGCCTTTTTTGAAACCGCCCAAAAAGAGTGCAGTTCTCGTTAACTTGACTGAAGGCGTGCGTCCAAAGCAATGCCTTTCGCTCCATTCTGCTATTCGCAGAAAATCCGCTTTCGCCATCGCTTTCTCCTTTTCCCCAACAAAACTCCGTTTTGCCGGGGTCCCCATATACCGCCGACGGCGGCATTGACGGGAAATGTGCCTTTTTCGGCGGTTTACAGATCTCGCTGAACGCAGATTTCACGAAACTCATCCATGGTTACTAACACTTGCCGGGGTTTAGAGCCTTCAAAGGGTCCGATGATCCCCAGTTCATTCAACTGGTCGATGATCCGTCCGGCTCTGGAATAACCCAGTTTCAGCCGACGCTGGAGCATAGAAGTGGAGGCCATCCCCATTTCAATGACACATTCTCCGGCCTGGACGATCAGTTCATCGTATCCGCCGGCCTCTTCACTCTCGTCTGAGGCATTGGTGCTCTTATTGCCCTGCATGGCGATGGTTTCGATATTATTGATGGCGGCTTCATCGTAGCTGGCGCCCACGGAATTACTCTTAACGTAGGACACCACCGCTTCTACTTCGCTATCTGCCACAAAGCAACCCTGCACACGCAACGGCTTATTGGCACCGATGGGCTTATACAGCATATCGCCTCGGCCGAGCAGTTTCTCAGCGCCACTCTCATCCATGATAATTCTGGAGTTGAGGGCGTTATCGACGGTAAATGCAATACGGGAGGGGATATTCGCCTTGATCAGACCGGTCACCACGTCCGCACTGGGGCGCTGGGTGGCAACGATGAGATGAATACCGGCGGCTCTGGCCTTGGCGCAGAGACGGCAGATGCAATCTTCCACTTCCTTGGAGGAGACCATCATCAGGTCTGCCAACTCGTCGATGATGACAACAATACGAGGCATGGGCTGATAGTCTTCATGGGTCTTGCAGTATTCATTATAGGCTTCCAGATTGCGCACCTGGGTATCCTTCATCAAATCATACCGGCGATCCATCTCCGTACAAGCCCACTGCAGAGTACCGGCAGCCTTCTTAGGATTGGTCACCACCGGGATCAACAGGTGGGGGATGCCGTTATAGACGTCCATTTCCACCGCCTTGGGGTCCACCAAAATGAGCTTGACCTCATCGGGAGTGGCTTTATACAGAATGGACATCAAAATGGTATTGATACAGACGGATTTACCGGAACCGGTGGTACCTGCCACCAAAAGATGGGGCATCTTTGCCACGTCAAAGGTGATGAGGTTGCCGGCAATATCCTTACCGAGGGCAGAAGTCAAGGGACTCTTGCCATCCTTGAAGTTCTCAGAGGAAAGGACTTCCCGAATATAGACGGTGCTTGCGGTCTTATTGGGGATCTCAATTCCTACCGCTGCTTTTCCGGGGATGGGGGCTTCAATACGAACCTGCGTCGCCGCCAGCGCCAGCGCCAAGTCGTCGGAAAGCGCCGCAATCTTGCTGACACGGGTACCGGCCTTGGGCGCCAGTTCAAAGCGGGTAACGTTAGGACCGACGGCAATTCCGGTCATCGTTGCTTCGATGCCAAAATCCCGGAGTGTTTGGATCAAAATAGCCTCTTTTTCCCTCAATTCCGTTTGAGTTGCGCCGGCGGTCTGCCGTCCTTGCTTCAAAAGAGTGAGCGGGGGGAAATTATAGAAGGTCATCTGCTCCGCCGGCTTTTCCTCTGCCACGGGAGTCTTGGGTTTTCGAGGTGTATAAGTACGTTTTTTGGGTGCCGGAGTGGGATCCAGATTGCCGATATCCATGGGATCGATGTATCCCTCTACCGTTACGTCGTCATAGACAAACACCGGAACCACGTCGGTAACTTCTTCCGGCGGTGTGACGTCAATGGGGGGCTGCCAGACCGGCTCTTCCTCTTTCTTTCCGTCCGCTTCCAGATCGGAGAAACGACGGCGGATCTTTTCCTCCTCCACGTCCTCGATAAGGATGGGGGCTTCCCGTTTTTCCTTGGCCATGCTCAAAAGCTTGCGAATGGGCCAAGCCATTTGATAGAGTGTCAGATCAAAGAAGAAGAGAATGGCGATCAACGCCACCGCAATCATCACAATGGCAAAGCCCCATTTACTCATCAAGGCAATCAGCGGACAGGCGAAGATCCCGCCCACAACGCCGCCTTGCAGTTCCAACCCCTGCTCCCAGAAGGTGGGGATCCCGTCTGTGAAGAATTCACCAAAAGAAAAGGCGCCGGGATACCAGAAGAGGTAACTGACGGCAGAGACCGCTCCGGCCAACACCAATCCGGTGCAGACCTTGACGGCGGTGCTGTATTTTTTCTCTTTATCCAGGGCATCAACGCCCAGCCACGCTAAAAAGATAGGCAAGAGGAAGGTGGCGATACCAAACATTCCGTAAAGGAATCGGCGCACCAACCACTCCTTGAGGGGAACCTCAATGGGGGTATAAATATAAATGGCAAAGAGGAGCGCCAGGGCGAAAAAGATGACCGCATAGATGCTCCGCCGGGTCGCATTTTTCTTTTCTGCCCGGATCTGTTCTTCCATTAATTGTTGTTTTGTCTTTCTGGGCACAACAAACTCTCCTTATCACACAAAGTATAGCACCAACGCAATCACCCCTGCGAGGATGCAATAATACATGGTATAGCCAAACCAATCTTTTTTCAGTAACCACTTAAAAAGCAAAAGAGCCAAAACGCCAAACACGAAGGCGGAGCCAAATCCTACCGCCAAAATGCCCCATTCTCCGGCAGAAGGCATCGTCCTAGTCCCGATCCGCAACAGATTGGTGCCTAAAAGGGTAGGCAGTGTCATCATGATCGCCAGATCTGACGCCGTTTCCTTTTCAAAGCCCATATTGCGTGCCATGGATAGGGTCGTTCCGGTACGGGAAAGACCCGGCAGACACGCCACCGCTTGGAAAAGGCCTAATTTCAAGGCATGTCCCATCTTCATATCCCGCAGGGTCCAGCGATGGCAGATACTGTGACTGCCGATGAAGATCAAGCCGGCACTCACCAAAAGCATCGCCCCCACAAAGAGCAGATGATCCGACCAACGGCCAAGGACATCATAATACATTTGAATAAAGGCCAAAACCGCCATCGGCAGGGTGGCCACCAACAGCCAGACCGCCATCAACTGATACTTTCCGGCTTTGCGCCACTTAAAGGTGCCGTTGAAGAGCCCTTTGATCATGGTACCGATTCCGCCAAGGAGCCCGAAAACGGTCTTTCGGCAGACCAAAAGAACCGCCAATAATGCCCCCCAACGAAGGATGCCGTCCAAATTGGCGCTTTGGATCAGATCCTCCGGAAGGCCAAATTCTTTTCCAATCAAGAGTAGAGCCGATCCGGCAACCGGGAGAAATTCTCCCAGTCCCTGAAGAACGCCTAAAAGAAAACTGTATAAATAGTTCATGAGTTCCTCCGAACATAATTCTCCATATTAATTTATTATAACATTAATATTTTTTTATTGCAACCTTGAATTTTTGCTTGACAGTTTGATAGAATTTTCGTATAATTATGCTTGGTGTATTAGTATATTTTCTACAAAATTTCTCTATGGAGTTTTTTACAGGAAATTTCTGATATAGCAAAAAAATCATGACAGGAGGCGAACCCAATGTTTATTGAAATTTGGGTGCTGATCGCCGCCATGATTGCTGCTGTTATTTTAGGCTTTGTTTTGTTCCTCGCCGGTTTTTCCTATCGGAAAAAGTCCAGCGAAAAGCAGATCGGTTCTGCCAGAGAAGAAGCAAAGCGAATCATCAACGATGCTGTTAAAACTGCTGAAACCAAGAAAAAAGAAGCACTTTTAGAGGGCCGTGAGACCCTGATGAAAGAGCGTACAGAGCAGGAAAAAGAATTAAAAGAGCGTCGTGTCGAAGTAACGCGGCAGGAAAAGCGGCTGCAGCAGAGAGAAGAAATTCTCGATAAGAAGTACGACAATATCGACCGCAAAGAAGAAGCCCTTGCTGAAAAGCAACAGAAGGTTGAAAAACTGCAGATCGAAGTAGAGGACATTAAAAAGGCGCAGATCGCCATGCTGGAAAAACTCTCCGGCTATACCGCCGATGCGGCAAAGGCAGAACTGCTTCATTTGATGGACTCCGAACTGGAGCACGAATATGCGTTGAAGATCAACGAGTATGAAGGCAAGTTCAAGGAAGATCTGGATGAAAAATCCAAACATCTCCTCTCTCTTGCTATCCAGAAGTGTGCTGCCGATCACGTGGTCGAGTCCACCGTTTCGGTGGTTGCTCTGCCCAGTGATGAAATGAAGGGCCGGATTATCGGTCGTGAGGGACGGAACATCCGTGCTTTGGAGACCATCACCGGCGTCGATCTCATCATCGACGATACCCCCGAAGCCATCACCCTTTCCAGCTTTGATCCCATCCGCCGTGAGGTGGCTCGTCAGACCCTGGAGAAACTCATCTCCGACGGCCGTATCCATCCCACCCGGATCGAAGAGACGGTGGAAAAAGTCCGTCGGGATCTGGAGGTCTCCATGAAGAAGGAAGGCGAGCGTGCCACCTTCGAGACCGGTGTCCACGGACTGCATCCCGACCTCATCAAACTGCTGGGTCGGCAGAAGTACCGTACCAGCTACGGTCAGAACGTTCTCAATCACTCCATCGAAGTTTCCCAGCTCAGCGGTCTTCTGGCCGCCGAGATCGGTGCAGACATCACCTTGGCCAAACGGGCCGGTCTGCTCCATGATATCGGTAAGAGCGTAGACTTTGAAATGGAAGGCTCCCACATCCAGATCGGTGTGGATATCGCCAAGAAGTATAAAGAGAGCGAAACGGTGGTTCACGCCATCGCCGCTCACCACGGAGACGTGGAGACCGTCTCGGTCTACGATGCCATCGTCCAGGCTGCCGACGCCATCTCCGCCGCCCGTCCCGGCGCACGCCGTGAGAATCTTGAGAACTATATCAAGCGTCTGGAGAAATTGGAAGAGATCGCCAATTCCTTCCCCGGCGTGGAAAAGACCTTTGCCATTCAGGCAGGCCGTGAGATCCGCATCGTCGTCAACCCCGAAAAGGTTTCCGACGATAAGCTCACCATCCTCTCTCACGATATTGCCCAAAAGATCGAAAACGAGCTGGAATATCCCGGCCAGATCAAGGTCAACGTGCTCAGAGAGTCCAGAGCAATCGACTACGCAAAATAAAAACGGGGATGTTAAAATCGTCTGAACCGCAAAGGGCATGAAAAGAAAATTCTCAAACGACGATTCTTGCTAAAGCAAAAATAATGAAGAAAAAGCATCGCAATTTGCGATGCTTTTTCATATTAATGCCCTTTGCTATTTCCAAACTGCCCCACTCGGCGTATCACATACGCCTTCGGGTGCCCTCCGGTTCAGTTTGAAAATTTCAAACAATTTTTCCTATCCCCTAAATATATTAGTTTTTTTCCTTTTTTCTCTGCCATATTGGAAAATTTAAATGCCCCGCCATAAGGTTTATAGACATAAGAGATGACATAATCACTCCGTTCCACCATCCAACGGTTTCGTCGATCAATGGCAAACCGCAAGGGGCCTTCCTCCTGCCCCTCCGGTAAAAAAGAGGGAACACCCTGAAACCCTTCATTCCGCCCAGGGGAAGGGGGATAGGCTAAAACAACCTCATATTGAATGGGATATTCCTTAGATATTTTCCCTAAAACCTGTGCTACCATCCCATCAAAACGCCCTTGCGATCCGGATAAAAACTTTGTCACCCCCTCTTTTTCGATCACCATAATAATGGCTTGACGCAATTCTTCTTTGATCCCTTCTGAACTATCCCGATGACCGAAAAAAGTACAAGTTTTCATAAATTACCTCTTTACTTATTTATAGGTAATTTCATTCTAATCCATTATTTTTACATTGTCAACCTATATATAGGTAAATTGAGTGTTGGTTCCGTTTACCATTATAGTAACCCGAATATGGGTAATCATAATGGTGGTGATTTAAATGGAATATGTTTTAATAATCAAAAATAGAATTCGTATTCTCTGCGATAAAAGAAAGATCAGTATCAATAAACTGGCTAATATGAGCAATGTGAAACAGCAGACCTTAAACAATATCATGCAAGGTGTTTCTAAAAATCCGGGTATTAAGACCTTGCATAAAATCGCCAATGCGTTTAATATGACAGTGGCAGAATTTTTGGATTTTGAGGAACTGAACGACTATTCTTTCGCTGACCGGGAAGAAGATTAAAAGAAAACCGCCCCAAAGGGCGGTTTTTCTCATTTTTTTCTTTATTATTTATTCTTTTATAACGGTTTATCCTTGATCTGCTTAGGCTGTCTGGGATACTGTTTCGGGGTATCATTGATTTTGCGGATCACGATGATCGCCCGTTTATCTTCCTCGCCGGGCAGGGTATAATGGAAGACCTCTTCCACTTTTCCGCCCAAGACCCGGATGGCGTTTTGCGCCCGTTCCAGTTCTTCATCGGCGGTAGCGCCTTTATAGGCGATCAAGGCTCCGCCTTTTTTCACCAAGGGCAGGCAATATTCCAGCAGTTTGGAAAGTTCTGCCACCGCACGGGAGACGGCAATATCATATTGCGCCCGATGGGCAGGGGCACGACCCGCATCCTCCGCACGCAGATGGAGGGTGCGGATATTTTTTAATTGCAGGGCATCCAGTACCCCGTCGATAAAGGTCAACCGCTTCTGCAGGGAATCCAAAAGGGTCATCCGCAGATGGGGCGCCGCCAATTTCAAAGGCAGAGACGGAAATCCGGCTCCGCATCCCACGTCGATCACCGTGGCGCCTTCCGGGAAGATGCCTTTGGACAGAGGGAAGATGCTATCCCAATAATGCTTTTTCATCATCTCTTCCGGCTCGGTGATGGCGGTGAGATTCATCACTTGATTGGTTTCTAAAAGGCACTCTTCAAAGGTCAGAAGATTTTTTCCCAGATCCTCGGGGCAGGAGATCCCTTCCGCCTGCAAAAGAGCCACCAGTCTATTCATTCTTTCCATGCTTTTTTCTCTGCTCCAATTCTATCATCAGATAACTAATATCTGCCGGGCTGACACCGCTGATCCGGCTGGCCTGACCGATGCTGACCGGCTTGACTGCCGCCAGTTTCTGCCGGGCTTCCAGACGAAGCCCCTCCATCTCTGCATAGTTCAGATCTTCGGGGATCCGTCGGTTTTCTAATTTATGGAATTCTTTGACTTTAGAGAGCTGCATCTTGATATAACCCTCGTACTTAATGGAGATCTCCGCCTGCCGACCCTCTGCTTTGGTCAAAAGGGGACGATCCGGATCCACCGGCGCCAGATCGAAATATCCCACCTGCGGACGGGCGATGAGTTCTGCCAAGGAAGCACCGCCGTTCAGACGGGGTGTCCCGCAACGTTCCAAAATCTGCTGTAATTCCTCATTGCAAGGGGAGAGGTAGGTCTTGCGGAGACGTTCGATCTCCCGCTCAATGTTTTCTTTCTTCTGCAGAAACTTCTGATACCGCTCCTCAGAGATCAATCCCAGTTCATAGCCGATAGGAGTCAGGCGCAGATCGGCGTTGTCCTGCCGTAAAAGTAGGCGATATTCGCTTCGGCTGGTCATCATGCGATAGGGTTCGGGGGTTCCTTTGGTTACCAGATCGTCGATCAAGGTACCGATATAGGAGTTGGAGCGCTCTAAGATCAAGGGGTCTTTTCCCTGAATCTTCCGAACGGCATTGATGCCTGCCACCAGGCCCTGCGCCGCCGCCTCTTCATAGCCGGAGGAACCGTTGAACTGTCCGGCGCCGTAAAGCCCGGAGACCGCCTTGAATTCCAAGGTGGGATAGAGAGCCTGGGGATCCACGCAGTCATACTGAATGGCATACGCCACCCGCATGATCTCTGCCTTTTCCAAACCCTTGATGGAATGGATAAACTGCCGTTGCACAAACTCCGGCAGGGAAGAGGAAAGACCCTGGAGATACATCTCCTCCGTCTCCAATCCGCAAGGCTCCACGAATAACTGATGGGCGGTCTTTTCCTTAAAGCGCATGATCTTATCTTCAATACTGGGACAGTACCGAGGGCCGATGCCGTCGATCTGTCCGCTATAGATGGGGGAGAGGTGGATATTATCTCGAATGATCTGGTGGGTGGTCTCGTTGGTGGCCGTCAGCCAGCAAACCACTTGATTTTCCCCGATCTCTTCATTTTCAAAGGAGAACGGGATGATTTCTTCGTCCCCCTCCTGCACCTGCATCTTGGAAAAGTCCAAACTCCGGCGATTGACCCGTGCCGGGGTTCCGGTCTTAAACCGACGTAAGGGAACCCCCAATTTTTCCAAGCATTCACTCAGCTGATTGGCCGGAAACATCCCATCGGGTCCGCCGGGCAATTGGCTCTTGCCGATGATGATCTCGCCCTTCAGATAAGTACCGGTAGCCAGAATGACGGCTTTTGCTCCGTACCGAGCGCCCAAATGGGTCACCACCCCACGGACTTCCCCCTCTTCCGCTTCAATCTCTACGATCTCACCTTGGATGAGTTGCAGATTTTCCTGCTGTTCCAAGGCGTGTTTCATATACTTGGTGTATTCTCTGCGGTCAGATTGGACACGCAGGGAATGGACTGCCGGCCCTTTTCCCAAATTGAGCATCCGGCTTTGCAGGAAAGTGGCGTCCGCCGCCTTGCCTATCTCTCCGCCCAGAGCGTCGATCTCGCAAACCAGATGTCCTTTAGCCGTTCCGCCGATGGAAGGGTTGCAGGGCATATTGCCCACCGCATCCAGGCAAATGGTAAAGACGCCAACCCGGCATCCCAGCCGGGCGGCAGCCAGTCCGGCCTCGATGCCGGCATGACCGGCACCAATCACCGCAATATCTAAATCTTCAATAAAGTATTTTTCCATAATATTCCTTTTGTTTTGAATGAAATAAAAAGATCTGTTTTTTAATCAGCGAGAGATTTTTGAGCTATTTTTCTTTTTTTCCGGACGAAGGCGTATGTTGATACGGCGAGAACGGAAAAAAGGAAAATAACCAAAAAGATCCGCTTATTTTCCGACACAAAACCTTGAAAAAATTTGGTCTATCATTTGATCAGTGACAGTCTGTCCCGTTACCTCGCCCACGGCGGCGGCGGCTTCGGTGATGTCCAAAGAGGCCATGTCCGGGGTGAAACCCTGCTCCAACGACTCGATCGCCCGACGGATATGACGTTGACCGGCAGATAACCGCTGGGTCTGCTGAACCGAAGTCAAAAGCCCGTCCGTCTCCAGATCCTCTACAGAAAACTGCGTCCGTACCCATTGATCCAATGCATCGCATCCGTTGCCGGTTTGGGCAGAAATCTCTACACAATGTATAAACTTATCTTTAATATACTCTTTGTTTGTTAAAACCGGGAGATCCGCCTTGTTGATGATGGCAAGATTGCGTTCTCCGCCGTATTGCTCTGCCAAGGCTTGATCCTCCTCGGTCAAAGGACGGGAGCCGTCAAAGACCGTAAAGACCACCGTGGCTTCCTCTGCCCGTTGACGGGCGATATCAATGCCCTGCCGTTCCACCGGATCGGCGGTCTGACGAATGCCGGCGGTATCGGCGATGTGACATTTGAGATCGCCCAGCCGGCACCCCTCGGTGACGGTATCCCGGGTGGTACCCGGAATGGAGGAAACGATACTGCGGTCATAACCTAAAAGTTGGTTCATCAAGGTACTTTTTCCCACGTTGGGTGCACCCACGATAGCAATATTTAAACCTTCCCTTATCAACTGTCCCCGATCGGAATCATTTAAAAGGGAGGTAAGAACGGCATCCATGGCTTTGAGTTCTGCCAAGGTATCCTCTTCCGGGGCGTCCACCTCTTCGGGGAAATCCACGTAGGCCAAAAGGGCGGTATTTAGTTCCACCAATCGCTCGTATAGAGCGGTGATTTTTTTGGAGAGATGTCCTTCCATCTGGGAGAGGGCATTTTTTTGCTCCGCCCTTGAGGTGGCCTCGATCAGGTCGATCACCGCCTGGGCTTTAATGAGATCCAATTTCCCGTTCAAAAAGGCCCGTTTGGAAAACTCGCCCGGCTCTGCCAGACGGCACCCCCGGCGAAGAAGCAATTCCACCACGCTTTTTAAGACGTAAAGTCCGCCGTGGCAGGAAAACTCCACCGTATCTTCCCCCGTATAGGAATGAGGTCCTTGATAAAAAGACACCACCGCCTCATCATAAACCTCTCCGTCCCACTGGATCCGGCGGAGATAGGTTTTTCCCGCTTCCGGGATGGATTGATTCAAAACAGAGCCGGCAATCGAAAGGGCCTCTGGACCGCTGATGCGGATGACTCCAAGGGCTGCCGTTGCCGGAGCAGTGGAGATGGCGCAGATGGTATCACTCATATTATCTACCTCTTAAAAGTTCATTACATTTTATTTTACTACATTATAAAAAAACTTGCAATAAAAAAGAGTGATCTTTCGATCACTCTTTTATTTGTTTCTTTTCCAAGCGGGTCATGATCCAAAGGATCAGCATGGTTGCCATCGCCGTTGCAACGCCGATGAAAAAGGAAAAGTGATAGGAGCCGAAATGATCGTAAAAGGCGTTGGTCAAAACTTCTCCTATAAACGCCGTGATCTGGATCAGAGAAAGCAGAATACCGGTATATTCCGCCTGCGCCCGATACCCAAAAAGATCGGTGGCTAAAAAGGGGACTGCCAGCGTGGTCAGCGGAAGGCAACAGGTATAGATAAAGACGGCCAAGAGGATCAGATAATAATTTTCCGTCCATGCCAAAATCCCCATACTGACGGCACCGGTAATCAAACAGATCAAGAAAACTTTCCGTCCGCCGATATGGTCATTCAAATACCCGGTAAGAATTTTGACCGCCGTCAAAAAGAGCAGCATAAAACTTTGAATTCCGCTGGCCTCTGCCGCAGTATATCCGCAGTCCACCACAAAGGGACGAATTACGGTAAATGCCATATAAACGGAAATCGAAGAAAGCGCAGTTGCCAAAAAGATCAAATAAAAGGCTGGGCGTCTCCAAAGTTCCTTCATGGTATATCCGGGGAACCCGACGTCTTTATTGGTGGAGCGCCGGCCTTTGATGGGTTCTCCGTGACCCAACGGTAGCAGACCCATATCCTGGGGCTTATTACGGACGAATAAAAAGACCAGTAAAGCACCAATGCCGCAAGCAGCGGCGCAGACTACGTAAGAGCCTCGGAAAGAGGTGGATTCCATTGCCGCCGTCTGCAGGATGCACATCAAGCTGGAGCCGACGCCGGAGGCGGCGGTGATCACCCCTAATACCGTACCGCCATGACGGTGAAACCACACCCGGGTAACGAAAACAGCCGCCGAGGTAGAACAGAGCCCGGAACCGATCCCCAAAAGTGCATTGGCAGGAACCAGCATAAAAGGAACCTTCATCTGCGCCAGAAGGAGATAACCTACCATTCCCGCCGCCATTCCCAGTCCGGAGCAAAGACGGGCACCGTATTTGGAGATCAAAAAACCGGAAACAAAGGTACTGATCATGGCGGTTACCATCCGAGAACTGGTCAGCATAGAGAATTCAGCACGAGAGATCTCCAGATATTCGGTCACCGGGACGATATGCAGGCTGGAAAGATTGTTCGTTACGCCGCCATAGAAAAATACCATGATAAACATGACGCCGGCGATGACCCAATGATAATTCCGATGTAAATAAGATCGAAGCTTTTGCATCTACAATGATTCCTTCGTTTTTTCTTTTATTATACTACGAATTTTTAAAAAGACAATATAAAAGGGGATGTAAAAAAAGTCCGGAACGCAAAAAGCAAAAAAGAACACAGAAAAATATAGATTTATAAAAGTTTTCATATCCCAAAAGGAAGAAAAAATCGCAGAACTGCGATTTTTTCTTTTTATATGACGTTTTTTGCTAATCCCAAACCTCGCCGCTCGGTGTATCACATACACCTT
>JAZQAE010000003.1:0-59945 GCA_045544995.1 Eubacteriales bacterium
TCATTTTTACAACAATCATCGCATTCAATTTAAAACAAAACTGACCCCGCTTGAAAAACGAAGTCAGTTTGTTACTTAAAATTTAATTATAACTACCATTTAGGCTATTTTTGTACTGTCCGCACAATTTGGGGCAGTTCACTTAAACCTACCGTATTTTTTATTTTTTCAACTTAATCAGATCAAAATTGCGAATAAAGGCAAAGAGTTTATTCTCCGGATATTTTTCCAGGATGTAGTAGATCCCTTTGGTAATAAACCATGCCACGATACCGGAAATAGCACCAACAAGGACAGCTGCAATTACGTCGGTGGGAAAATGAGCCATCAAATAATTTCTGGAAAATGCCATAACGATTACGTACAGAAAACTAACGGGCATCCATTTTTTACGCCAAGCCAGGGTCAAAGCTGTGATGCCAGCCATTGCCGCCGTTACGTGACCGGAGGGGAAAGAAAATCCCTCTTCTGCCGGAGCGCCGACTGCCTGCCAAAAGGATCCGTAGGTCTCGGGAGACCACTCAAAGGGACGAAGTCGAGCTACTTGATCTTTTAGGGCAATATTCGTAATAAGAGCACCGCAAGCGACGGCGCCAAACAAGCAAACACCGATCTTACGGGTCTTACTGAAACACATCAAAACTGCCGCCAGAGCGAACATCCAAAGACCTTTCTCGCCGATGAGGGTGATAAACTTCATCAACGGTGTCAGGATCTCTCCGTAATTCTCCGCTAAGCCATGCATCCACTCCAAAATATTGCGATCAAAGGCATAGAAATTCAAGTTTAACCATTCAGCCATCATAGATCCTCCATTCGATTTATGAATTCATTATACACAATACGAAGCAAAAACGCAAGACATACCAAAAAAGATATGTTATACTGTAATAAAATGGATGTAGATCCGGTCTTATAGGGTGAAAGGGGGAGTAAGAGATGGATGATCAAAAAATCATTCAATTATATTGGAACCGATCAGAAAACGCCATTACGGCGACAAATGCCAAATACGGACGTTACTGCCATTCTATAGCCTACCATATCCTCCATAGCCATGAAGATGCAGAGGAATGCGTCAGTGAAACCTGGCTTCGGACGTGGAATTCCATCCCTCCCAAGCATCCACGTCGTTTACAGGCATTTTTAGGCAAGATTACCCGAAACCTTTCTCTGAATCGCTATGAAAAGGAGTCTGCGCAAAAACGAGGAGGTGGAACGATTCCCTTAATATTGGAGGAGCTTGCAGAATGTATTCCTGCTAACAGTCCGGACAAAATTATCGACGACCTGGCATTTAAAGATCTATTGGAGCGTTTTTTGGATGATCTTCCAACGGAAGCCTGCAAATTATTCATCCGGCGCTATTGGTACATGGAGTCTACCCGAGAACTTTCCAAAAAATTTCATATCAGCGAAAGCAAGGTGAACGTTACCCTATTTCGCACCCGGGAAAAGCTCCGCATCTACTTAGAGAAAGAAGGTGTTTCCCTGTGACTAACCATCAACTTCTCCATGTCCTCGGTGAGATCGACGACCGCTTTATCCTCGACGCTACACAAAAAATTTCTAAACGAATGGTGTTGCGCATCTGCGCAGCTGCCGCCTGCCTTTGCTTAATCATGGTGGGCATTGGCATATGGCAATCCGGATTCTTTACCAATACGGAGCCCATCCCCATACCAAATGACACCGTGACCGTCCCTAACGACCCTGTGCCCGCTCCCGAGGCGATGGGGGGCGACGATAATCATGCCTACCATTACGCTTATCTTTCCAAACTCTATATGATAGAAAGTGAATTGATCACTCTGCTGGAACAGCAAGGGCATCAGGTACAAGAATGGCTTATAGATCGAGACAATCAATGTAAGCAGACTGTCTATAAATCTTCTGAACCGGACACTATTCCACTTTTGCTTGAATTTATCGAAGCCTTTGATATTCCGAGAAAAACCATTGAAGCGTTTAACCAAAAGAATATTCAATTCTATCAGCACGATTATCCAAACCTTTTCGATGAGTTATGCTTTACCGAAGAAGAACTGGACGCCCTCTATTCCGGTGATCCCGTCACCATCACACGCGTATTCGCTTCGCCTTATGCCATTGTGGTCAACGACCGCCCCTACGCCCCTCACTTTTATCTTAACGCCACGAAAGAAGAACTGCAAAAGTACGGCATTACTCAAGAAATGATCGAGCAAAAACGCGAATTACTCTACGAAGACGGAGTGATACGTGAACCATAAAAAAAGCCTACCCCGAGCGAGACACTTCATAAAGAAGTTGTCTCGCTCCGCTTTTATTCTTACAAAACAAATAACACTTTACACAAGAATTGTGAAAGTGTCATAGTGGGTTACATACTTTGAGAAAGGTAAATACTTGCTAAAAAAACAAAATTTCTTTTTCGGTTGGTTAAGTTATATTGCAAACTGTCGTTTGCAGTGATATTTTTGCCAAAAGGCAAAAGTGATATGAAAACCTTGCGGTTTTCGTGATATTATATTCGCCCTAAAACTGTCCGTAGGACAATATCACTATGCGAAGCATAATACCACTGCGAAGCAATATCACTCGCCGCAAGGCGAATAAAACTGAGGCGCACTTCCTTACGGAGTGCGCCTCGAGGGGTAGGCTTTTTAATTGAGAAATTACATCTCGGCGAGCTTCTTGAGGTTTTCTCTCTTCTCAGTAGCAGCCTTTTCACCGGCGGCAAAGAGAACTTCAGCTCTTTCGGGATTAGCGCGGCTCAGAGCATTGTAACGAACCTCGTTCATGATGAAGTCGCGATAATTGATGGTGGGATCCTTGGAATCGTAGGTCAAGGGGTTCTTGCCGTCCTCAGCCAGGGCAGGATTGTAGCGATACAACTGCCAGTAACCGGACTGAACAGCCTTCTTGGACTCTTCCATGGAAGTACCCATGCCGCCCTTAATACCGTGGTTGATACAGGGAGCATAAGCGATGATGATGGAAGGACCATTGTATGCCTCTGCCTCAGCAAAGGCCTTGACGCACTGATTGTAGTCAGCACCCATGGAGACCTGAGCCACGTAAACGTAGCCATAGGAGCGAGCGATCGCGCCCAGATCCTTCTTCTTGGTGACCTTACCGGCAGCAGCGAACTGTGCGATGGAACCGGAAGGAGTAGCCTTGGAAGCCTGACCACCGGTATTGGAGTAAACCTCAGTATCGAAGACCAGGATGTTAACGTCTTCATTGGAAGCGATCACGTGATCCAAACCGCCGAAGCCGATATCGTAAGCCCAGCCGTCACCGCCCAGGATCCAGACGGACTTCTTAGCGATGAAGTCTTTCTGAGCCAGGATGCTGGCAGCAGCAGCCTTGCCCTTCTCGCAGCAATCAACCTTCTCCAGCTCAGCAACCAATTTCTTGGTAGCAGCAGTGTTCAGCTTGGTATCATTGTAGGTAGCCTTCCACTCAGCGATGGCAGCCTTCAGGCTCTCGATGGTGGTGAAGCTATCCAATTCTTCGATCTCAGCAGTAACCTTCTCACGCAGCTGAGTAGCACCCAGGTACATACCCAGACCGTGCTCAGCGTTATCCTCGAAGAGGGAGTTTGCCCAAGCAGGCCCGTGGCCGTTCTTATCAACGGTGTACGGAGTGGAGGGAGAAGAACCGCCCCAGATGGAGGAGCAACCGGTAGCGTTGGAGATATACATCCGATCGCCGAAGAGCTGAGTCATCAGCTTGGCGTAAGGAGTCTCGCCGCAGCCTGCGCAAGCGCCGGAGTACTCGAGCAACGGAGTCTTGAACTGAGAACCCTTCACGGTCTCAACCTTGAATACTTCGTTGACTTCGGGCTTCTCGGAAACCTTCTTATAATTATAGTTGAAGTACTTCTGCTCACCGATCTGAGAATCCAGAGACTTCATCACGATAGCCTTTTCCTTAGCCGGGCAGATAGCAACACAGCTACCGCAACCGGTACAATCCAAAACGGATACGCCCATGGTGAAGGTCAGAGCATCCAGACCCTTACCCATCATCTTCTTGGTCTTCATGCCTTCGGGAGCGTTAGCCACTTCTTCAGCATTCAGCACGAAGGGACGGATAACAGCGTGGGGGCAGACCAAGGAGCACTGGTTACACTCGATACAGTTCTCGGGGATCCAGGTGGGAACGTCCACAGCGATACCGCGCTTCTCGAATGCAGCAGCACCCTGCTCCATATGACCATCCACGTACTTCTCGAAAGCGGAAACAGGCAGGCTGTCGCCCTTCTGAGCATTGATGGGAACGAGGATATTCTCGACGTACTCCTTCAGGTCAGCGCGGTCACACTCAACGGTAACCTTAGCAGCCTCAGCAGTAGCGTTCTTCCAGGAAGCAGGAATTTCAACCTTAACGGCGCTGTTGGCACCGGCCTCGATGGCCTTGTGGTTCATGTCAACGATATGCTGACCCTTCTTGCTGTAAGAAGCGGTAGCAGCGTCCTTCATGTACTGAATAGCCTCAGCCTCGGGGATCACCTGAGCGATCTTAAAGAAAGCGGACTGCAGAACAGTATTGATACGGCCGCCCAAACCGATCTCACGACCGATCTTGATACCGTCGATGATATAGAAGTTAATGTCGTTATCAGCCAGATACTTCTTCACGTTGCCGGGAAGCTTCTCATCCAGTTCTTCAATGGACCAGGGGCAGTTCAACAGGAAGGAGCCGCCCTTCTTAACCTCGGAAACCATATCGTACTTATCGATATAGGAGGGGTTATGGCAAGCCACGAAGTCTGCCTTGGAGATGAAGTAGGTGGACTTGATGGGGGTATCACCAAACCGCAGATGGGAGATGGTAACACCGCCGGACTTCTTGGAGTCGTATGCAAAGTAAGCCTGAGCATACTTATCGGTGTGGTCACCGATGATCTTGATGGAGTTCTTATTCGCACCAACGGTACCGTCGGAACCCAGACCCCAGAACTTGCAGGAGATGGTTCCTTCGGGAGCGGTATGAATGTCCAGAGTCTCCAGAGAGAGGTTGGTCACGTCATCCACGATGCCGATGGTGAAGTTATTCTTAGGCTCAGCAGCCTTCAGGTTCTCGTAAACTGCAGCAACGCAGCCGGGAGTGGTATCCTTGGAACCCAGACCGTAACGGCCGCCAACGACCTTCACGTTCTTGAATTCGCTGTCTGCCAGAGCAGAAACAACGTCCAGATACAGAGGCTCACCCAGAGCGCCGGGCTCCTTGGTACGATCCAGAACAGCGATCTTCTGAACAGTCTTAGGCAGAACAGCCAAGAGATGCTTGGTGGACCAGGGACGATACAGACGAACCTTTACAAGACCAACCTTAGCGCCGCCTGCGTTGAGGTAATCAATGGTCTCTTCGATGGTATCGCAGACAGAACCCATAGCAACGATGACGGATTCAGCATCAGCAGCACCGTAGTAGTTGAAGGGCTTATAGTCAGTGCCGATCTTGGCATTGATCTTATCCATATACTCTTCCACAACTGCGGGCAGAGCATCATAGTACTTATTGCAAGCCTCACGAGCCTGGAAGAACACGTCGGGGTTCTGAGCGGAACCACGCAGTACGGGATGCTCAGGATTCAGAGCATTCTTACGGAACTCGTTGACAGCGTCCATATCCAAAAGTTCTTTCAGATCTTCATAGTCCCAGATCTCGATCTTCTGGATCTCATGAGAGGTACGGAAACCGTCGAAGAAATGCAGGAAGGGAACCTTGCCTTTAATAGCGGACAGATGGGCTACAGCACCCAGGTCCATAACTTCCTGAACGTTGCCGGCGCAAAGCATAGCAAAACCGGTCTGACGGCAAGCCATAACGTCGGAATGGTCACCGAAGATGGACAGAGCGTGGGAAGCCAGTGCACGGGCGGAACAATGGATTACGCCGGGCAGCTGCTCACCTGCGATCTTGTACATATTCGGGATCATCAGCAGAAGACCCTGAGAAGCGGTATAGGTGGTGGTCAGAGCACCGGCGGCCAAAGAGCCGTGCACGGTACCGGCAGCACCTGCCTCAGACTGCATCTCAACAACCTTAACCTGCTGACCGAATACGTTGACACGGCCCTCTGCGGACCACTTATCAGTCATTTCAGCCATTACTGAGGACGGAGTGATGGGATAGATACCCGCAACGTCGGTAAACGCATAAGATACGTGAGCCGCGGCGTTGTTACCGTCCATGGTTTTCATTTTTCTTGCCATAATGTCCTCCTTATATAAAATAAATTATTAACCAACAGTTATTTTAACACGAATTTAAGTTCGTGTAAAGGGTGATTTAAAAGAATTTTGGAGAAAAAACATAATAAATTTGCATTTTATTCATCAAAATGCTATAATCCTCTTAGTTAGGAGTTGATCTTATGGTTTCACGAATGTTATCCTTCGGCCTTTTGGGCTTGGATGCCTTTCCGGTAACGGTAGAGGTGGACGTCAGCAGCGGTCTGCCCGCTTTTGAGATCGTCGGTCTGCCGGATGCCGCCGTCAAAGAGTCCAAAGAACGGGTGCGAAGTGCCTTGAAAAACTCCGGATTTCATTTTCCGGCCAAACGCATCACCGTAAATCTGGCTCCCGCAGATACCCGTAAAATAGGTCCGGTCTATGATCTGGCGATCCTGATGGGTTTTTTAGCTTGCAACGGAGACATTAACGGCGATTTTGAAGATATCGGCTTTATCGGTGAGCTTTCCCTTTTAGGGGAAGTCCGCCCGGTCAAAGGGGTTCTGCCCATGGCACTCAAAGCCCGTGAGCTGGGACTGAGAGCCTTGATCATTCCTGCCGGCAATGCGCCGGAGGTACAATATTTGGACGGATTGGATCTTTATCCCGTTCTGGACGTCCGTCAGGCGGTGGAATTGCTTCAGCGTCCCGGTGTTGTTCCACCCCTTACTCCAAAAGAATTTTATGCCGAAGAGAAAGAAGACTTTCAAGTGGATTTCTCCGACGTAAAAGGGCAGTTCATTCCCCGCCGTGCCATGGAGATCGCGGCCGCTGGCGGACACAATTTGCTGATGGAGGGCCCTCCGGGAAGCGGTAAAAGTATGCTGGCCAAACGGCTCCCCACCATCCTTCCTCCCCTTACTTTTGAGGAAGCATTGGAGTCTACAAAAATTTTCTCGGTGGCCGGACATTTGGATCGAGATATCCGCCGTGTCCGACCCTTCCGCAGTCCCCACCACACCGCCACTTACGTCGCCCTTTGCGGCGGCGGACAAAACCTCATGCCCGGAGAACTCTCTCTGGCGCACAACGGCGTCCTTTTCTTGGACGAACTGCCGGAATTTTCACCCCAAGTATTAGATTCCATGCGTTCTCCCCTGGAGGATAACGTCATCACCATCGCCCGGGCAACGGGCAGTGTTACCTACCCCTGTAATATCATGCTAGTCTGTGCCATGAATCCCTGCAAATGTGGTTATTTAGGGCACCCCACCAAGCAGTGCACCTGCTCTCCCGGTGAGATTCAGCGCTATCGCCATCGGATCTCCGGGCCCTTGCTGGACCGCATTGATCTGCATATTGAAGTGCCGGCGGTCTCCTACGAAGAACTCAGTACCAAGGCGCCGGGCGAGCCGTCGGCGACCATCCGCAAACGAGTTATTGCCGCCCGTAAATTACAATTGGAACGCTATCGGGAGGAAGGCATCTCAAAAAATGCAGACCTCACCTCTCCCCTGGTGAAAAAATACTGTCCTCTCAGCCCTGAAGCAGAGCAACTCTTGCAACAGAGTTTTGACAAAATGGACCTCTCTGCCAGAGCCTATTACCGCATATTAAAAGTCGCCCGAACCATCGCAGATTTAGCCGGATCGGAAGCCTTAGAACTGGCACACGTTACCGAAGCCCTGCGGTATCGTAGCAAGGAAACAGAAGAATGATAAAAGCCCTCCGCAAGGAGGGCTTTTTATTATTCGTAATCCATGGTGACGGTGATGGTATTGGCCAATTGACCTTCTTTTCCTTTATAGACCACGTCCTGCAGCGTATCTATCACGATCTTTTCCAGATCGCCTGTTTCATTCACATAGTAGGTACGGGTCTGAGATGCCATATTCCGCCGGATCTCCCGTTCATCGGAATACTCAAACATTTTGGTAACCGCTTTACTTTTGAGGGTAAAAACAATTTCTTTTTTTCCCTCTTTTTCCGTCATGGTGAGGGATTCATAAAAATGCTTACTGTAACGGAACTGATTATCAATGCGGAACAAAGAAAGGGTATTCATATAATTGGAGTTATGATCCAGCATCGCCTTGCTGTCCTTCGTTACGTCCACCCACTTTTCCGTCTCCAGATCCATCTGATAAGCCTTTTCTCCGTCGCCATAATAAGACGCTACTAAGGCACCGTCTGTATAGTCCCGACGCTCAAAGGATACCTTATCATTTTCATCGGTGGTAAAGTCATAGTCGATGACACCGAGACTTTCGGTACCTTCAATGGTATCCTTATTTTTGGTTTCTACCGTCATGGAGCCTTTCTTATGCGCAATGCTTTGCTTCACCGCCGATTCATATGCGTCAAAAGCCGCTTCTGTTTCCGGCGTATCCTCAAAGGTATTGCAAGAACAAAGACCCAACATTAAGGCCACTATCATAAAAGCATAAAATAGACGTTTCATTAATTCTCCTCTAAAGCAAAAAGTCCCCGTCCTCAGACGGAGACTTTATACGATGACACGAAATTAAGCACCCATCTTATTCAACTTGATGGTCAGCTTGCTCTTCTTTCTGTTGGAGGTATTTTTCGCAATAATACTCTTTCCGACAGCCTTGTCAATCTTCTTAACAGCAACCTTATAAGCCTCGGTAGCCGCTTCCTTATCACCGGACGCAACAGCAGCTTCAAACTTCTTGATCAGAGTCTTCAGCTCGCTCTTCATGATTTTATTCTGCAGGGTCTTAGTCTCGGTAACCAGAACTCTCTTCTTAGCAGACTTGATATTGGGCATTGGATGCACCTCCTTGTCTTTATTTTTTCAAATTGCTTAAATATTTTACCACCCTTTCCCACCAAAATCAAGTGTTTTTTTAAAAAAGTACGTCCAAAACAAATTTTAGTGTGATTTTTGAGTGTTTTATACAAAATCAGCGTAAACTGTCGAAAATTTTTAAAATATTTTTCATTTTATTATTGACAATATAAATATTTTACTATATAATTACTTCAATCGGAAAGTTAGGAGATTATAAAATGTGCGTAGCCAGTACCCCTTTTTCTGAGCTTTTAGCGGCAGCTAAGGGCGGTGACCCGGCAGCGCAGAACGAAATCATCCTGGCCTGGACTCCCCTGTTGCTTCGTCTGTCTGCTCGCTATTTCATTATCGGCGGAGATAAAGATGACCTTTTGCAGGAGGCCCGCATCGGATTGCACAAAGCCATCCGGGGATACGATTCCGAAAAATGCGCCGATTTTCTTCCCTATGCAAAAACCTGTATCCATAACCATATCATATCTGCAATCAATGAGGCAAAAGCCCAAAAGCATGCCGCCCTCAATCGTTCGGTTGAACTGGAATCGGCGACTTTATTCAGCTATGATACCCCCATGGAAGTTGTGATACGTCGAGAGCAGTTGGATAACGTCCTTGCAGGAATGGAAAATAAGCTTTCTAAATTGGAAAAGCAGGTCCTCTTCCTCTATCTGGATGGGTTGTCCTATAAAAAAATCGCTGCCATACTTCAGATCTCGGAAAAATCCGTTTCCAATGCCTTGTGCCGGATCCGAAGTAAATTATCATAGTTGAATGCCCGCAAAGCTCTGTGGCGGAGCGCTGATTTATCAGAGGGAACGGTTCAATTCCGTTACGGGTGAAAAAATATTCTTACCACGAGAGAGGAAAAAAACATGTACGAAGACAAGAAACTGATCTGTAAAGATTGCGGCAACGAATTTGTATTCACCGCCGGTGAGCAGGAGTTCTATGCTGAAAAAGGCTTCCAGAACGAGCCCCAGAGATGCAAAGCCTGCCGTGACGCTCGCAAGACCGCTGCCAGAGGCGCCAAGACTTTCTATGACGCTGTTTGCGCTGATTGCGGTGCTGAATGCAAGGTGCCCTTCAAGCCCACCGAGGATCGTCCTGTATATTGCAGCGACTGCTTCGCTAAGAGAAAAGACGCTGAATAATTTTGATATTATTCAGGCCACGCCGAAATTCGGCGTGGCCTTTTTCTTTTCATTCGAACGTTTCCTCTATCACCCGCTCACACTCCGCAGGTGAATAGATCCAGCGATCCATTGCATCGCCGTTAAAAAAGTATGTAAACGGCGTGGGCTTGGCAATGGGGTCTCCGATATCCACGATTGCCAACTTCACCTTCATCTTTTCCGGCAAAATACTTTTAATATATACGCCTACGTACCGATCCACTTCCGCTTGCTCTGTCAATTCTGCAAGACCGGCCAGATTGGGTGCCAGTTCCACAAAGATCCCGTAGTTCTCCACACTGCGGATAATCCCGCCCACCGTCTGCCCGGCTTCAAACTGACGGACGTTTTCTTCCCACGTTCCCAAGAGTTCTTTATGAGACAACAGGAACCGTTGGTTCTCCGGATCCACTTGCAACACCAATGCTTTGATATGCATTCCGCAGACAAAGCGATGATCCGGATGGCGAATACGAGACACCGAGATGCGGTCAATCGGGATCATCGAAATAATACCGCAGCCCAGATCCACAAATGCACCAAATTGTTCCAGATGGGTCACCCGAGCGTCCACCACCATTCCCGGCTTCAGGGTGTCCAATAAATGTTCCAGGCACCGTTCCTGGGCTTCACGGCGAGACAAAAGTGCCATGCGGCGATTCCCCACCGTCATAAAACCTTTCACCACGAAGCTGACCATTTTATTGACCCGGGTAATGATGGCCACGTCCTTGACCGTCCCCTCCCGGATCCCAATGGCTGTTTCTTCCCGTGGAATATATCCGCTCATAGAGCCCAGATCTACATATAAGTTGTGACCGCTATCGCAAAGGGTGCATCTTGCTTGCAGGATGACCCCCTCTTCTCTTGCCCGATTCAGTCCCTGCTCCGTCTCTAAATACAGCCGTTCTTCCATTCGTTCCGTCCCTTCCGGACGGTATCCTTCCTTTAGCATTTCATTCTATTCCTTTCAAACCGTTTCTTGGTTAAATATATATGAAACCACAGGGAAATCTATAACTTATTTTGGCAAAGTCACAGTTGAAAAAAGCGGTGATTTTTGATATACTATATAAAGGAAAATTTCGTTTTCAGGAGGGGTAGGCAATGGATGTTCGGCTTTCGGATATTTTAATCATGAAAAAACAGCATCCCTGCGGATGCAACCGCTTTGAAGTCCTGCGGATCGGGATGGACTTCAAGATCCGCTGTGCCGGATGCGGCCACGAGATCATGGCACCCCGTAAAAATATCGAAAAAAACATCAAAAGAATCGAGCGTGAATCAGATGATCAATAAATTGCAATTGATCGCTGAACGGTACGACGAGATCAATCTTCAACTCTCTGATCCCACCGTTGTCAGCGATCAAGAACGCTATAAAACGCTGATGAAAGAATATAAGCAGTTAACTCCGGTGGTGGAAAAGTTCCGGGAATATCAATTATATGAAAACCATTTCCGGGAAGCGGAAGCCATGCTGAAAGAGAACGCCGATCCGGAACTCAGAGAGTTGGCGGAGCTGGAATATAAAGAGAATAAAACCGCTTTGGAAGCATGTACAGAAGAATTAAAGATCTTGCTCCTTCCCCGGGATGAGAGAGATGATAAAAACGTCATTATTGAAATCCGGGGCGGTGCCGGCGGTGAGGAAGGGATGCTTTTTGCAGCCACCCTCTTCCGGATGTATACCATGCACGCCGATGCCAAAGGTTTTCGCTATGAAATTCTTAGCCTGAACGATACGGAGTTGGGCGGAATCAAAGAAATTGCCTTTTCCATCAACGGCGAAGGGGCGTTTTCTCGATACAAATTTGAAAGCGGTGTCCATCGGGTCCAGCGTGTTCCCGAAACGGAGAGCGGCGGACGGATCCACACCTCTACGGCAACGGTCGCCGTACTGCCGGAAATGGAGGAAGTGGATTTCGAGATCAATCCGGCAGATCTGCAGATCGACACCTTCCGATCCAGCGGTGCCGGCGGACAGCATGTAAACAAGACCGAAAGCGCCATCCGGGTAACCCATCTCCCCACCGGCTTAGTGGTAGAATGTCAGGACGAGCGCAGTCAGCATAAGAATAAAGAACGGGCCTTAAAGATCCTGCGTTCCCGTCTGGCAGATATTGAACGGGAAAAGCAGGAGGCGGCATTGGCCAGTGAACGTAAAAACCAAGTGGGAACCGGAGACCGCAGTGAACGGATCCGCACCTATAACTATCCTCAGGGTCGGGTAACCGATCACCGTATCGGACTGACCCTTTATAAACTGGAACAGGTACTCAACGGCGATCTGGACGAACTGATCGACGCTTTGGTCACCAGCGACCAGGCAGAAAAATTGAAAGGGACACAAAACTAATGGATACAAAGATCTTTACCGCCTCCTCCGAGGAGCTGTGCCAATGCGGTGCGTTGCTTCGGCAGGGCGAATTGGTCTGCTTTCCAACCGAAACCGTCTACGGACTGGGCGCCAATGCCTTGGATCCGGAGGCAGTAGCCAAAATTTTCGCCGTTAAAAACAGACCGGCAAATAATCCTTTGATTGCACATATCAGTGACTGGACCATGCTGGATCTGGTGACCGATGCCATGCCGGAAGAGATCCGGGAACTGGCAGAACGCTTTTGGCCCGGCCCCTTAACGGTGGTGGTACCCAGAGGAAAAAAGATTCCCGACATTGTATCCGCCGGATTGGAAACAGTGGCAGTTCGCTGCCCCGATCACCCCGTAGCCCGAGCGCTGATCCAAGAAGCCGGCGTTCCCATCGTGGCCCCCAGCGCCAATTTATCCGGACGCCCCTCCCCCACTTGTTTGGATCATTGTACGGAAGACCTTTCCGGAAAGATCGCCGCCATCATCGACGGCGGTCGTTGCTCCATCGGGCTGGAAAGTACCGTCCTCGCCCCCATGGGCGGACGACGCCTGAAGTTATTGCGTCCCGGCGGAATTACCGTTCCCATGCTGGAGCAAGCCGGGTTTTCCGTCGAATTAGACCCTGCCATCCTGGCCCCGGTCAAAGAAGGCCAAAAGGTCTCTTCCCCCGGGATGCTGCACCGTCATTACGCCCCCAAAGCGCCGATGGTCATCGTTACCGGAACGGCAGATGAGGTCTGTGCCGCCATTCAAAAAAGATTAGATGAAGATAGCTGGGTCTTGGCTTTTGACGAATATCTGGATCGCTTTCCCCATGTCCTTTCCTTTGGTTCGGAGAAGGATCCTCTTTCCCAATCCAAGGCACTTTTCGAGGCACTGCGCCATTTTGACACCCTCGGCTGTAAAAAGATCTATGCCATGTACCCCGATGAGGACGGCGTAGGCCTTGCCGTTCGTAACCGCCTTCTTCGGGCGGCCTCTTTCCAAATCATTCCTGCTGAAAGGCTGTGATGCTATGATCTTAGGACTGACCGGCTTTAGCGGTGCCGGAAAAAGCACCGTCGCCGCCATACTAAAAGAAAATGGATTTTACCACTTGGATTGCGACCGCCTGGTCCATGAAGAGGTCTATCAGGACGCACGGGTCCTTTCCGCTTTGGCCGACGTCTTTGGAGAGGAAGTGGTTCAAGACGGAACGCTAAATCGCCCGCTCTTGCGTCAAAAGACCATGGGAAATCCGAAGGCTTTAAGCGCACTCAACGAGACCGTTATGCCCTTTATCCTGACCCACATTCGCCAAAAATTAAAGGAGCATAAAAACGAGCCCATCGTCTTGGATGCGCCTCTCCTATTTGAAAGCGGTCTGGATCGGGACTGTGATAAGATTCTTTCGGTCATTACCGCTCCCACAGAAGCATTACACCGCATCATGGATCGGGATCACCTCACCGAAGAGGAAGCCGAAAAACGGCTTTCCAGTCAGCATCCGGCAGACTATTATATCCAGAAAAGCGACTACGTCCTGATCAACGACGGAGATCTCTCCGTACTGACTAAAAAGACCGCGGCGCTTTTAAATACCATCTATGACCCGGCATTATAAGGCTTTTGCTTTATGGTTGGGAGGATTATTGCTGTTGACGGCGTTTTTGATTTGGATGCGCCCTCACTTTAAAGTCACCCCGGCCTTGCATTTGGACTATAAAAACCAAGTTCACCGTTATGCCGAGCAATACGGTCTGGATCCTGCTTTGGTTTTTGCTGTAATAAAAACCGAAAGCAATTTCGATCCGCAGGCACAGTCCCATCGAGACGCCTACGGATTAATGCAGATCACCGAATCCACGCTGGAATGGGCGATGCTCCGTGAGGGAAAGGGCGCCTCTTATTCGATTGAAGATCTCTACGATCCGGAGATCAACATCCGTTACGGATGCCTGATCCTCTCCATTTTCACAGAAGAATTTCAAGATCAGGACACTGTCCTCGCCGCCTATAACGCCGGCCGTGGGAACGTCCTTAAATGGCTGAAAGACAGCCGTTTTTCAGAGGATGGAATTCACATTAAGAACACCCCCTATCAGGAAACCAACGATTATATTAAAAAGGTCAATAAATACCATCAACAATACAAGGAGATGTTGCAACCATGAGTTTATTCTATAAAACCCAAAGCATCTATGAGAACACCGAAGAGATCCCGGCAATCTTTAAGACTGCCGAGGGCTATATCGACTTTATGACTCGGTGCAAGACGGAACGCACCTGTGTAGCTTATTTTCAAAAGCGAGCCGAAGAACAGGGGTTCAAGCCTTTGGAAAAAGGTGCCAACTTAAAAAGCGGAGATAAATTTTATATCGTCAACCGGGGCAGAAGTATCTTCCTCGGCATCATGGGACGTCTCCCGGCGGAGAAGGGGCTTCACATCGCAGCCGCCCATATCGACTCTCCCCGTATTGATCTCAAACCTTGTCCGCTCTATGAATCCGAGGGACTGGCTCTCTTGAAGACGCATTATTACGGCGGGATCAAAAAGTATCAATGGACCACCATTCCCTTGGCTTTGGAAGGGGTCGTCGTTCTTTCTGACGGTACCACCGTCGATCTTTCCGGCAACGACTATACCTTTACCATCTCTGAGCTTTTGATCCACCTCTCCCATGAGCAGATGGAAAAAAGCGCCTCCAAAGTAGTGGAAGGCGAAAGTCTTCGGGTCATTGCCGGCACCATGCCTGATATGACCGCTGACCAGGAAAAGGTCAAAAGTGCGGTGCTCAAAATTCTCAATGAAAAGTACGGCATGACAGAAAAAGATTTCATTTCTGCCGAATTGACCTTAGTTCCCAAATTTGATCCGGCAGAACTGGGCTTTGATAAAAGTTTGATCGGTGCTTACGGACATGATGACCGCATCTGTGCCTACACCGCTTTTGAGGCTTTGATGCAGACGGAAAATCCCGAAAAAACCGCCTTGGTAGCATTGGTAGACAAAGAAGAGATCGGCTCCGACGGAGTTGGCGGTATGCAAAGCCAGTTTATGGAATTGGTCTTTGGCCGGATCGCTCCGGGCGTATCCTTGCCGGAACTGTGCTATCAATCCAAGTGCCTCTCCGCCGACGTCAATGCGGCATTGGATCCGCTCTACCCTGCTCCCACCGAAGCGCAAAACTGCTGTCGGTTAAGCCATGGACCCTGTATCACAAAATATACCGGCGCCCGTGGGAAAAGCAGTACTTCCGATGCTTCTGCCGAAACCATGAGTTTCTTCACCCGTCTCTTTGACGCCAACGGCATTCGTTGGCAGACCGGCCTTTTGGGTGCCGTGGATGCCGGTGGCGGCGGAACTGTCGCAAAATATATGGCAAACCGCAATATTGATACCGTCGATATCGGCATTGGTCTCCTTTCCATGCACGCCCCCTTTGAGATCGCTTCCAAGGCGGATATTTACGAAACCATTCGGGCATTCCATGCCTTTTTGAAATAAGGAGTTTTTATGAACATGAACGAAATCGGTTTTCAGCCGACAGACATTTTGATTCCTCGTCACGTAGACAAGAAAAAATGGAGCGTTGTGGCTTGCGACCAGTATACCAGTCAACCGGAATACTGGGATCGGGTTCGCAAATTCATCGGAGATGCGCCTTCCGCCATCAAGATCATGCTCCCGGAAGTGGATCTGGATCATGCAGATCCCGAAGAGATCAATCGAACAATGGATCAATATCTGGAGGGGAACATCTTCCGTACCCTCCCCAACTCCCTGGTTTATTGCAAACGAACCCAGGCGGACGGAAAGGTCCGTCAAGGGTTGATTGGCGCCATGGATCTGGAGTGTTATGATTATCATAAGGGAGCAAAATCTCTTTGCCGTGCTACCGAAGGTACGGTTGAAGAACGGCTTCCGCCCCGTATTCGTATCCGCCAAAATGCCAGTATCGAAATGCCTCACATCATGGTGCTGATCGACGATCCTGACTTTACAGTCATCGAAGCATTAGACGCAAAACGGCATGAATTCAATAAAGTCTATGATTTTGAACTGATGGAAAACGGCGGACATCTCAGCGGTTATGCCATCAGCCAAGAGCAAACCGCTCCCATTCTCCAAAGTTTGGCAAACCTGGCAGGTGAAGAAGAGTCGCCCCTGCTCTACGCCATGGGGGACGGCAACCATTCCCTGGCCACCGCCAAAGCCTGCTACGAAAAGATCAAAGAAGAATTGGGCGATGATGCGCTCAACCATCCTGCCCGGTACTGTCTGGTAGAGTTGGTCAATATCCATAGTCCCGCCCTGGAATTTGAGCCCATCCACCGCATCCTCACCCATCTAAATCCCGAACACCTGATGAACGCCTTAAAAGCCGTCGGCTTAGAAGAAGGAACTGCACATCCCCAAAAGATCGAAGTCGTGCTTCAGGGAGTTCACACCACTTGGTCCTTTGCTAAGGAAACGGCAAAACTGGCCGTCGGAACTCTGCAAAATGCCTTGGATGATTATTTATCTAAAAACGAGGCAGAGATTGATTACATCCACGGTACAGATATTGTGGATCAGTTGTCGATGCAGGCAAACACCATCGGTTTTATTCTGCCGGAGATGGGAAAAGAAGAGCTCTTCCCCACTGTGGAAGCGGACGGCGCTCTCCCCCGCAAGACCTTCTCCATGGGTCATGCCCACGATAAACGGTTCTATTACGAATGCAGAAAGATTAAATAAAAAGAACCCCTACCGAGAGGTAGGGGTTCTTACTTTAGGAACGCTCAGCGATCCACTCTTCGATCTTCGTCTTTGCGATCCGCTTGATATCTTCCTTTATGTAGGGAGACTCTGCGCCGCCATTGACATAGATGAAATACTTTCCGTCTTCAGTCTGATACAGCGTCTCTTCATAACCGGTAGGGTCACCGAAGAAACCAACCGTATTCTTATGAACGATGACTGCCTTTTCGGTATCGTACTCATATTTACAGATGATCTTTTTCATGACTTTCACTCCTTTTAAATTTATAGTATCATTATATCGAAAAAATTTCTTCTTTGCAATGGGCATTCGTTTTTTCTCTTTTTTGGATGACGTTATCTCAAAAATAACGTTATTAAATAGTGAACTTCACGGATTTTTTTACAATATCACCCTATTTATCCAACCATCTCCGATAATTCTTTACGGTTTATTCATAGGAAGGTCTCGCTTTTTTATCAAAATTATGGTAAACTAAAATTAGAAAAGAGGTTGATCCATATGCAGTTCACCAATATCCAGTCCAAAGACTTAGAACGGGCAGAAGCTTTAGCAAAAATGCTCCTGCAAGAGCAGGAATTTCGCACCCTGATGTCTTACTACCGGGGCGCCATGATGGAAGTAGAAACCAAATTTAACGTACTGAACGAAGGGCTAAACGTCACCCATGACCGCAATCCCATCGAGACCATCAAATGCCGTCTCAAACATCCCAAAAGCATTATCGAAAAACTGTGGCGCAAAGATCTCCCCCTGACCATGGAGTCCATTGAAAAACACATTCGTGATATTGCCGGTGTACGAGTCATCTGTGCCTTCCCGGAGGATGTCTATTTATTGGCGGAATATCTCCTCAAGCAAGACGATATTGAACTGGTACGGGTCAAGGACTACATAAAGAACCCCAAGAAGTCCGGTTACCGCAGTCTGCATCTCATCGTAAAAGTACCGATTTTCCTTGCTAAAGAAAAACGTATGATGCACGTAGAGATCCAGCTCCGCACCATTGCTATGGATTTCTGGGCCAGTCTGGAACATAAAATGAAGTATAAAACCGACGACCTGGAGGACGCAGAAGAGATCGCCCAAGAACTCAAGGCATGCGCCGACCAGATCACGCAATTGGATCTTTCCATGCAAAAGATTCGCAACCGGATCGAAAAAAAAGAATATTAATTTAAAAAACGACTTGCTTTTGCAAGTCGTTTTTTTGGTGGACTCGAAGGGGATCGCCCCTCTGCGGAGCGGCCGGGGTCGGCTCTGACTGCCCACCGGGCAGTCATTCACTCCCGACCCTTCGATCCCCTCTGATTTTAACATAAATAAAAACACCCCAAAATGGGGTGTTTTTATTTGGTGGACTCGAAGGGGATCGAACCCTCGACCTCCGCATTGCGAACGCGGCGCTCTCCCAGCTGAGCTACGAGCCCATAACGATGTATATTATAATTCATCACCCCTGAATTGTCAAGAATAAAAAGCAGTCATTTGCCTTGGCGAATGACTGCTCATATTTTGTTTTCTTATTCTTAAAAGCCCCATTTTTGTTGACCTTAGTGGATTATTGTGATAGAATGTATGCGGTGAAATTATGAAAAACAATCAATTTTCAAAAGGAATAAAAGACGGAATTCCCATTTGCCTGGGGTATTTTTCCGTCTCTTTTGCTTTTGGTATTTTTGCAACCGAAAGCGGACTTTCCATTATTCAGGCGCTTTTGATCTCTATGACCAACGTCACTTCTGCAGGCCAGCTGGCGGCGGTCCCCATTATAACAATGGGCGGTACCCTCATCGAACTGGCTGTGAGCCAGCTCGTGATCAATCTGAGATATGCATTGATGTCCGTCTCTCTATCGCAAAAGATGGGAAGCAATGTTCATCTTTATGACCGCTTCTTAATCTCCTTCGTAAACACCGATGAAGTTTTCGGTGTGGCCTCCGGAAAGCAAGGACTTTTAGGAAGGCGGTATCTATACGGCCTTATTTTGACGCCGTATCTTGGCTGGAGTCTCGGAACCCTCCTTGGCGCAGGAGCCGGTAATATTCTGCCCGAAAGCGTTGTTTCCGCTCTTGGCATTGCAATTTACGGCATGTTTATTGCCATCGTCACTCCGGAAATCAAGAAAAACGGCAAAACCGCTCTTTGCGTTTTGCTGGCAGTTGTTCTAAGTTGCTTATTCACATATATTCCCTTTTTAAAGGAAGTACCGAGCGGATTTAAGGTCATCCTATGTGCAGGCGTTGCAAGTCTTCTTTTTGCCTATTTTGCGCCGATTGATAAGGAGGAAGATGAAGATGCAAATGAGTAACTTTTTCCTTTATCTCTTGGTTTGTGCAGGGGTCACATATCTAATAAGAATGCTCCCCTTAGTGCTGATAAAAAAGAAGATCCACAATCAATTTCTGCTTTCTTTTTTATACTACATTCCCTTTGCAGTCCTTGCGGTTATGACAATTCCTGCCATCTTCTCCTCTACCTCATCGGTTCTTTCTGCGGTGATTGCAACCGTCGCCGCAGTGATACTTGCTTATTTTGAAAAAAGTCTTTTAACTGTTGCGGCTGTTTCCTGCGGTGTAGTCTTTTTAGTGGAATTATTAGAAAAGCTCATACCTTGACGGTATGAGCTTTTGAATTTTGGGGATACTCTGCGCTGTGCTCAGGTATGATGATTGGTGGTGGATACTCTCTGCCAAAAGAGAACCGCCCTCTCACAAGTGAGGGGCGGTTACTTGAAGTAGGATACTCTGTGCTCTCGGTTTTTGCCGACCGCCCCGGCCGGTTACGGCAAAACCTTCGTGCTCGAGACACGTCATTCCTCAAACCCTATCGCAGGTTTGAGGATGCCTCAACGAACTTTTTTGCACAGCAAAAAAGTTCCATCCCGTGGATCTCCGCCAAAAGAGAACCGCCCTCTCACAAGTGAGGGGCGGTTAATTGAAGTGGGATACTCTCCGCTGTGCCATTTTTCGAGGCGCTGGTCGGCGCATCGCGAAAAATGTACACTGCTCGAGACACACCAGTCCGCCCGTTATCGACGGGCGGCTGGCTCAACGAACTTTTTTGCACAGCAAAAAAGTTCGATCCCGTGGATCTCCGCCAAAAAGGGGAACGCCTCTCACAAGTGAGGGGCGGGTCTCTTTTTGGCGGAGATGGTGGGATTCGAACCCACGTGCCCGGCTAAGGACAAAACGATTTCGAATCGTTCTCGTTACGACCACTTCGATACATCTCCACATCGCTCAATCATTTTATCACAACAGGCGTTCATTTGCAAGTCTTCTTTCATATTTTTTAAGCTCCATTACTATAATTTAAATATGAAACGTTTCTTTATTTTCTTTCTTTGTTTTTTATTCTTATTTGCACCTGTCACTGACGCTGCAATCGGCAGTAAAGGTTTAATCATTTTGCAAGGTCAGAAAGAGGTAGTGCTAAAAAAAGGAGAACGAAAATGGCTTTACGTAAAAGATGGGTTCACTAAAATGCCGGTTTTAAAAGGGCTTTGCTATTATTCCGACAACACCGTCGTGGCCACAGTGGGACTACACAGTGGCATTCTGCGAGCGAATAGCATGGGCACCGCTACCTTAACGGTATCCAACAACAAAGGCGACTGCGGGGTCATTACTCTTCGTGTGACCCAAGGAAAAAAAGCAAATCCGTTTTGGCTTCTCTTCCTCCTATCGCTCATTCTTCTGCTACTACTTCCGATAAAGAAACCCGCCCGGTGAATACACCGGGCGGGTTTTATTTGATTAATATCCGTAATAAACGGCGATCATCTTGGTAACTTCTGCTCTGGTGATATCCTTCTTGGGATTGAGGTTCAGTTTACCACCATCATCGGAGCCACCGATCATCTTGTACTCTGCCACAGCAAGGCGTACATACGGGGAAGCCCACTCAGCAACCTTTGCAACATCGGCAAATCCGTATGCATTAAAGGCAGCATCCAAGGTAGCCTTCTTGCTTGCATAGTAGGCGGGAGCATCTAAAGTAATACCGTCGTTGATCATGCAAACGCCAACCAACACCTTGATTACCTGCTCACGGGTAGCGTTAGCATTACCGCTGAAGTAATACTTATCGCCCTCCAGATTACCGTTCATAATTCCGTTGGAGGTCACAGCACGGACATACGGCAAAGCCCATTCAGCAATCGAATCAGAATAATTCAGTTTCGTATTGCCATCGGTATATTTGCTGGTATCCAAGCCAAGCACACGGCTGGCAACTGCTGCAATTTCATAACGGGTAATCTTATTATAAACATTCAGTTTACCGGCGTCATCACCAGTAAAGATCGCATACTTACCATTATTGAGGTAATCAACGTATTCCTTAACCCAGCTATTGCTGTAGACGGATGCATCGGTGTAGTTCACCACAGAGCGATCCGAAATAATATTGATAACACCGTCAAAGGCAGGAACCACCGTCGTGTATTTCACGCCGTCTATCACGTTGGTATAGGTCGCCGTATCCATAACGGCGTAAACCTTGGTAACCTTCTGTTTCAAGATAACGTCATCAATAGCGATCGTCTTATTACGATCTGCATAGAAGGTCATTTCAGCAACAACGGTATCCTTTTGAACCTTACCGTAGGCATCGGTCGTATCACGGATCACTGCGCCCTTCAGTGCGACTTTATCGGAACCGGTGGGCAGATACAGGGTATATTCTCTATCTCCTGTCGTATTGCCCTTATACTCCGTCTTACCGATCGTACCGATCAGATCTGCCTTCAAAATTCCGGCGGCAATGGACTGAACAGTCACCTTGCTGACCGTGCTGGATTTTCCGTCTTCGGAAGTCACTTTAACGTAGACGAAGAATACGTCACGATAAACACCGTCTTTTTGAACCTGGATCAGGTTGTTCGCACAGGGAGTCTTGCAAGTATAATCGCTGTAAACCTGATACGTAGCACCGGCAGAAACCTTAGCCTTCAGAATAACGGCATCCTTCGCACCGATATTCAAAAGATAAGTATTTTCCTTCTTGGAAGCGCCTTCGATCTCCAGCAATGCACTCTCGCTGCCTTTGACCTTCTTCACCACCAATTTATACTCTGCGGTCTTCTTGCCATCGCCGGAGGTTACAACAGCACGCAACGTCTTACCGGACGTTCCGGGAACATTTGCAGTATAGGAACCATCGGTATTCATCTTCAATTTGCTGTTACCATCATAAACAACGATAGAACCGCCGATATGTGCATACGGGATAAAGTCAACGGAAGTAACAGAGTTCGCTACTTTTGTTTCAAAAGTAGTGTTATCCACTCTGTTCATGCCGTTAACGTGAGTAATCACTGCAAGGGTTTCTTTTGCAGGATCTACGTTCTTGACATCCTTGAACTTCAAGCTATAGATCGTGGTCTTTTTACCGTTTTCGCTTGTGATCTTGAAGTAATAGGTTTCGGTCTCAAACATCAGGGGACGGGAAACCTTCTTATTCTCGGGGCAAGATGCATCGCTGTACAGTGCATAGGTTGCACCGACGGAAGCTTCGATTGCGGCGTTTGCGAAATCATATTCATAATTCTCTGCATTAAGATCAACGTAAGCCGTAATCGTCTTATTATCGCTATTGATCATGAAGCCGTCCATATAATACAGTTCATTCTCTGTATTCAAGGTACGGTTGATCACGATCTTAATATGCTTCTGAACAGAATTGTCGTTAGAAGCAACCACTGCATAGAACACATTCTCTGCATTCAAAAGATCCAACCGATGAACCTGGTTGGTATACAAGTCATCAGAATAAATCTTCAAGGTGGAATAATCACCGGGTACGAAGGGGATATCGTAGGTCTTCTGATCGGCGGGAACGGTATCCGTGTAAACGGTCTGTCCGCCGACCTCTTTCAAAGTGCCCTTACCCAGAACAGCATACTTAGCTTCCGGAGTGATCACCTGATCGGAGCGTACCGTCATATCCCAATCCAGGAAGGTATAGTCGATCTTCACACGCTTCTGCTCTTCGATAGAATATGTAGCGTCATTCATGCTGCCCCAACGCAGAGCGCCATCTGGCATCAGAGCGTCGCCGGCATAGCTTCCGGAGAAGTAGTTACCGGACCAGTCAAACATGGTACCTTCACCGGTACCGCCGGTACAAGGCAGACAGTTTTTACCGATCAGACGGTTTCCTTTGATGTTCATCATATCGGAAACATTCTGGTTTTTACAGCCAGCAAAACGAGAGCTGGACGTGGTGGAAACAAAGAGCGTATCCGAGTCGCCTTCCTGCACCAACGTATTGTTGGTGAAGTTTAGCTTCATGTTGTTACCGGTAAAATTGATCTGGAAACCACGGCCGGGCGTCAGACCGTTGAAGAAGATATTGTTGTCGATGTTGTACACAATATTCGTTTTAACGTTCAGATCACCCACGTTATCCTTGAAGTTGACAATGTAGGTCTTACCCATGGTGTGGTTTGCATGGAAGTAACTGTTGGTAATGGAGTAATAGGGGTTGGGGATATCACGGGAGTGGAAAGTCGTATCGGTAAACTGAGCCAGATTTTTACACTTACCAAAATACAGGCCGTCAACGATAAACTTCTCGACTACCGGACCAAACGCAACCTTTGCATCCAGTTCCTCAATACGGCTATCATAAATATAGAAATGATTGCGGTCAGTCGTGCTTGTTCTGTTGAAGTTAAAGACGTATTTATTAACAGCACCCTTGCCGTCAATACCGCCGCCCGGATTCAGCGCATAAACGTTCTTCACGATCGTTACGCTTTCGCCGGTACGATCGCTATCATCAATATAGGAACAATTTGTGCCCATCTTGATACCGTCAATGGTAATGATATAGTCGTGAATATCGGGGACAACACGAATGACTTTCTGGAACTCGGATTCCTGAGATTGATTACGCAAGGGGTTCAAGATCCAAGCAGAATCGGCAATATTCTCTTTGGTGATGGAATCAACCACCGCCTTATTGGGATTGATGCCGGCTTGCTCACCCATCACGGTACAGGAACCATACAGAAGAACTTCCTCATCATAGATTCCGCAGGGGAACAAAATGGCGGGAGATTCAATCTTCTTGGAAGTGGCATAGTCAAAAATCTCTTTGACATCGGAGAAGATATTCTTATCTGCAACGAATTTATAGATCTTACCCTGCCACTTATAGGGGATCACCGTACCGGATTTAATACCGGCCAGCTCCGCCTTATAGAGGAAATAGTTAGAGGGGAATGCTTTATCAAAGCTCTCCAACTGATCCATGGAGCCCATATTTTCAATATTGATTGTATAGAAAGGAGCGAAAGAGGAATCACCGTTTTTGGTAACCTGCGCATAAATGGTTCTGGCATTATACGGATCATTGCCCAAAAGAATATCGGTTAATTCATTATTGGGGATCTTCGTGGAAGGATCGGCATAGAGGACCACGCCGTCTTCGGAAACCTTTGCCGTTCTGTACAAAGTAACGGTGTAGCCGGCCGGAGCTGCAAAGCTATAATTCTTACCGCCAAGATCCAAAGATTTATAGGTGATCAGATCGACGTTGTAATTAAAATCGTCCACCCAAGCCAACAACCAGTCTTTTACGGTCATTTTCCAGCCTTCGCCGGTCTTGTTCATTGCTTCATTGATCCAGAAGCTTTTCCGGATCAAGCGCTGATTTTCCTCTGAAGAAAAGATCGGCTTTGAAACGACTTGACCGGCAGAGGTTGCAAAATAGTTGTCGCTCATATCAATGTAGGTTTCTTCGTTGGAATCACGCAGATCCGGAACCTTATAAGCACCGATCAACCGGTTATTCTTCACCACCATACAAGAGGTCTGGTTAACACCGGAAGAGTTGTGCACGAACTCAGCATCCAGGATAGAGGAGCCGTTATTTGCATTGTTATCATCTGCATAAACGTAGTTGTTCTGAATATCAACAACAGAGTTGGCGTTAACGAACTCATAATGGATCACGCCGTTTTTACCGGACGCTTGATAGAAGACGTTGTTGTGCACCTTCAAGGAAGCGGACGGACGGTCCGTTGCAGCAGAGATCGCCAGATCCTTATTATAAGGATTAGCGTCGGTACCCATTGCAGAAGAAGTGCTGGGGGCATAAGTAAAGTCATAATCATAGGCCTCATTGTCCATGGAAATGATATAACTCTTAGCCTGACCGCTGCTCTTGTTATAGAAGCAGGAGTTTGTCACTTCAACAACAGGAGAAACACCCTTTGCAAACCAGCTATGCGTGATCAGACCGTTACGGTTGTTAATATAAGCAATATTATTAACAAAAAGCTTTGCAAAGAAGGGCGCAATAAAGGAAAGATCCGGTGCGTTTTCGCTCAGATCATAAGTCGTGACCTTTGCAGGCTTATTTTTATTCATGTTTGTAACGTACAAATTCTCCAGATAAACCGTTCTGGCATGACCGGAAGAACGCAGATACAACGCATACCGATTGGAAATATCCAAGTTACCTGCATTATCAAAAACAGAGTTTTTAACGGTCAAAGTAGAGGCACCGCTTGTGCGCTGGGTATCTACCACTGCGCCGCCGTCCTCAAAGCGCAGACCGTCAATGGTCAAGTTGGCATTGCCGGCAGCCAGTCTGACGACAAAACTATTCTTGATCACCGCTTCAGCACTGCGATCGGTTTTTAATTTCCAAGCCTCTTTGGGATTCTTGGTCGGATCATTGGGATTCATACCGGCATTGGGACCCAGAATGGTCAGATTGCCAATAACATCCATCTTTTCCGTATAGGTACCGGCGCAAAGCAGAATAATAGGATTTTTCCGATTATTTGCCTTAATAAACGCTGTGGCATCGGCAAAAGAAGCAAAGTGGAACTTCTTATTGAAGGTTTCCTCGATCTTCTTACCGCGGAATACATACTCAATATCCGCGCCTTCGCGCACATTTTTCCACTCCGGATTGACTACCAGCGCCTGATTCAGCATGGAGTCGTAATCGACCTTTGCTGCGGCGGCAGGAATCACCCAGGCAGAGAAAAGCGATACCAACATCACAATTAATGCGATGAAAGATACCAAGTGCTTCATGTTTTGTTTCATACAAACTTTCACTCCTTACATGAAAAACTGCCTTAATATATTTAAATAATATACAAGCAGCTTAATTATAACAAATAATCGTCTCAAAGGGCATAACCTAATGTTGTTAAAATACAACACTTTGTGGCTTTTTAAAAAAATGTCTTCTTCCCTTTTCTTTTTGTGTGCTTTTCTTCTTTCCGATTGCTTCCCGGCATATATTTAGACTGACAGAACAAGGAGGTAACCCATGAAGAAGTTTTCTACATTTATTATTATAGTTCTCTTAATAACCACAATATGTTGTTTTTCCACCACTGCAGATGGCGGTCCTGAGGTTTCAGTTCCTTCGGCCATTTTAATGGATCAAACCACCGGAACCGTCCTTTTTGAAAAAAATGTAGAGGAGCAGCGGCCGCCGGCCTCGGTCACCAAGATCATGACCTTACTTTTGATTATGGAAGCATTGGAAGAGGGACGGCTCCAATGGGATACTCCGATCACTGTCTCAGCCGAATCTGCCGGGATGGGTGGCAGCCAGGTCTACCTGAAGGAAGGCGAAACCATGACGGTAGATGAGATGGTCAAATGTATTGCCGTCGTCTCCGCCAACGACTGCTGCGTCGCTATGGCAGAAGCTCTTTCCGGCAGCAACGCCGCTTTTATTGAAGGAATGAACAAACGGGCCGCTGAGTTAGGAATGACCGGTACCCACTTCAATAGTTGTACCGGATTGGATATCGAGGACCACTACACCACCGCCCGGGATATTGCGATCATGAGCCGTGAATTAATGAAACACGCAGAGATCCAAAAGTATACAACCATCTGGATGGACACCGTCCGAAACGGCGCTTTTACCCTCTCCAATACCAATAAATTGGTGCGGTTCTACGATGGCGCCACCGGGTTAAAAACCGGATTTACCTCCACGGCAGGATACTGTCTTTCTGCCACCGCCACCCGAGAAGGGCTCTCCTTGATCGCCGTTGTATTGGGCGGAGAGACCTCCGACCAACGCTTTGAAGATGCCAAAGCCTTGCTGAATTTCGGATTCAGCCAATACAGCTTATATCAAGAAGAACCGCCTCTTCCCTCTCCGGTTCGAGTCCTTAAAGGGATGCAGGACTCTGTGCAACCGGTTCCGGCAGAGACTCCCGCCTTTCTGGTTCCAAAAGGAGCCGAAAAGAACGTTGCCTACACCATAACCCTTCCCGAGGCGGTGGCTGCCCCGGTAGAAGCGGGACAAAAACTGGGGTCTATCGACTACACCTTGGATGGTGCTCCCCTCGGCTCCGTTCACTTGATCACTCAAGAAGAGACACCGTCCGTCACTTTCGGACACTTATTTTTACATTTAATTCAATATTTTTTCGTAGTTTAGTCTTGAATAACCGGGTAAATTATGGTATCATAATCATAAAGTAATCCCATTTTAAAATTCATAGGAGAAAATTGAAACCATGTCTGTCAAAATCAACAGAAAATACCTCGGCAAATTCATCGGCGAACATGAACCGGAATATCTCCGTCCTTATGTGGAAGTCGCCCATAATATGTTGCACAACAAAAAGGGCGCCGGAAACGATTTCGTTGGTTGGGTGGATCTTCCCCTCAACTACGATAAGGAGGAATATGTCCGTATCAAAGAAGCGGCCGCTAAGATCCAAAAGAACTCCGAAGTTCTCTTGGTCATCGGTATCGGCGGAAGTTATCTGGGCGCCAGAGCAGCGATTGAGTTCATCAAATCCCCGCTCTACAACAACATGAAGAAGGATACCCCCGATATTTATTTCATCGGCAACAACATCAGCTCCACCTATCTGAGCGAGATCATGCAGATCATCGAGGGCCGTGACTTCTCTATCAACGTCATTTCCAAATCCGGTACGACCACCGAACCGGCCATCGCTTTCCGGATCTTCAAGAAGCTGATCTTGGAAAAATACGGCGAGGAAGAAGCTAAAAACCACATCTTCGTCACCACCGATAAGGCCAGAGGTACCCTCAAGGCCTTGGCTACCGAAAAAGGCTACGAAACCTTCGTTGTACCCGACGATGTAGGCGGTCGTTTCTCTGTACTGACTGCCGTGGGTCTTCTCCCCATCGCCGTTGCAGGAATTGATCTGGATGCCATGATGCAGGGTGCCGCAGACGCACGAATGGACACCTTGGTGGTCGATAACGATTGTTACGCTTACGCCATCGACCGTACCATCATGCTCCGCAAGAATAAATCCATCGAGATGCTCATCACCTATGAGCCCTCCGGCGTTTATTTCGCCGAATGGTGGAAACAGCTTTACGGTGAGAGTGAAGGCAAAGACCAAAAAGGTCTCTTCACCGCTTCTGCCACCTTCTCCACCGACCTTCATTCCTTGGGTCAGTTCATTCAGGACGGCAACCGCAATCTCTTTGAGACGGTTCTGAAATGCAAGGACGTGAAGCATAAGATCACCATCGAAGAGGAAGAGGGCGATATCGACGGGTTGAACTTCCTGGCCGGCAAAACCGTTCAGTATGTCAACGACTGTGCCTTCCTCGGCACCGTTCTGGCACACACCGACGGCGGTACCCCCAACATCATTCTCGAATTCGATGCGTATGATGCCTATAACTTCGGTTATCTGGTATATTTCTTTGAAAAGGCTTGTGCCATCTCCGGCTATCTCCTGGGTGTCAACCCCTTCAACCAGCCGGGTGTAGAAGCATATAAGAAGAATATGTTTGCTCTGTTGGGTAAACCCGGTTACGAGCAGGAAACCGAAGAAATCAATAAGAAGATCAACAGACTGGGTTAACCGGCATTAACTCAGGGCTGATAAAATTTTCAGATGTCGGAGAAAAGGAGACCGTTATGGTAAAGGTTATTTTAGGGAAAAAGGGCACCGGCAAGACCAAGACTCTCATCGAGATGGTCAACAAAGCAGCTGCAGAGGCTTCCGGAAGCGTCGTCTGCATCGAGTATGGCGATAAGCTGAAACTGGATATCTCCCACAAAGCACGTCTGATCGACATTACCAATTATCCCGTAGACACCAATGAAGGCCTGGAGGGCTTCATCAGCGGTTTGTTTGCCGGAAATTACGATATTACCAACGTTTATGTAGATTCTCTCTTGAAGATCGTCGGCGATGATCTTGAAGAACTGGGCGTGGCTCTGGAGAATATGGAAAAACTCACCAAAGCCAACAATGCCACTCTGGTATGTCTGGTATCTGCTGATGCGGAGACCGCTCCCGAGTCTGTGAAGAAGTTCATGTAAAATCCGAAAGCCCTGTTCGACAAGAACAGGGCTTTTTTACGAAATGAGGACATTAAACGATGACATTTTTATGGATCACACTCGGCGTGATCGACTTTTTAATCATTTTATTTTTCATCTTGATCTGTGTTGTCTCCCTTCGGCGCTCGCCCCGAGACCTGCGCACCGTTTCTTTTCCGGCGGATCACCCTATGGCGAAAGTCCAGGAGGCTATCAACGAAAGTCAAGAGTTTTTTAAACGGCATCCCGGAGAACTCTTAGTCATCGAAGCGAACGGTGTAGAACTGGCTGCCCGTCGCTATCCCCTGGAAGATCCCAAGGGACGGATCATCATGTTTCACGGCTACCGCTCCATTGCAGAAGTAGATTTCAGTTGTGCCATGGACTATTATTATAGCCAGGGTTACGAGCTGGTTTTAGTCGACCAACGGGCCAGCGGTAAAAGCACCGGCACCTGGATCGGTTTCGGTGTTTTAGAGCGGTATGACTGCCTTTCCTGGATCCGGTATCTCAACGCTGAGTATCAGCCTCTCCCCACCTTTTTGAGTGGGATTTCCATGGGTTGCACCACCGTTTTAATGGCATTGGGATTAGAGCTTCCTTCCAACGTCAAGGGCGTCATCGCCGACTGTGGCTTCACCTCCCCCAAGGAGATCATCCGCCATGTTATGGGCAGAAAACTCCATTTGCCTGCGAGTATTTTGATGCCTCCGATGTCGCTCTTCACAAAAATCTTTGCCGGATATTCCTACAATGAATATTCCACCCTGGAGGCACTCAAAAACAACCGCATTCCCATCCTCTTCATCCATGGCAAAGAAGATCACTACGTTCCCCATGAGATGACGCTCCAAAACTACGAAGCCTGTACGTCGGAGAAGCAGTTACTTTTGGTGGAAGGCGCCGGCCACGGCACCTCTTATCTTCAGGATAAGCCCCGGGTCGAAAAAGCACTCGCCGAGTTCTTTCAAAAATATAACGGTTAAATCTCATCATAAACCCCCGTCCTTTCGCATATGCTTTAGCAAGAAAGGACGGGGTTTGATTTGTTTTACGAATGTGATGAGAGAGCACGTGAACTGGGAAATTATATCATCCAAAACAATGCCACGGTCCGGCAGGCTGCCGCCGTATTCAAAATATCTAAATCCACCGTACATAAAGACGTAAGCCATCGTTTACAAAACATTGACCACAGTCTGTTTCTGAAGGTCAAAGCAGTTCTGGATACAAACTTAAAAGAGCGACATATCCGTGGCGGTATTGCTACCAAGAAAAAATACGAGGATTTGAAAAAGCGATCCCTATAAATCATAAAAAAATGTCCTGCGTCACCGCAGGACATTTTTATTTTTCATTTTTGATCAATTGCTCTAAAACGCTCTTAGCCAAGTCTTCCTGGATTTTGTGTTTCTGGCTCCCCTCTAAATTACTCCCCTCTACCTTGCGGATACAGAGGTAATAATCTTTGATCTCTTCCCCTTCAAAGGCAGGAACCGCCTTTAAGGCGCCGGATTCCCGCAACAGATACCGATCTCCATCCAGGTACGGACTTTTCCCCGAAAGCGGTTGCAATAGCCCGTTTTCATGCAAAATAGCATAGGTTTCATCCGTCAAAATATAAAGAATAGCATCTCCTGTAGTGGCCTGAACTACCAAAGCAGCAGTATTGTTTCCGCTCCATTGATCAAGGGTTACGGTGGTTAAGACCCGCGCAATCGTTTCGCCGTCTCCGTTCACATCTTTCGTCATCCCGGAAAGCCAGGTCTCCATCTCCGCTACCAATTGGGAATTTGCGGATTTATCTGCAGCAAAGAGTACCTGCAGATCCGGATTGATCCGACGGTTGCAACTGCGGATTCCCACCAACAGACAGAGCACCAACAGAATGCCCCCTACCACGTACCATTTATAATAGTACCAGAAATTCTCAAATTTCAAACGTAAATCTTTCTTATCCAATCTTCTCACCTTTTTCGCATCGAATTGTCACCCGTTGCTTTCCGCCCTTTGTGCAGGTAAAAAGCGTCAGATCCCAATCACCAGACACCATATCTTCCACCGCCGTACCGTCTAAGGTTGATTTTTCCTTTACCGTATAACGATGGTGGGTTCCGGTATTATCCGCCAATACGACTGCATCCCCCACTTGAAGACGATGCAAGGAACCGAAATGATTTCGGTAATTATGGGCGGCGATCACTAAATTTCCGTTAGCGATACTGCCGGAATACCGGCAAGGAGCCTCTGCCAAACGAGTCATACTCCACCGGTCAAAGACCGGCAGTTCCAGATCCAGTTTTTCAATTAAGACCCTGCCACAAAATGGTTCATCGCCCACCAAGACCGCATCATCTGCCGAATGGGACAGTTCCTTTTGCTTCAATTCGGTCAAAATAGACTCTGCTCTGGCACCGGCCCGGCGGTCTTCTGACTCATTAAGCAAAAGCCATCCGAAAGCCAGCAATAACAGAAGTGTTCCAAACAGGATCAGAGCGATCCCTCTTTTACTTCTTTTCATGCTTTTTGCCCCTCAATTCCAGAACACCAAGCAAGACCATACTTACGCCGGCCACGGCCAAGATGGCGATCGGCCACCAATACTGACCGGTTTGCGGAAGCTTTTCTCCTTGATAGACGTTGGTGATCACAAAGCCGTTCTCCGCATCTCCGCCATATTGAGATTTATAGAGCGCAACCGCCTGTTCCTCAACCCGATAAACGCCGCTGTCCGGCAGATTTTGGAAGGTATGGTTCCATCCGTTGGCTTCGCTCAACGTAGCAATTTGAATTACCGCCTCATCCTTTAGCAAACGAATGGTGATAGAATCGGGACGCTTCTTGGCGGCATCCGCCTCGTCTTCCCATTTTTTTACCACGTAAATACTTTTATGATCCGGCAATTTTTCTTCTGCCTTAGGTGTGGAAGTCACGTGATAGATCATCTCGTCCCCTGCCGAAAACGGCAGGATGACGATATACGGATTAAAGGTATACCGCACATCGGCGGAATATACCACCCAAATCCCGGCGGACAGTTCATTAAAAACAGCGGTTCCATTTTGGGTCACCTGACGCTGTGTGGCAATCGTATGCTTTTGAATATAGTCCACCAGTTTCTTTGCATTTTGATCGTCCGGGGCGGTGAAAAAAACAGAAAAAGAAACCCCGGCATCTTCAAAGTCCGGCGTAGGTTGCAATTGAGCATCGGCCACCCGGCAAATCTGCACCTCTATCCCGTCGAGCCCTTGTTTTTCTTCATTTTCCAGCCGAACCGTCATACCGCAAGGGGGTTCCGCCGCCCATGCCGATAACGCATGGAACGCAAGAACGCCCGCCAGTAAGATGATCCAGAAGCACCTCTTAATTATTCTCTTCATTCTGATTTTTGCCATTTTTCTTTTTCCTTTTTCTCAAAGAGAGCAACTTATAGCCGGCGAAAAAAAGGATCGCCAAGCCAATTAGGGAGAAGGTTATTAAATACTTCATCTCAACGTGGATAATCTCATTTTGCACGTATTGCGGATGCGTATGACTCTCTCCCCCATTTTCCACACGCACACCACGCACTAAAAGGCGATGGGAATTTACACCGTAGGGGGTACAAGTTACCAGCGTCACGTAATCCTTTCCGCTGGCAACACTTAATCGGGAAACCTCATGGGGTTCCACCACAGAAATATCATCGATCTGATACGTCAGAACCTCGTTTAACACATGAAGATAAAATTGATCTCCAATTTTCAGGTGATCCATATTGGAAAGCAATTTTGCAGAAGGCAAACCGGTATGGCCGGCCAAAACACAATGGGTGCTCGGCCCACCGATGGGCAGATCGCTCTCCGGCAGATGCCCGATCCCCTTTTGGAGGATCTCCTCCTCGATGGTATGATAGATTACAAGGGATACACTGATCTTGGGAATCTCGATATAACCCATCATTCCGTTATTTACTACGTTCAGGGTATCTTCATAGGTTAAACCAAGTTCTTCCAATTTTTTAGAATCATACCGGTTGGCATTATAAGCGGATGCGATCGCCTTAGCATCTGCGTACTGCTCCGGTTTGATCTGTTCGAAAGACTCTTGGTAATCGCCGATCAGCTGTTTATTGAGATATCCGTTATAAAGATTGCTGATCGTGGGATAAAGAAAGAGGGAAAGACCGCAGATAAAGATTACGACCACAACGATCGTTGATAGATGCTTTTTCATGGGTCTTTCCCTCCTTTCAAAAATTAATTACGGTATTCAGAAAAAGAAATATGCTTTGCGGGGTGGCCAAAAGTTCAGTCGCTCCGTAGATGCGCAACTTCTTTTAGACCGCATTACTTCTTTTTCTTGAAGTAAAAAAAGCGATCGCACCTGCCATCAAAACGATACCCAGTACCGTAAATACGGTGGTACCCATACCACCGGTGCTGGGAAGGGTATTACCGGGTTGGTTGGCAATACCGGCCCAGGTCAATAAGGTAGAAGCCTCACCGCCTACGGCACCAAAGGAGCCATCACCGCTATGCTCAATGACGGCATCCAGATCCGATACAAAACCGAAGGTATCGACCGTATCAGAAATGGTCAGAATAAAGGGCTTAGTGGGTTTGATATAACCGTTAGGTGCTTGGGTCTCGACAATGCGATAGGTACCCTCTGCCAGACCAAAGATGGTCAGGTCACCCTTATAACCGCCGAGATAGATGGAGTTATTGATCTGACCCGCCGGTACGTCGGTGGTATTCAATACTTCCAGCGTGGTCTTAACTTCTGTGGCGCCCTGAGGAGCAACCACATAGCGGGTATAACTCTTTTCCCCGTCTGTAACGGTTTCCGTGATAAACTTCATGGGAGTGGTGTCCTCTCCACGATAGATCTCAAACTGTGCGCCGTCCAGGCGAACGTGAGTAGAGAAAGCACCGTTGGCATCTTCGGAGAATTTGGTCAAGACGAAGGTATAAGAATAAACGTTCGCACTATTAGACGCTTCACCGATAGAAGCAGGATTACCGGGGTCATTGCTATAGTGAAGTGTGGCCGTATTCACGTTGACCGCATCTCTCTCGATGTTTTCATCTAAGATTGCATCATAAGTAATGATCAATTCATCATCAATATTGAAGTCATAAGACTCCACGTCGATATAATCGGAAAAATCAACACGGAAATCTGCATCGGTATCCGCCGGGTTCTTTGAAAAATCATAACCGGCTTTATCCGCCAGATCTGCCGGGGCAGCTGCCCCCACTCGCTGGATCTGAACCTTCAACGAGCCCTCTACATAAGCAAAGCCGTCGGGAAGAAAATCATCAACGTAATACTCATAACCCTTATAGTGCATATGACTAGGAACCAACGTCGTGATCTTGAAGCTAACGATATCGCCTACGTTCGCAGAGGTTGCTTCACCATAAGCTTCACTATGCTTTTTAACAGTCTTTTCGATCTGGGGGCGGTTTGCCTTCAGCTCGATGGTCACATTACTATTGACACTATTGAGCATAACGGCAGAGCGAACAACGCTTCCGGTCAACGTGGTTGCATCATAAATCATGTAGTAACCATAGGTGAGCGGAGAAATCAAAACCGAATGTTCATCTCCAACCAATTTCTCTATAGGATCAGGAATCCCGTTTTCCGGTTTCGTGGCATAATCATAGAGCTCAGTAGCTAATTGAGAGAACGCCAGATCGCCGTTGTCTTTTTTGTAGTCCACCATGTAGTTTACAACTTCCGTAATGTCGCCGTCATCCACATCAGGCAGACGGTTCCCATCAAAGAAAAAGTCGTAGAAGAGCTTTTCGCCACCTTCTTCGATCCAGCTATAAGAGGTATTAACACCGTCAGAAGTAGCATTAAAGATCTTAAAAATGTGAAACTTCTTCCCTACCACGGTGGCGTTGGTGCCATCATGGGCTTCAATGGTGATGCTGCCGGTGGGTTCCTCTGCCGATGCGACAGTTGCAAAACAGCAAAGAACCATACACACGCACATCACAATTGCGAGGATTTTTTTGGTTGCTTTCATTTTTTCTTCTCCTTTTTTATTTTTTCTTTTGTTATTAAGAGACGCTATGAATTTTGGCACCTCCTTTTTAAGAAGGTACTATATATGTAAATGCCGGTTGCTGCGGCGATCAGCAACAACCCTAAGGCATAAAACATATCCAAACCGATTCCTCCGGAAGACGGAAGCGGAAGTCCGCTTGCGTTCCGTACGATGATATTATACGCCGTCGAGCCGGCTTCCGCAAAGTAGTTCTCCTCCACGGTTACGGCACCACTCTCTTCGATCGTAAAATAAATATATTCTTCGGTTCTCAAATAAGTTTCCGGCGCTTCCGTTTCCGTCAGCCGATAACGGATGTTGCACTTCATGTTATCGAAGATCAACGTGCCGTTTTCTCCGGTGGTGGCAGACTTCGCCACTTCCGTCGTTAGCACCTTACCATCCGCATCCACCGCTTCCAGCAAGAAGGTCGCTCCGGGCAACTGCACGGATTTGCTGAGATCTGTCTTTGTTAGTCGGAGCATCACACGCTTGGTCGTATTGGTGACCGTCAGAAGCGTATTCTCGTTTCCTTCTGCATCGGTGGTTTTGACGGGTAATTCATAAGAGACCAACCAGTTGATAAAGGATCCGTCAGCCTTTGCCACTTCAGTTCCGATTTGGGTCTCCTTGATGGTCCATTCGATCCTATTTCCGTTTACATAAGCCGGAAGGTTTTCCCAGGTGTGGGTCCAATTGTTTTCTGCACTCAGCAGGACCTGCGGTTCCACACCGGCAATGACCGTCGTTACCAATTTTTGATTGGCCAATAATTGAACGGTTACAGGCTGCCACTCCGTTTCCGGGCAGTCCCATTTCTTTTTAGCCGTCACCGAAGAGGCATCCGTCGTATTGCCGACGATCAAGATTCCATTCATATACTTGATCATCTCGCTGTTTCCGCTGAGAATTCCCAGGGAGTCATCCCCCGTATATCCGATCTCAATATCCCCAATAGGAGAATATCCGGACGGAGGGGTCACCTCTCGTACGATGATCGGGCCGGCATCATAACTGAAATCTTCAATAGACAGTTCAAAATAACCGTTGGCCGTACCGTCAAGGTCTATAATGGTGCCGTTTACCGGATCATATTCATAACTGGCAGTCTCTGCATTATAGTTAAACTTCAGAGCTTGTCCGTTCTGCAACAGCCGGAACACCGCACCGCCGATAGAAACGCCGGTCAGGCTATCCTGCTTTTTAATGATGATGGAGTTATGCCGATTATAGATATTGGTAAACTCAGCCCGAAGGACTTCATCCTTACCTTCATCCAAGGCATAGGTCATACCGCTTACCGTCAGAGAGGTACCGGAGCCTGTCACGGACTGATCTCCATGGGCATCCATAACGGTAAACTCCGAATAAACGTTGAATTCAATCGAAGGATCCGTAAACTGATGCGGATGCTCGGTGATCTCCCACAACTCTCCATAATCCACGTCGGTGATCTCCCACATATAGGTGTCGTTCACCGCATCATGTTTCGTAGTATTATTCAGCGTCAGTACCGTATTCACTCCGGTAGAAACGTCCAAAGCGTCGATATAAAAATCATTCTTCGCTTCGGCGATCAATCCCTTATTACCGGCAAAGGTTTTATATACGTGGATCAAGCCCACCTTTTTCACCAGCTTACCGTCAATATGCCATGCATCGTCCTGACATTTAAAGACGTACCAGCGGATCGCATATTCACGGCTGTTCAGATCCTCCGCCTTGACCGCCACATCATCCACGGACAGATAACCGGTCTTGGCATAGTTCACCAGGCTTTCAAAGACGAAGTCATCCGATGGAAATGCACTGAGCCAAACGCCGTCAGGCCGCTCTCCGTAAAGTGCACGGATCGTCTGATCTGCGCCAAAGGAGTTATCCGAATCGCTGTCTGCCACGTTGTATTTATCGTGTAACTGCGAGGCAGAAAGGGAAGTGTCAATTCCGCCCACGTAAGCAGCAAAAATCTGCTTTGTATAGAGGTTGGAGTCCTGACCGGTGATGTTTCCGTTGGTATCCACCGCCACCGAGTCAAATCGAATAAAGAAGGAGGCTGTCTGCAAAGGACTGTATTCCCAAACCGCCGTCAGGTAAAGGTTATTTTCGTATTTAGAATACTGCAATAACTCTTCCCAGACTAAATGCGTATTGGGTTGGATCAGCGTATCGCTATCCCCCACTCGCCAACCCTTAAATTGAATCACACGGGTCAGACCGGTATTGTTATTATTCACCGTCCCCTGTACAGATTGCTGGGATACGTTCCGTACCGTTACCGTGGAATTTTCAAAATATTCATCCTTGATTTCCGTCACCGTCAAGCCTGCCAACGTAGGCGCCGTTTGAACCGTCACCCCGCTCACTGCAGGAAAATTCACGTCATAATGAATGTTAATAAAGGTCGGCGGTCCCGGCAACGTGCCATAGAACGTTTTAACAGAATTGATGGTTACTTTATCGCCGCCCTTATACTCCACGCCGTCGGAGGTCCATTCGTAGCCTTCCGGCAAGGTAAACTGCGTCCCGGAACGAGCGTATTTTATCTCCTCGCCACCTCCGGGGTAAACCAATTTCACCGTGTAGAAGGCCAAGGACGTACTGGTTGCATTACCTCCGGCAGGGATCAGCCGTACCGTCTTAGCCGAACGCAAATTATTATTGTTGCTGGACGCTGTCGCAAGGACGACGGTGCTCTGTCCCACGCTGGCATTCTGCGTCGAATAGCTTCCGTTCTGCCCCAGCACTGAAACGTCTAATCCGTTATAAGCAAACGTGATTCCCAAGGAGTCTTCGATCAACGCCAGAAGATCATTCGTCGGAAGCGTTGCACGATAATTAAAATAGTTCCGACCGGTCGTAAAATCCAGGGTGCCGATGCACTGCCAACTACCATCCAGATAAACGTAGATGTTTGCATCTCCATCACTCGTTCCGGGATCGTCTCCGACGCTGAGAAGTTGACTTCCGCCGCTTGCGGAACCATTCGTACTGATTGTATTCCCGGAACCTAAAAGCAAGCTTCCGGCATTTACAGAACCGCCGTTTTCCGCCTCCGCATCTTCTTCCGTGATGGTTTCTTCCTCCAAGGCCAACGTGCTGGGATTGTTTAATCCCTCATTCAGCACCAGATCCGGCAAGGTCTCCTCTTCAGAGATAGTGGCATTTAACGCCACGACAGTATCTTGGGTCAGGCCTTGTGTCTCTGCCTCCTCCTGCTCCGGAGTATTCAGATCATCGTTAAAGATCAGTGCCGACGATACTACATTTGATATCACCGATTCCAATGAACGAGGTTTATTCTCATCCACCAGAGTTAAAACGCCGTTAATATCATTTTCTTTCAGGAGAACGATATAACAGTTACCATCATGCACGTGGGCTGTTTCTTTGCACGTCAAAAGATCATCTGTATAACAACCATCCTCATGGACGTGCTCCTCAATCCCACATCGCAGTTCCTGCTCCAATGCAATCGTCGGTAAGATACTGGAATAAAACAGGATCACCGAAGTCGCCACACAGAGTAGGAAGGTAAAAAGAACGAGGGCAACCCTTCCAATATTCAGTTTTCTTTTTCGGGTACCGCTCATTTTAAACCAATCATTTAATCCTCTCAAACGGATTCAGGGAAAATACAACCTTTCCGATCAACCGATCTTTTGTAGCCACACCGATCTCCTCCAGACGGCTGTCCATGGCCGCCTCTCGGTTATCGCCTAAAACAAAATATGAATTGGTGGGAACACTGTACGGAAAATTGAGATTACACTGCCCTAACGTTTTATTTTGAAGATAAGGCTCCGCCAGCTCTTTTCCATCCACAGTCACTCCTCCGAAAATATCAATGGAGATCTGACTGTTCCCTACCGCCGCCACCCGGCGGACTAATACTTTATTGTTGTAATAGAAAGCGATGACATCCCCTTGCTGGATCTCCGCCATCTTGCTTACGATCAAAATCTGCCCGTCGTCCAATGTCGGCTCCATACTATTTCCATAATACCTCACTACCGGGAAAACAAAGGTAAAAAGATTGAGCAACAAAGAAGCCACGATCACCACGGGAAGGACGATCTTCATCATCCCTTTGAACACGGCACTATGAAAAAATTTTTTCTTTTTCTTTGTATGTTTCGACACGTTTTACTCTCCAAACTATAGACTGGCTCATCATATAATTATATATTATAAAATTATAGCACTCTTCTCTGGATTTTTCAACATAAATACAACAAAAAAACCTTGAGTGCCAAAAGGCACTCAAGGTCATTTCTATTATTCACTTAACAGTTTCATTGTGGGATTGGGACGGAATAAATACTATAGCCTTGTTTGTCCTGCCTTTTTCTGACTTCGTGAATCCAAATTGCTTTCATTTCAAGACATAACCTGTCATAAAACGGCATATTTTTATCCCATTTGTCGTAAAAATTTGAGGGTGTTTACATTGCTGAGCAAAGAAACACGTATCCTCTAAGCTAGATAATTACTGTTTTTTCATCTGTCGCAGGAACATCAACACCGCTAATACGAGCAGAACGGCAGAATATCCCAGCACCCACCAAAGATGCGGAAAAATCCCTGAAAAATCTCCTGCAAGCATAGCCCGTTCCATATCTACGGCATGAACAAACGGAAGTGCATAGGAAATATTCTTAAAGGAACCTCCCACAAGGTCAAGGTCAAACCAAACGCCAGACAACCACGCTGAAAGGTTGGTTAATAACGCACCACAGATACCGCCCACCTGCTTATCGTTCAATATGCTTCCGCAAAGAAGACCCAGAGCGATGTGGAGGACAGAAACAGGAATGATAAATATCACAGCATATAAAATATTAATTGTAATATCCAGCCCGAGACCGATTGCGGCAATATAGCAGATAACGCATTGTGCGACAGAAAGCGGAATCATAGGCAATGTGTAACCAAGGATAAAATCCAACGGAGTCAATGGTGTTGTATACAAACGCTGCAATAGCGAACTTCCTCTGTCTTTTGCGATAATGGTTGCCGAAAACAGCGTCATAAAAGCCAGACCGAAAACCGTTATGCCCGGTGTTAAATGCTGTATTTCAAACAACTTTACGGGGATATTCGCTTGTATAGCGCTTAACAATAAAATCAAAACAAGGGGAAAACCGAGTCCAAAGAAAAGCGTCAGCGGATCTCGTAATATTTCTTTCGTATTTCTGCTTGCAAATGTAAGCAGTCTCATTTTGCCGCCCCCTTAACGATACAAATAAATGCTCGCTCGAAATCATCCGTTCCCGCTGTTTGCTTAATCTTATCAGCGGTATCGCAGACAAGGAGCTTGCCGTCCTTCATTATAGCAATACAGTCAGACAGAGCTTCTGCTTCTTCCATATAGTGCGTTGTCAGAATAATTGTAACCTTCCCTTTAAGAGAACGGATCATATCCCACAAATCGCTTCTGGCAAGAACATCAAGGCCAAGTGTAGGTTCGTCAAGAAACAATATCTCCGGTTCGCTGATCAGTGCCATGGCAATGCTAAGTCTTCTTTGCCAGCCACCGGACAGTTTACCTGCCTTTTTCTTGATGACAGATTCCAATCCGAGCAGTTCTGTAAGCTCTGCAATTTTCGCATTTTGCTTTTCCTTTGTAAAACCGTGAACACCGCACATTAACGCAAGGTTCTCCTGAACCGAAAGTCCGGGTGCAATCGCAGTTTCCTGCGGAGAAACGGCTATAAGCGATTTCACAGCGGCTGTATCTTTGCAAATGCTTTTTCCATTAATAAATGCATCTCCGCTTGTAGGTTGTGTAAGGCAGGACAGCATTTTAATCGTTGTTGTTTTACCGGCGCCGTTTACACCCAGCAGAGAAAACAATTCGCCTTTTTTAACCTGCAAATTTAATTGGTCTACCGCAATGATATCCTTATATTTTTTAGTTAGATTAGCAGTCCTTATGGCATACATAAAATCTGTCCTTTCCGTGAATGCGTTTACTGAATTATAGCATTTCAATTATGAAAAATCTCGTTTTTCATCTATTCGGTTCTATTTCATATGTAAGCGGTAATCCTGTTGGTACATTGTTAAGGCTACGTTTACGACACCTTATTGTCGTAATTCCCAAGGATTGTTAACCTGCTCATTTATCGTAAATCTGTCGTAAACCACATTTTTAAGCAATAATTTGGATAAACAAAAAGCCGAAAACGCCTTGAAATAAGCGTTTTCGGCTTGATATTACTCTGAAAGGGGTTTCATTGTGGGGAACAGGATGACGTCACGGATGGTGTCGGTACCGGTGAGCATCATGACGCAACGGTCGATACCCATACCCATACCGCCTGTCGGCGGCATACCGAATTCCATTGCAGTGAGGAAATCCTCATCCATCATTTCGGTTTCGTCGTCGCCTCTCTCACGCTGTTCCACCTGTTTCTGGAACCGATCTCTCTGATCGATGGGATCATTCAACTCGGAATAAGCGTTTGCCAGTTCGCTATGGCAGACGAACAGTTCAAAACGCTCGGTCAAGCGAGGATCCTCGGGAGAACGCTTAGTCAAGGGAGAAACTTCCACCGGATACATGGTGATAAAGGTGGGCTGGATCAGGTGCTCTTCCACCTTCTGATCAAAGCAAGCGTACAGAGCATTACCCCAGGTCTTTTCTGCGGCTTCAGCCAATTCCACACCGGCGGCTTCTGCAGCAGCAACAGCTTCGGCATCATCGGTGATCGCACCGAAATCAACGCCCAAATACTCCTTAACAGCCTCTACCATGGTCAGACGGCGCCAACCGGGAGTCAGGTCGATCTTCTCGCCCAACCACTCCACTTCATAGGTGCCGAGAATTTCTTTCGCAGCGCCGGAGAGGATTCCTTCGGCAATATCCATCATATCATGGAAATCTGCATAGGACTGGTAAAGTTCTACCGTCGTAAATTCCGGATTATGCTTAGGATCCATCCCCTCATTCCGGAAGATTCGGCCGATTTCATAGACCCGTTCCATACCGCCGACGATCAACCGCTTCAGGGGCAGTTCAGTGGCGATACGCATGAACATATCAATATCCAAAGTATTGTGATGGGTGATAAAGGGACGGGCAGCGGCACCGCCGGCGATGGTGTTCAGCACCGGGGTTTCTACCTCAACGTAGCTCATATCATCCAAATACTTCCGTACGTACTGAATAAATTTGGAGCGAACCACAAAGTTCCGCTTCACTTCGGGATTGATCATCAGATCCACGTAGCGTTGACGATAACGAAGATCCTGATCCTTCAGACCGTGGAATTTCTCCGGCAGAGGACGCAAAGACTTAGAAAGCAGGGTAATTTCCTTTGCACGGATAGAGATCTCTCCCATCCGGGTACGGAATACCACGCCGGACACGCCGACGATATCACCGATATCCAGCTTCTTAAACGCAGCCAGAGCCTCTTCGCCCACTTCGTCGATCTTGACAAACAGCTGGATCCGGCCTTCGCCGTCCTGAAGATCGGCAAAAACGACCTTACCCATCCCCCGTTTGCTCATCAAACGCCCGGCGACGGAGACAGGCTTTTCTTCAAAGGCTTCAAAGTTTGCCTTGATCTCCTCGCTATGGTGGGTCACTTCATACTTTGTGATAGTAAAAGGATCGTTACCGGCGGCCTGCAGTTCGTTGAGCTTATCCCGACGCACCTGCAACAATTCATTCAACGAAAGTTCTTCGTTTACGGGATTATTTACGTTTTCCATGGTAATTATTTCTCTACTTTCAGAATCTTATACTCCAGCATCCCGATGGGCGCTTCCACTTCGATGGTTTCTCCGGCTTTGTGGCCCAAGATGGCTTTGCCCAAGGGGCTATCATCGGAGATCTTGCCGTTCATGGGATCTGCCTCAATGGAGCTGACGATATCGTAAACCAGTTCATCACCGGTCTCCACGTCCAGCACCGTAACGGTATTTCCCAGCCAAATGGTATCGTTATCCTCAGAAACAACGCTATCATCCTCTACGATCACAGCATTTTTCAAAGTTGCTTCCAAAGTAGCAATTCTGGACTCGACGATCGCCTGCTCGTTTTTGGCTTCATCGTATTCACTGTTCTCGGAAAGGTCACCATAGGAACGGGCGACCTTGATCTTTTCGGCAATCTCTTCACGCTTCGTCGATTTCAGTTCGGCCAGCTCAGCTTCCAGCTTTGCTTTACCTTCCAGGGTCAAAGAAATCACTTTTTCTGCCATAATTCTTACTCTCCTTTAATTCCGCAAAGCGACCCCGGAAGATCCGAGGTCGCTTTGGATGGTTGGTCTAAAATTACTTGCTCATGCTGGCAACTTCAGCCGCAAAGTCGTCTACTCTCTTCTCAAGACCTTCGCCCTTTACGTAGGAAACGATGGACTTGATGGTGATCTCGAAGCCGGCTTCCTTGCTGACCTGTTTCAGGTAAGCGCCGACAGAGATCTTATCATCCTTAACGTAAGCCTGCTCCAGCAAGCAGTTTTCGGTGTAGTACTTACCGATCTTACCGCCGATCATCTTCTCGAGGATGTTCTCGGGCTTATTGGCATTCTTAGGATCGTTCTTGATCTGAGCCAAGAGGATGTTCTTCTCGTTCTCGATCACTTCAGCGGGAACCTCTTCCCGGCAGAGGTAAGCAGGATGCATAGCAACGATCTGCATACAAACGTTACGGGCAGCTTCCTGGAACTTCTCGTTAGCAGCATCAGCCACGTCGCAAAGAACCATAGCGGCCTCGGTACCACCGCCGTGAACGTAGCTCACGCAGGTACCTTCCAGACGGGTGAACCGACGGATATTCATGTTCTCACCGATCTTGAGGATCTTCTCACGAAGAACGTCTTCAACGGTGAACTCGGTATCTTCAAACTTGCAAGCCTTCAGAGCTTCCACGTCAGCGGGATTATACTCAGCGGCAGCCTTGGCAGCGCCCTTAACCAGAGCCTGGAACTCGGCATTCTTAGCCACGAAGTCGGTTTCGGAGTTTACTTCGATCATAACGCCAACGCCGTCAGCGATGTAGGTATCAACCATACCCTCGGAAGCGATACGGCTGGCCTTCTTAGCCTGAGCGGCCAAACCCTTTTCACGAAGCAGTTCGATGGCCTTATCGACGTTACCGTCTGCTTCGGTCAGAGCCTTTTTACAATCCATCATGCCGCAACCGGTGGTCTCACGCAGAGCGGCAACATCTTTAGCAGTAAAATTCATTTTATATTCCTCCTGATTATTCAGCAGTTTCTTCGGTGGCTTCCTCAGCTTCGGTCAGCTGTTCGCCCTGTTTGCCTTCCAGAATAGCGTTAGCCATGGTCTCGGCAATCAGTTTAACGGCACGGATCGCATCATCGTTGCCGGGGATGGGATAATCCACTTCATCGGGATCACAGTTGGTATCAACGATCGCAACAACGGGGATGCCCAGCTTATGAGCCTCAGCGATGGCGATGTGCTCCTTCTTGGGATCCACAACGAACAGAGCGGCAGGAGCCTTCTTCATTTCTTTGATACCGCCGTAGTTCTTCTCCAGGATCTCCATCTCGTGACGCAGCTTCAAAACTTCCTTCTTGGGCAGGAGATCGAAGGTGCCGTCCTCAGCCATCTTCTCCAACTGGTTCAGACGGTTGATGGACTTACGGATGGTCTGGAAGTTGGTCAGCATACCGCCGGGCCAACGAACAGATACGTAGTACTGGCCGACTCTCTGAGCTTCCTCACGGATAGAATCCTGAGCCTGCTTCTTGGTACCGACAAAGAGAACTTCGCCGCCTTCAGCTGCGATATCGCGCATGAAGTTGTAGGCTTCCTCGATCTTCTTTACGGTCTTCTGGAGGTCAATGATATAAATACCATTTCTCTCGGTGAAGATGTACTCTGCCATTTTGGGGTTCCATCTTCTGGTCTGGTGGCCGAAATGTACACCGGCCTCTAACAGCTGTTTCATAGAAATAACGGACATGTTTATTTCCTCCTTTTTGTTTTTTACCGCCACAACACCCTGCTGTAACCCCCACCGGCAAGCCGGAAACAAGGGGCAAGGCGCTGTGTGAGTATTTTTACAGCCCTAAGATTATACCACACCTCTCCGGCGATTTCAAGCCCTATTTTATATTTTTTTAAAGAAGCAGCCAAGCGATCCCAAAATAGATCAAAAGAGAGAGGGCATCCACCACCGTCGTGATAAAAGGACCGGCCATCACGGCAGGATCCAACCCGCATTTTTTGGCCAGAATGGGCAACGCACCGCCCACCAACTTTGCCACAAGCACCGAACACCATAACGTCAGACAAACCGCCGCAGCTACACGCAAAGAGATTTCCCCGTGAAACAAAAGATTGTCAACCAAAAGGATCTTAAAGAAATTGGCTGTCGCTAATACGCCGCCGCAAAGCAACGCCACCCTTCCCTCTTTCCAGAGGACACGAAAAATATCACGGGCGTTCAATTCCTGTAAATATAAACTGCGGATGACCGTCACCGAGGCTTGACTGCCGGAATTTCCGCCGGTATCCATCAGCATTGGGATAAATAGGATCAATGCAGACTGGGCGGCGAGAGCATTTTCAAATCCGGCAATGATCCGTCCGGTAAAGGTGGCAGAGACCATCAGCACCAAAAGCCAGGGGATACGGCGTCGAAAGATCTCGAAGACACCAATCTTTAAATACCCTTCCCCCTCTTCCTTTTCAAGCCGCATTTTACCACCCCTTTCATCCTTCTATTAGAATTTAGTAGTTGACATTTTTCTTATCCGCTTATATAATCACAATATAAAATATTCGAGGTATGATCTATGTTAAATGCAAAACAAATCCCTGAATTATTCGGCTGTATGCTTTTCAACGAAAAAGCGATGAAAGAATATCTGCCGGAAGAAACCTATCTCGCACTGCTGAAGACCATTGAAAACGGCAAGAGTTTAGATAAAGCCATTGCCGGTCCGGTGGCCGCCGCCATGCGTGACTGGGCCTTGGAACGGGGAGCTACCCATTTCACCCATTGGTTCCAGCCCATGACCGGGATCACGGCCGAAAAACACGATAGCTTTATCACCCCGGACCATCAGGGTGGCGTTATCATGGAGTTTTCCGGCAAAGAACTGATCAAGGGCGAATCCGATGCCTCCTCCTTCCCCAACGGAGGGCTCAGAGCCACTTTCGAAGCCAGAGGCTATACCGCCTGGGATCCCACCTCTTACGCCTTTATCAAAGACTCCACCCTCTGCATCCCCACCGTCTTTTATTCCTACGGCGGAGAAGCATTGGATAAAAAGACACCCCTTCTGCGCTCGGAAGAGGCTGTCACCCGTCAAGCCCTCAGAATTGTCAAACTCTTCGGCAACGACGAGGTGACCAAGACCCTGACCACCGTAGGCCCCGAGCAGGAATATTTCCTCATTGATGAAAAAGTATACCAGAAACGAAAAGATCTGGTCCTTTGCGGACGGACGCTCTTCGGTTCCCGTCCGCCCAAAGGCCAAGAGATGGACGATCACTATTTCGGCACCCTCAAGCCACGGGTCATGGCGTTTATGAAAGAACTGGATGAAGAACTTTGGAAGCTGGGTATCTATGCCAAGACCGAGCACAATGAAGGCGCTCCTGCCCAGCACGAACTGGCGCCCATCTACACCCGTACCAATCTGGCCGCCGACCATAACCAGCTCACCATGGAACTGATGAAGAAGATCGCCGCCAAGCACGGCATGGCTTGCCTGTTGCACGAAAAGCCCTTCAACGGAGTCAACGGAAGCGGTAAACATAATAACTGGTCCATCTCTACCAATACCGGCGTCAATCTTTTAGATCCTGGCGATTCCCCCAGCGAAAACACCCAGTTTTTGTTGTTCTTAGCTGCAGTAATCAAGGCGGTGGACGAGCATCAGGATCTTCTGCGTTTCTCCGTCGCTTCCGCCGGAAACGACCATCGGTTGGGCGGAAACGAAGCCCCTCCTGCCATCGTCTCCATGTTCTTGGGAGACGAGTTGAATGCCATTTTGGATTCCATCGAAAGCGGCACGGTCTATGCACCGGAGAATCAAGTGGAGATGAGAGGCGGCGTCCATACCTTACCCCGCTTCTCCCGGGATGCCACCGACCGTAACCGTACCTCTCCCTTTGCCTTTACCAATAATAAGTTCGAGTTCCGGATGTGCGGATCTTCCGCCTCCATCGCCGAGCCCAATATCGTCCTTAATACTATTATTGCCGATACCCTCCAGGAATTTGCAACCATTCTGGAAGAAGCCGAAGATTTCAATACAGCTCTTCAAACTCTGATCCGTGACACCATCAAAGCCCATAAACGGATCATCTTCAACGGCGATAACTATTCCGAAGAATGGGTCAAAGAGGCAGAAAGACGGGGGCTTTTGAATCTCCCCACCACCATGGACGTCCTGCCCCTCTTCGTAGAGCAGAAAAATATTGATCTCTTTACCCGTCATCAGGTCTTTACCGCCGAAGAGATGCGCTCCCGCTATGAGATCATGGTCGATCACTATTGCAAGACCCTCAATATTGAGGCACGGACCTTAAACTCCATGATCCGCCGGGAGATCCTGCCGGCCGTCAGCCGGGAGGAAGACCGCCTTGCACAGTTGATTATCCATAAAAAGAATGCCCTTCCCCACCTCTCCCGTCTCTTTGAAGAAGAGTTGCTGGAAGAGCTTTCCAACCTCACCCGGGATCTTTATACCGCTTGTACCGAATTTGAAAAGAAGCGGAAATATGCCAAGACGATCGAGCCGTTTTACGAACGGGGACTTTACTATCGCAAAGAGATCTTTACCGATCTGGAAAAACTGCGTCGTATTATTGATCAGATGGAGATCATGGTTCCCAGTGAAGATTGGCCGTTCCCCACCTATTATGACCTGCTTTTCAGCATTCATTAAAAATTAACGAAGAGACCGCTTGCGGTCTCTTTGTTTTTTTGTTACAATAATCGTAGAAAACAAAAAGGAGTGTTCCCATGAAACGACTCATTTCCATTTTACTGATCGTCCTTTTATTTCTGACCGGTTGTACTTCCGGCGGTGGCGAAGAAACCGGACTTACCTCTTTTTCCGCCAATAGTCTGGACGGCATCACGAGAACTGAAGCCCTCTTCAAAGATCATCCATTAACCATGGTCAATCTTTGGGGCACCTATTGCGGGCCTTGCATTGAAGAGATGCCGGCTCTGGCCGAACTGCATCAGGAGTATGCCGACCAAGGCGTTCAGGTCGTCGGCATTGTTGCAGACGTGATGAACCATACGGACAGTCAGGCTGAAAAAGCAAGAAACATCCTTGAAAACGCAGGCGCAAATTATGTAAACCTACTTCCCAATCAAAGTATGGCGAAATTTTTGCAGCCCTTCGTCTACGTCCCCACCACCGTCTTTTTAGATCAAGAGGGAAACCAAGTGGGCGAGCCGTATATCGGTGCACGTTCCAAGGAAGATTGGAAACAGATTATTGACAAGCTTTTAAAGGAGACCAAATGAAAGAGCGTACAAAGAATCTCCTTGCCGTCCTGCTGATCCTATTGGGGCTGATCACGATGGCAGTCGGCATTTACCGAGGCGAAGCCGCCGACGTGCTTCGCAAGGCCACAATGGTTTGCATGGAGTGTATCGGCCTTGGATAAGAAAGAGAAAAAAATCAGAATACGCCCCCTCGTTCAAGGGTTCTTTGCCTTGGTCAGCAACGGATGGCTCCCCGGATTTTTTAAAGGAACCATCTATCGAGGAGGCCTTAAAAGCATCTGCCTGCCGGGACTCAATTGCTACTCCTGTCCCGGTGCCTTGGGCGCCTGCCCCATCGGCGCCCTGCAAACAACGCTGACGGCGGCGGAATTTAAAATCGCCCTCTACGTTTCCGGATTCCTGATTGCAGTAGGATCGGCATTGGGACGCTTCGTCTGCGGATTTCTTTGCCCCTTTGGTTGGATCCAGGAACTGATTCATAAGATCCCCTTCCCCAAGAAGCTGAAAAAACTGCCGGGAGAAAAACTACTCCGTTGGCTGAAATATCTCATTCTTATACTATTCGTCATCCTTTTACCAATATTCTTTGTAGATATCACCGGCATCGGAAAGCCCTGGTTCTGTGCCTATATCTGTCCTGCCGGAACGTTGGAAGCCGGCATTCCTCTGGTACTGGCCAACTCCGCCCTACGGCAGACGCTGGGTTTTCTCTTCACCTGGAAGGTACTGATCTTAGCGGTCTTGCTTGTGCTCTCCCTGATCGTCTGGCGGCCGTTCTGTCGGTATCTTTGCCCCCTGGGTGCCATCTACGGATGCTTCAACCCTATTGCTTTGGTACGCCATACTGTAGAGGAAAAGAAATGCACTGACTGCGGTTCCTGCACCCAAGCCTGCCCCATGAACCTGCCGGTCCGTCAAAAGCCCAATACCATGGAATGTGTCCGATGCGGGAAATGTCGGGACGCTTGCCCCACCAATGCATTGGAACTCCTCTATCCCTTTAAAAAGAACTAAAAAAGTACTCCGTTTGGAATTCCAAACGGAGTACTTTTTTAATCTCTTCTTTTATTTGCACCGCTGCCATAAAGTTCAATACGGGAACCTTTTGTGATCGGTCCTTCAGTGCGTTGAAGAGCACGAACCTTTTCAAAAAAGGCCTTTCGTTCCGGTGAAACTTCGGGAGCCGGAGCCAGTCCGTAAAACCTTTTATAGAAGGCTTCCACCGTTCCGGCCAAGGCGCTTAAAGGCGCTGCCACGTCTTCGCCCTCGGCGTATCGACGCATCAGGATGCCTTCGCCCACGCAAAGACGCCAGGTTTCATTAAAGTAGTTTTCCCAAAGAAAATGGGCGAAGAAGACCAAGCGCATCTTGGTACCGTAAAAATGAATTTCTTCATTCTCGTTGGAAGTCAATTCGGCAGCCAAGCAATTTCCGTGCCGAATCGCCTCTTTGATGGCTTCGGTGGTGTTCTCTTTAGCAAAAACGATGGTAAAATGACGTCCAAAATAATCCGTCTCAAAATCGTGATTATGAGAATCACTACTCCCCACCGCAGAAAGGACGTTTCCTTTCATCAAGTGCTTCTGCCAAAGTGCCAACTGCATATTACAATTTTTGTTTCGGATACCGCCCATCACCTCAAAAGCATCAAAGATCTTCTCTTCAAAAAGCAGGTCTGCATACTCGTTGGTGGCGTTGTACCGCTGAGGGCACCAGAAGGGATGGGGCAAGATGGCAATACCGCCGGTTTTATGAATTTCTCTGCAAGCCCAAGTGGCCCGTGCCATCCGTCCCCGATATTGCACAGGGATATGCCCCAGCGTCTCTTCGATCTCTTTTACTTCTGCTTCATAAGCTTCAAAATCGTGAATATACCGCTGAGTAACGCTGGCATCTCCTCCGGCATGAACGATGTGCAGATCGGAACCGGGGGTATGTACCTCTTCGCCGATCATCAGATGAATTCCCAGAGGGACGTCCTCAAAAAGTGTGTTTTCCATATGAGAGCAGAACATTCGGTTATGGTCGGTCAGAGAAAAGAAATCAAACCCCTCTTCCCGATAATCAGCAGGTGTTACCGCAATGCCGTCCTTACCGTCCGACCAATAGGTATGGCTATGGAGATCCCCCTTCAAGGGACGCAGTTCATAGAGATCCTTCTCCACCGCATAAACGGAGAGCTTTCTCTCAGCATCAAAAGCCTTAGTATCTTCTCCTTTTACGGAGAAGACCACTTTATATTCCTGCTCCGCCTCAAAGGTATGGGTAAATTTCATGCATCCGTTTTCGATCCGGTGCGGATGATCTTTGGGGATCTTTTCATGATAATCCAAGGTATCGTCGCCAAGACCGTATACCGCCAATTCATATTCCAGATCTTCTCTGAAATACCGGCTGAGGTCCCGGGGAAAAATCGTGACCTCCGTCTCTTTTCCCACACAGACGACAGACGGATAACAAGTATAACGAACGTGTGCATTTCTCATTGTTTAGATCTCCCTTAATTAAACGTTGCCACTTCTTCCAAAGGCGGAAGAGCAGGCTCCAACGCCTGCACCGTCAGGATAGGGCCTTGACGGCCGTATGCCGGATGTTCGCCCAAGTGAATTTTTGCCGTCACCGTCGCCCAACCGCCGTTTTTCAAGGAAAAAGCATCGGGATAAAGGCAGACCACGCCGGCAAACTGAATGTCATCCACGCAACAGGTCATCACCTGCCGGCCAAAGACAAAGAAACTGCCGTCGCTTCGCTCGTCCAGAATGACACGTCCTTTCAGTTGGACTGTCTTTCCTTCGTAACTCGGTAATTCTTCCGTGAGATCCCGGTACCAGATGGCATAATCCCGATCCTCGATCTCCACAACGGGGGCATTCATATCAAAAGGCAGAGGATCCTCAATGGTATCGGGTATCACCTTCCCGGTCACGTCCTCATAGACAATATCTGCCCGACGGGAAAGCCCCCGAACCAGTTTATGATAGGGCATGAGATCCGCCCCTTGAGGCAGACGGTTAAAGATGACCATCTCCGCCGTCTTCAGCTTATCCGCCACCAGGTTTCTCATGTTGGCGTTATAGGTCAGAATGGTGGTGCTGTCCATAAAGCAAAACTCCTGGACGATGACCCAGCCTTCCGGCAGAGCGTCAAAAAGGAGATTGCCTTCCCACATCCCGTTGTATTCCAAAAAGACCCGTTGCGCCCGGGAACTCTTGACCATCCGCTCCAACAACTTAGGTTTCAGATCCTCCGGATCCTCGATGGTCTGAATGGAGACCCGATGGGGCATTTTAGAAGGTTCAAATTCCACCTCGCCCTCTTCACAGACCAAAAGCAAGGTGGGAGTGCCGTCGTTATAAGAAGGATCTTCCAAGGTATCCTGAATAAACCGGCTTTTGCCGGCATCCAGAAATCCGGTAAAAAGATAGACCGGAATTTGCTGCATTTTTTAACCCTCCAATCCAAAGAGCTGCGCCAGAGCTGTTTCCTCCAACTCAGCACCGATCACACAGATCCGTCCGATAACCTGAGCGGATCCGATCCGTACGTCCTGTTCGCCGGGTACGTAGTCAAAGAAGAACCATTCGCCCTCGCCGTCGGCCACCATGCCCTTGGCACGGAGGATGGTACCGCATTTTCCGGTATCCAACTCTTCCAAAATCTCTTCCAACTGAGCCTTGGTATAACTGCGTGTCGTCTCTTTTCCCCAACTGGTAAAGACCTCATCTGCATGATGATGGTGATGATCGTGGTCATGACATCCGCAAGTGCAGGTCTCGCCATGCTCATGGTGATGCTCATGCTCGTGATGGTGTTCATGCTCATGCTCATGGTGGTGTTCGTACTCATGGTGATGATGGTCATGGCACCCGCAATCACAATCTTCTCCATGATCGTGATGATGCTCGTGTTCATGGTGATGTTCATGATCGTGATGATGCTCTAATTCGTGGAGAATATCATGCAAGGTATCCTTCTGCTCCATGGCCGCCAGAATCTGTTTTCCGTCCAACTGATCCCAAGGCGTTGCAATAACGGTAGCGTTCGGGTTCTTTTCCTGCACCAATTTCACCGCCGCCGCCAATTTTTCTTCCGACAGGTTCTGGGAGCGGCTCAGAATAATACAAGCGGCATGCTCCAGCTGATTATCATAGAACTCTCCGAAATTTTTAGCATAGATCCGGCATTTTCCGGCATCCGCCACCGTTGTAAAGGAATTCAACTTCACATCATCCAGCTCTAAATTTCTCACTGCAGTGATCACGTCGCTGAGTTTGCCGACGCCACTGGGCTCGATCAACACCCGATCCGGATGATAGGTTTCTAACACCTGCTCTAAAGCCTTGCCGAAATCCCCCACCAAACTACAGCAGATGCATCCGGAATTCATTTCGGTGATGGCAATTCCGGCCTCCTCCAAAAAACCGCCGTCAATGCCGATCTCACCGAATTCATTTTCGATCAATACTAATTTTTCCTCGGCATAAGCCTCTTCCATCAGCTTTTTGATAAGGGTCGTCTTACCGGCGCCCAAAAAACCGCTAAAAATGTCGATCTTTGTCATTTTTTATTCCTCCGCCTTCGTCAACTTTGCAAAGTTGGCCATAATTTTTTTCGTTCCCACGGTGTCAAACTGCACTTCCAGTAAAAAGTCACTCCCCATGGGGGTTTTAGAGATCAAGGTGCCGTTTCCAAAGGTTTTATGCCGCACCCTTGCGCCGCAATCAAAATCAAACACCGGAGCCGGCGCCTGAGGCTTGCGGATCACCGGTTGCACAGTAGGCGCCTTGAAGCTGCTCCGCACCGTAGAAGCACCATAGCTTGTATAAGTCGGCTTGGTCGCCGGCGCACTGCCAAATCCATAGGTAACCGTCTTGGGAGAAAGATCTTTCGTCACCAAAGGAGGCAGTTCTTTCAAAAAGGAACTGGGCATACAAAACTGTGTCCGCCCATACAGCATCCTCTGCCGTGCGTGCAGGAGATACAAACACTTTTTCGCCCGTGTCACTCCCACGTACATCAGCCGACGCTCTTCTTCTAATTCCCCGTCATCCATACACCGCTGACTGGGGAATAGTCCTTCCTCCATGCCGATCATAAAGACGTAGTTGAATTCCAAGCCCTTAGCACTATGCAACGTCATCAATACGACCCGTTCATCTTCGTCGGTCATCTGATCCAGATCGGTCATCAAAGAGACCTCTTCCAAAAATCCGGAAAGTTTCCCATCCGGGTTATCCTGCTGATACTGCTTCACCGAGGAACAAAGTTCCATGATATTGTTGATCCGATCCCGTGCTTCGTCGGTATCTTCCTGCTCCAGCATGGTGATATAACCGGACTCCCGTGCCACTCTGGCCACCCATTCATCCAAGGGCATCCGTTCCATTTCCTGCGTCAGTTGATCGATCAGGCCGGCAAAGGTTACCAATTGCTGAGCCGCACGGCTGAGCGCCGGATATTCCGTTGCCCGCCGCATGATCTCCAGCATAGGAAGAAATTCCCGTCCTGCCAGTTCCTCCACGTGGGCAATGGTCGTAGCACCGATCTTACGCTTCGGCTCGTTGATGATCCGCTTTAATCGCAGATCATCCCGAGGATTATTGACCACCTGCAGGTAAGCCAAAATATCTTTAATTTCTTTTCGCTCGTAGAATCGAAATCCGCCAACCACTTTATAAGGGATTCCGCTTTTCACAAAGTACCGCTCCACCGAGTTCGCCTGTGCATTGGTACGGTAGAGAATCGCAAAGTCGCTGAACTTCGCCCCTTCCGACACCCGATCCTGAATAGTTTCAGCCATATACCGGCTCTCTTCAAAATCATCGCTCAGCCGTTTAATATAGACCGGTTCTCCCTTTTCTCCGGCAGTCCAGAGCTTCTTTCCCTTTCGCTGGGTATTATGAGCGATCACCGCATTGGCGGCATCGAGAATGTTCGCCGTCGAACGATAATTTTGCTCCAAACGAATCACCTTTGCATTGGGAAAATGTTCCTCAAAAAGCAGGATATTTTCAATGGTAGCGCCACGGAATTTATAGATACTCTGATCATCGTCACCCACGACGCAAATATTTTTAAACTTGGAAGACAGCAACGCCACCAACCGATACTGAAGAGGGTTGGTATCCTGATACTCGTCCACCATGATATACCGAAAGCGTCTGGCATATTTTGCTAAAATCTCCGGATGATTTTCAAAGAGTTCCACCGTCTTGAGGATCATATCGTCAAAATCCAAGGCGTTGGCCTCACGAAGAACGGCATCATACCGGGCATAGACCTTAGCGATCTGTTCCTGGCGATAATCCCGGCCGAAATGCTTGCAATAGTCCTCCGGTCCCACACGCTGATCTTTCGCCTTGGAGATCGCCCATTGAACCGACCGTGCCGGGAGGGTACTATCATCGATCTCTAAGGCTTTCATGGCTGCTTTGATGACCCGTTGCCCGTCATCGGTATCATAGATGGTATAATTGCTGTTAAACACGCCATCCACGCCGATCTCAGCCCGGAGCACCCGTCCGCAAAAACTATGGAAGGTAGCAGCGGTAACGCCGAAGGCATCTGCCCCCATCATAGCATCGATCCGGTCGCAAAGTTCCTTGGCCGCTTTGTTGGTAAACGTAATAGCCAAGATATGATAAGGAGCGCAAAGACCTTTGGAAAGCAGATAGGCAATGCGGTTGATCAACACCGTGGTCTTCCCGCTTCCGGCTCCCGCCAAAATCAAGAGCGGACCGTCCGTATGGGCCACCGCCTCCCGTTGGCGTTCGTTCATTGCACTCAGTTTTTGTTCTAAAACTTCCTGAAGCATTTTTACCTCACAAATAACATTTTCTAAATTAATATTATACTCCTTTTCCTTTTTCAAGTCAACGAAAAAAGCCTGCCAAAAGGCAGGCTTTTTGATATTCATTTACTCAGCATCGCACTCTTCTTCGCAACAGCAGCAGTCCCCGTCGCACTCCTCAAGATCATTGAGGTCGAACTCCAGATCCTCTCCGCAGTTGGGACAATTGATTTTGCCGATTTCGGCAACTTCATCGTCCACAGAGAACTCTTCCCCGCAGGTGGGGCAAACGATGGTATAGTAGTCATCTTCGTCCTCGTACTCATCGTCCAGTTCTTCGTCCAGGAAGCACTCCACAGCGTCCAGATCCTCATCAATCTCCTGAATGTACTCATCCAGTTCGATGATGTTGTCTTCCGCATCTGCAATGGCAGCAGCCATATCGTCCAGGACATCAACGATATTTACGAACAGCTCCTTATACGGATCCTCGTCCTTCAGCTTCATGCCCTGCATCAAACCTTTGATATAAGCAACTTTCTCTAACATAGTTTTTCTCCTTATTCCTTTGCACGACCCATGTATTCACCGGTACGGGTGTCGATCTCGATGAGCTCGCCCTCGTTGATGAAGATGGGAACCTTCACAACAGCGCCGGTCTCCAAAGTAGCGGGCTTGGTTACGTTGGTAGCGGTATCGCCACGAACGCCGGGCTCGGTCTCGGTAACCAGAAGTTTTACAAAGAAGGGGCACTCAACGCCGAAGACGTTGCCGTTATAGGACATGATCTTAACGGTATCGTTTTCCTTCACAAACTTAAAGGCATCGCCCAACTTGTCCTCGCCGAGGGGCAGCTGATCGTAGGTCTCCATATCCATGAAGTAGTAGAGATCGCCATCCTGATAGAGATACTGATAATCCTTGCGGTCGATGGTAGCATTTTCAAACTTATCGGTGGGGTTGAAGGATTTCTCCTGAATCGCACCGGTAATGACATTCTTAAACTTGGTCCGTACGAAAGCGGCACCTTTACCGGGTTTTACATGCTGAAATTCAATAACCTGATAGACCTGACCGTCCATATCGAAGGTCACGCCGTTTCTGAAATCACCAGCTGTCAACATAATTACATATTTCCTTTCTGTTACGAAAAATTCTCTAAAGTATATTTTACATGATAAAACCGCATTTTTCAAGTGTAATCTCAGATTTTTCCAAGATTTTCTTCAAAAATCCGCTTCATTTCCAAAGCATCCTTGCTTTGTGTCCCGGCGGACTCGCAAATAATCACAGGTTCTGCCCCCCGTTTCGCCAACACTGCCGCCAAAGGTGCAAAATCCGGTCCGTAAACGGTATCCTCAAAAGTCAGATGCCGTTTCTCTCCGCCGGCGGTGTATTCGATCTTGGAAAAATGAGCATGGAACCGACTGGCCCGATCACGCCCCAAAGCCTCTTCCATGGTAAGGAGGACCCGCTCATAATCGTTTTCACTGAAAAAGAGCCCTTGCTCCCGTGCGTTGAGATGACCGAAATCAATGGTAGGTAAAATCCGCTCATCCACCCCGCATAAAGTCATCACTTCTTCCAAGGAGCCTAATTGGTTGATCTTTCCCATGGTCTCCGGACAGAGGATCAAGTCCCCGTACCCTTCGGCATCAAAAGCCTCTACCGCTTTTTTCAAGGTATCCACCGCCAGGAACGTCGCCTCTTCCCTGCTGAGCTTGGCGCAAGAGCCGGAATGAAAGATGATCCGTTTTGCGCCGATCTTTTTGGCTAAGACCGCACTTTCTAAAAGATAACGAATGCTTCCTTTGCGTTTTTCCTCCTCCAAAGACGACATAGAAATATAGTACGGCGCATGGATAGAGAGTGTAATATTATATTTTTCCGCCTCTGCCTTGAGATTTTTGGCGACGGTCTCATTCATTCTGACACCCCGTCCGCACTCCACCTCATAGGCGGTCAGTCCGATTTGATTTAAGAAAGCCGGCATCCGGTCCGAGGTTTTATTTCCCTCTGCCTTGAACCACTCGCAGTTTCCGCCCGGTCCGAAATGAATCATCGTTTTTCCTCCATCTTCCGCCGGCGTTCTACCACCGGCCGTTCCAAAGCCCGTTTAATTTTAAAGAAGACCGTCTCTTTCATATCAATGGGTTCCACAAGGACGGTAAGCATCCCGGCCAAGTTTCCGCCTAACATATCGGTATAGATCTGATCCCCCACTAAAGCGATCTGCCCCTTAGGCAGACCGAACTGCCGGCGAATTCGTCTCAGTACAAATCCTAACGGCTTACAACTGCGGTGATAGTGCAAAATCCCAAGACCTTCCGCATACCGCCCCACCCGGTCTTTATTATTATTAGAGGCAATGGCGATCTGAATCCCTTTGCTTTGCAACCGTTCAAAAAGCGCACGGTTCTCCTCGGTAGGAACGGGGGTACGAAATCCCACCAACGTATTATCAATATCAAAAATGATGCCCCGTATTCCATGGGTCTCCAGAAACTCATCCGTCAACCCGTAAACATCCGGGAGCAAAATTTGCGGCATCAGTAGCATCCGTCTTCTCCTCATCATTTAATTGATAACAGTATAACAAAGTTTGATTGTAAATTCAAGAATTATCGTGTATAATAGAACTATTAAATACCGAAAGGTCGGATCAAAATGAAACTGAACGTATCCAAAGAACAGCGAAGCTGGGGTCTCGTCGCCTTTTTCGTACTGGCCGGTGCGGCGGTCTTTATCGCCGCCCTGCTCAATCTGAACCGGGTAACCGGCGTCATCCGGACGGTGCTCTCCCTCTTCGTCCCCTTTTACATCGGCTTTGCCATTGCGTATCTTTTAAATCCCATTATGAAATTCTGGGAAGAAAAGGCACTATCCAAAGTGAAAAAGCCTCAAACCAGACGCACCCTTGCCATGGTCATCACCTACGCCTTGTTTTTGACCGTGTTAGGTGGAGCTCTGGCCTATATCTTCCCCCGCCTTTTGACCAGCATCACCAAACTGGCCAACGAGATCCCCGGCTACTATAATGCCTTTATGAAAAACACCACAGATTTTATCGAAGCCCATCCGGACATCAACGAAGTCTACACCCGTTATTCCACTGAAATTCAGGATGCCGTCGGCAAACTGGTCAACTATATGACCGGCTATCTCAGCGACCTGCTTCCCAAAATTGCCAACGCCACTTTGCAGTTTGGAAGCACGCTCATCAATATCTTCGTTGGAATCGTCATCTCCATTTATCTGCTGATTGATAAAGAAAAATTGATCGCTCAATGTAAAAAAGTCCTCAATGCCGTCTTCAAAAAAGAAGAACGCTATCAAAAGGTCCTCACCGTAGGCAAAGTCACCCACGAAAAGACCCTTAACTACCTCTCCGGACGTCTTCTGGACTCTTTGATCGTAGCTATCATTACCTATCTCTTTATGATCATCTTCCGGGTGCCTTACGCTCTGCTTTCCGCCTTAGTGGTAGGGGTCTTCAATACCATCCCCTATTTCGGTTCCTGGCTGGGTGCCATTCCTCCCACCCTCATCGTCCTGATTACCAAACCCCAAATGCTGATCCCCTATCTGATCTTCATTGTGGTGTTGGAGCAATTGGACGGCAATGTGATCGGGCCCAAGATCCAGGGCAAACAATTAGGACTTTCCGCCCTTTGGATCATCTTCGCCATCTTCCTCTTTGGCGGCATCTTCGGATTCTTTGGCATGGTGCTGGGCGTCCCCCTCTTCGCCGTCATCTACTACTTCGTCAACGCCGCCATCAATGACGGCCTGGAAAACCAAGGGAAGCCCACCGATACCGCCGACTACGCTTCTCCCGAAGACCGGGAGTTTTTAGAAAAAGAATAATAAAAAATCAGACTAAAAGGGGATGTAAAAAAAATCCGGAATGCAAAAAGCGAGAAAAACGCAGAAAAATATAGCGTCATAAAAGTTTTATATCCCCAAAGGAAGAAAAAATCGCAGAAACTGCGATTTTTTCTTTTTATATGATGCTTTTTGCTAATCCCAAACCTCGCCGCTCGGTGTATCACATACACCTTCGGGTAAC
>JAZQAE010000004.1:0-4395 GCA_045544995.1 Eubacteriales bacterium
AAAATCCGCTATATCCATTGCTTTCTCCTTTTCCCCAACAAAACTTTGTTTTGCCGGGGACCCCGTTATCACGCCGACGAGACCGTTTTGACGAATTCGGGAACATTTTTGAGAGTCTTCCCAGCGTGTCAAAGATGAAAAAACAGGGTTCTTTGACACGCTGTAAAAAATCTCTTGAAATCTCACGATTTCAAGGGATTTTTTGTTGTTTTCTTGAAAAAAGAAGTGTATAATGGAAAAAAGGGGGATTTGGGATGAAGGGTTTTGTTTTTGATTTAGACAACACGTTATTTGATCGTTATGCCACCTTAACAGAGATTATTACCTATCATTATGATGCGATCAAGAAATATATCAATCCGGGCTACGATCTTCAACGGGCGTTGAGCCATGCGTTACATACGGAAAAGCTTTTTGTGCAGGAATTTGCTTGGCGTGGGGTGTACGATCATCTTTTGGAGGAGCATTTCTTTAATGCAGACTGTACGCCCACCTGGGATCAGTTCCGGACTTTCGTACTCGGAAACTTTCATCGGTTTGCCGTCCCGTTTCGCTTTGCAAGACCTCTTTTGGAAAAGATCCGCTTCAAGGGATATATCGTGGCGCTCCTTACCAACGGCAGCATCTCGCTGCAGAATGATAAACTGCGCTTGATCGGTCTGGAGGATGCCTTTGATCTCATCGTCTGTGCCTCTCCCAAGGAGGGGGATGGCGATTTTCCCATCCAAAAGCCGGACCCGGCGCCGTTTTTATATACGGCAGAGAAGCTGGGAATTGAGCCGAAGGATCTTTATTACGTGGGGGATAACCCCATCAACGATATCCAAGGCGCACAGGCGGCAGGGTATGTTCCGGTCTGGATCCGTGCTCAGAGTCCCTGGAACCGTCCCAATGCAGATCTGCCGGAGCTTTGCTATGATGACGTCCGTGGTTTGGAAGAATTGCTTTAAATGGTGTAATTTTACACTTCGTTTTTTGGGTAATATTCCCTTGTGGTTCGTTTATCGTTGTGTTAAAATATAAAAAATCAAAGGAGGGACTAAATGATGTTTGGTTCAAAACTGGAAGTCAAGAAGTTTGAGGAATCGATTCTAAAATACGAAGCGATGCCGAAGGTGGAGGGAAAGATCCTTTTGTACGGACATTCTCTCTTTACCCGTTGCTCTCCCATCAGAACGATGAAGGAAAATCCCAATATCGAAGAGGAGTTGCTGATGAACGACGGCTCTCAGGCCATCGTCAACCATGGCTTCGGTTCCAGCAGTGCGGATGACCTGTTGTACTACTATTCCAGAATGGTACGCGCCTATAAGCCCAAGGCTCTGGTACTGGCTACTGCGGCCAACGATTTCGTCTTTGGCTATTTCCCCAAGGATGTCATCGATATTCAAGCCCGTCTTATCGACTGGTTTAAAGCGGACTTCCCCGGTGCTCCCGTCTATTGCATGAACTATCTGCCCAACTGTAAAAATAATACCTCGAAGATCTATCTCAATGCCCGTGCCCAGTATAACGAACTTCTGGAAGAGTATTGCAGAAAGAATGACTGTACTTATATCGCCATGGAAAAGATCCCGTTTCTTTATTCCAAGGCGGGCGATACCGATGCCTACGACGTAAATCCGGAGGATATTGGTGACTATAGCAAGGTTAAAACCATTCACTATGTGGGCGATCAGGTACACTTCAATCCTGCCGGGTATCAGAGATTCATTGCATGGTTCCGTGATTTCCTGGATCAGGAGGGGTTGCTGTAATGTTTGGTTCCCGTTTAGAAGTAAAACGCTTTGAAAAAGATATTGTAAAATATGAGGAACGCCCCATAGAAACAGGCAAGATCTTGTTCTACGGCTCCTCTACCTTTACCCGTTGCTCCTTTATTTACTGCGATACCCATCCCGAAAAGGGGCATCCCCTTTTGGAGGAGTCGGTGCGGATGAAGGATGGCTCCGGGGCCATCGTCAACCACGGCTTCGGCACCAGCAGTGCCGACGATCTTTTATATTATTACGATCGGATGGTGCGACCCTATGCGCCCCGTGCCCTGGTAATCTATACCGGCGGAAACGACATGGCTTTCGGCTATCAGCCGGAAGAGAGCATGAATATTTTGGGGACGATGATCGACTGGTTCCAGGCGGATTTCCCCGGTGCGCCGGTCTATTGCATGAGCCAGGTGCCGCAGTTCAGAAAGGTGGGGCTGAAGGAACGCTCCACCCGCCTGCGGGATGAGCTCAATATCCTTTTAGAGGATTACTGCGCAAAAAAAGAAGGGGTCAAGATGATCCGTATGGTGGATTGCCCCGTCTATTTTGAAAAGCCTGAAGACATCGGTGATTACGATAAGGCGTGGGAAGAGGTCTTTGATACCGATAAAGGCCATCTCAACGCCTTTGGCTACGAAAGATTTATGGATTTCTTCCGTGATTATTTAGAGAAAGAAGGACTTTTATAATGTTTGGATCAAGATTGGAAGTCAGAAGATTTGATGATGAAATTGCAAAATACTTGGAGCGTCCGGTAGAGACCGGCAAGATCCTCTTTTACGGCGACTCCTTCTTCACCCGCAGTTCTTTCACATACTGCGACCGTCATCCCGAAAAGGGCCATCCTCTTTTCGAGGAGACGCTTTTGGCAAAGGACGGCTCCAAGGCAGTCCTTAACCACGGTTTCGGTACCAGCAGTGCCGATGACCTTTTGTACTACTACGACCGTCTGGTGCGCCCCTATGCGCCTCGCGCGTTGATCATCTCCACCGGCAGCAACGACATTGGCTTTGGCTACAGCCCTGCCGAGTCTATGAACGTTACCGCAACCCTGATCGACTGGTTCCAAGCGGATTTCCCCGATGCACCGGTCTATGTTTTCAAAAAGATGCCGGGCATCAAGAATAAAGGAACGGTAAATCACGTTACCCGCTTCCGTCAAGAGTACAATGAATATTTGGAAGATTATTGCGCCCGGAAGGAAGGGGTTCAGATCGTGGATCTGTATCAGGCTCCCTCCTATTTTGAAAAGCCTGAAGATATTGGCGACCCCGAAATGGTGCGGGAAGATATCTTCGATACCGACCGCGTTCATTTCAATAAAATGGGCTACGAAATGTTTATCGACTATCTGCGTGATCTGCTTCAGAAAGAAGGCTTATTAGGATGAGTAAATTTGCAGAATTCTTAAAGAAAAAAGACATTGAGTTTTCCTGGAAACGCTATTTTATCGACGCCTTGGGTGCCATGGCGCAGGGTCTTTTCTGCTCCCTTTTGATCGGTACCATCATTGATACCATCGGGGATCTGACCGGCTGGGGATTTTTGGTAGAGATCGGCAAGTATGCCTCCGCCATGTCCGGTCCTGCCATGGCCATCGCCACCGGCTATGCGCTGAAAGCGCCGAATTTGGTACTCTTTTCCCTGGCAGCAGTAGGTAGTGCCGCCAATGGTTTGGGCGGTGCCGGAGGTCCTCTGGCCGTTCTGGTCATCGCCATCGTTGCCGCTGAGTGCGGCAAACTGGTCTCCAAGGAAACGAAGGTGGATATTCTGGTCACCCCCTCGGTCACCATCCTGGTGGGCGTGGCACTTTCCGCCGGCATTGCGCCGTATATCGGCAAGGCGGCTAGCGCCTTCGGTACCTTGATCATGCAGGCCACCGAACTGCAACCCTTGCTGATGGGTATCGTAGTTTCCGTCTTGGTGGGCATCGCCTTGACCCTGCCCATCTCCTCTGCCGCCATCTGTGCGGCGTTGGGACTCACCGGTCTGGCAGGCGGTGCGGCGGTTGCCGGCTGCTGTGCTCAGATGGTGGGCTTTGCGGTCATGAGCTTCCGCGAAAATCGCTGGGGCGGACTGGTTTCCCAGGGCTTGGGAACCTCCATGCTCCAGATGGGCAATATCGTCCGGAACCCCAAGGTCTGGATTCCTCCCATCGTCACCTCTGCCATCACCGGCCCTTTGGCCACCTGCCTCTTTAAATTGGAGATGAATGGCCCTGCCGTTTCCTCCGGTATGGGTACCTGCGGTCTGGTGGGTCAGATCGGTGTGTATACCGGCTGGGTGGAGAGCGGAACCCCCATCACCGCCTTTGATTGGATCGGTCTTGCGCTGATCTGCTTCGTGCTTCCGGCGATCCTCACTTGGCTGGGCGGACTGCTGCTCCGTAAGCTGGGCTGGATCAAAGAGGGCGACTTGAAGTTATAATTTAATAGGAAAAAACACCTCGAAAACGGAGACGCTTCGTAAAGAAGCCGTCTCCGTTTTTTTATTATTCTCAAGTGTGAGTTGTATTGCAAACTACCGTTTGCAGTTATATTTGACCTACGGCCAAGTGATATGAAAGCCATACGGCTTTCGTTATATTATATTCGCCTATAAAACTGTCCGAAGGACAATATAACGATGC
>JAZQAE010000005.1:0-32115 GCA_045544995.1 Eubacteriales bacterium
CCCTTGTTACCGTGGCGACCTGCCATCTTGTCGCCCACAGAGATCTTACGCTTCTGAGCAATATAGACACGGACGACTTTGTTGACACCGGGGGACAGCTCATCGCCGTTCTTGCGGGTAAATACCTTGACATCCACGATAATACCGGCCTCGCCGTGGGGAACCTTCAGAGAGGTGTCACGGACCTCGCGGGCCTTTTCACCGAAGATGGCGCGCAGCAGGCGCTCCTCAGCAGTCAGGTCAGTCTCGCCCTTAGGAGTGACCTTACCAACCAGAATGTCGCCGGACTTGACCTCAGCACCAACGCGAATGATACCGTTCTCGTCCAGATCCTTCAGGGCATCCTCACCAACGTTGGGGATGTCGCGAGTAATCTCTTCGGGACCCAGCTTGGTGTCGCGGGCGTCGATTTCAAATTCCTCGATATGAACAGAGGTGTACAGATCCTCGCGGACCAGTCGCTCGTTCAGCAGGACAGCGTCCTCGTAGTTATAACCTTCCCAGGTCATAAAGCCGATCAGCATATTGCGGCCCAGAGCGATCTCACCGTTCTGGGTAGAGGGACCGTCTGCAATGATCTGGTCCGCCTCGATCATCTCGCCAACGCTGACGATGGGCTTCTGGTTGATACAGGTACCCTGGTTGGAACGCAGGAACTTGGTCAGTTCGTAGGTATCCTTCTCACCGCCGCCCACATTGACGACGATCTTATCAGCGGATACATACTCCACCGTACCGGCACGCTTGGAAACGATACAAACACCGCTATCATGCGCAATCTTATACTCCATACCGGTACCGACCACAGGGGCTTCCGGACGCAGAAGGGGCACAGCCTGACGCTGCATGTTCGCACCCATCAATGCACGGTTGGCGTCGTCGTTCTCCAGGAAGGGAATCATGGCAGTCGCAGAGGACACCATCATCCGGGGAGAAACGTCCACATAGTCGATATACTTACCCTCAACCTCGATGATCTCATCACGGCGGCGAGCGGTAACACGCTCACGGACAAAGCAACCGTTCTCATCCAACGGCTCATTTGCCTGGGCGATGGTATAAGCATCTTCCACATCGGCGGTCATATAAACGATCTCGTCGGTTACTTTACCGCTTGCTTTATCCACCTTACGGTAGGGAGCCTCGATAAAGCCGTACTCATTGATCCGGGCATAGGAGGCCAGATAGGAGATCAAACCGATATTCGGACCTTCAGGGGTCTCGATGGGGCACATTCTGCCGTAATGGGTATAGTGAATATCACGAACCTCGAACCCTGCACGGTCACGGCTCAAACCGCCGGGACCCAATGCGGACAAACGGCGCTTATGGGTCAGCTCGGCCAGAGGGTTATTCTGGTCCATGAACTGAGACAAGGGAGAGGAACCGAAGAATTCCTTAATGGCAGCCACTACCGGACGGACATTGATCAACGCCTGGGGAGTGACGGACTCGGTATCCTGCAGGGACATTCTTTCTTTAATAGTACGCTCCATCCGGGCAAAGCCGATGCGGAACTGGTTCTGCAACAGTTCGCCTACGCCACGGATACGACGATTGCCCAAGTGGTCGATATCGTCGAAGGAACCCACACCATAGGTTAGACCGATCAAGTAGCTGACGGTGGCCAGCATATCGTCTACGATGATATGCTTGGGAATCAATTCCTCACGGCGGAGAGCGCACTGCTCTTTGATCTGCTCCTCATTCTCGCAGCTTTCCAAGATCTCTTTCAGAACGGTGAAACGGACCCGTTCATTGAGACCGCACTCTGCGGGATCGAAAGTCAGGAATTTAGAGGCATCCACCATGCCGTTGGAGAATACATTAATAACGGTATCGGCCACCTGAATCTTCACGTTGAAGACACCTGCATCCTCAATGATCTGAGCCAAGGCACGGTCGATCTTGACACCGGCATCCGCCAACACTTCACCGGTCATAGGAGCCACGACCGGCTCTGCGGTGACATGATGAACCAGACGCTCAGCCAGCGCCATCTTCATATTATATTTATAGATACCTACACGGGACTGATCGTAACGCTTATCGTCGAAGAAGAGGTTGGTCAGATGAGTGACGGCGCTCTCCACCGCTGCCGGCTCGCCGGGACGGAGTTTGCGATAAACTTCGATCAAACCTTCATTAATATCATGAGCGGTATCCTTCTCCAACGTCTTGGTGATATAGGGGCCGGCACCGAAGAGATCGGTGATGGTGGCGTTATCACCCAAATTCAGATGAGAGAAGGGGCTATAGTTATCCCGAGCAGCAAAGTAGCCCAATGCGCGAACAAAAGTGGTGATGGGCAGTTTGCGGTTCTTATCGATACGGGTATAGATCACATCGAAAGAATCGGTCTCATACTCCAACCATGCACCACGGTTGGGGATGACCTGCGTCTTATACAGGGGGTTACCGCCTTTATCCAGTTCCTTGGCATAGTAGATACCGGGGGAACGGACCAGCTGGGAGACAACGACACGCTCTGCGCCGTTGATCACAAACGTACCGCTCTCGGTCATCAGCGGGAAATCACCCATATAGATCTCCTGCTCTTTCAGTTCGCCGGTCTCATTATTGGTCAAACGAACCAACGCCTGAATGGGGGCGGCATAGGTGGTATCACGGGACTTACACTCCACCACGCTGTACTTCGGGGGCTCATTCATGGTGAAGTCCAGGAAATCCAGCACCAGGTTGCCGGAATAATCCGTGATGGGAGAAACATCCTCAAAGACTTCCTTGAGGCCCTGATCCAGGAACCACTGATAAGAATTCTTCTGGATCTCAATGAGGTTCGGCATTTCCAAGATCTCGTCGATCTTGTTGAAGCTCATTCGTGTGTTTTTGCCCAAGACTTTCTCTTTCGGCATCAATCAATCACTCCGTTTCTTTTATAATAGGATCCTTTTTTCTACAAGCTTAACGTATTATAAGGAAAAATTCTCCGTTTTGCACGATAAAACTTGAAAATTTCTTGGAAATTTCTACATATCCATCGGCGTTCTGGCGATACTCTTCCATCATATTAATACAGTCTATCATTCTACCATTTGTCAAGCAAATTGTCAAGCACTTTTTTTGAGCCAGAGACTTGCGCAAAAATATCCATTCTGTTATAATCTACAGCAGAGGTGATCGCGATGGTAAAAATTGATCTCAAAAAAGAAACCAACCAAATCTCTAATTTTTGGAACAATATACACTTCCACCCCACCGATGCCATTGAGGACGATTGGGGGCAGGTTATTTTAAATAAAGCGGCAAAAGACCGGGTAGCCGATACCATCCGGATGCACGTCATGCTGGAGGACATCGTATCACGCGATGAAAATGGTTGTTTCAGCTACGACTACACCCTCATTGACCAGCGGCTGGATTTCTTGCTGGGACATGGCTTTACTCCTACTCTCTGCTTTTTTGCCACGCCGCCCTGCATTGCCGAGAACCCGGAGGGCTGGGGCAGTTCTCACGCCACCGCCGCAACCCGGTATAAGGGCAAGCGCATCTGTGCATCTCCGCCGAAGGACTATGCCGACTGGAAGGAGATCTGCTATCAAACAGCGCATCATCTCGTCCTCCGCTACGGCATCGACGAAGTCAAAAAATGGGATCTCCAATGCTACAACGAACCGGATATGCCGGGCTTTTGGATGAGTGATGCCGGGGAGCGTTATGATCCGGTTGCGGTAAATAAGCGGATGGAGGCCTACATCAAGCTTTATGCCGCCTTCGCCGCCGGCATGGATCGGGCCGATCCGGCACTACGCATCGGCGGTTGTTCCCTCGCCAGTAACCTGGACTTTTTGGAGGGTTTTCTTTCCTTCCTCAAAGAAACCGGAACTCATGCAGATTTCATTTGCGTTCACGCTTATGGCGCAAAGCCGGATAAAGCCCAAGCTGGGGAAACGCCCCTTTCTGCCGAAAGCGTTCCCGGACGAATACGGGAATACGCCGCACTGGTGCGAAAATATTTCCCGAACGAAAAAGATCTTATCATGGATGAATGGGGCATGATGAGCCGGGGCTTTTGCAACCGCCACCACTTCCCCATCACCATCGCCCGGGAGACCAGCGCTTTTGCCGCCTATATGGGCAAAATGCTGACCCGGATGATCGCAGACGGACCTTTGCTTAAAAAGCTTATTATTTGTTTGTCGGGTCAGCATGAGATGACCGAAGAATTCACCGGATATCGGGGATTTTTTACCTTGAACGGCATCCCAAAGCCCATCTATCACGCCTATCGGCTTTGCCGAAAATTGGGGGAACAATTTATAGAAGCAGAAAGTGATCGCCAAGACCTTTGCGTTCTTGCTACACACGAAGACGAGAAAACCACCGTCCTCTTGGCTTATGCCCACGAACATTTTGAAGAGGACTATCCTGATCTGAAGGACACCTTGACGATGGAAGTGTTGCAAGGGGACTATCAGATGACGGTTTGGACCATCGACAAAGATCACGCTTGTCCCTATACTTTATTTAAAAAAGAAGGTATGCCGCTCATTCCGAACGAAGAACAGCGAGAGCGTTTGATGAAAGAGGCTGAATTGGTGCCGGAATATTCCGAAGTCTCTGCAGACGGAAAGCTGGAGATCCCCATCTCCTGCACCGCTAACGCCTTGGTTTTAATCGAATTGAAAAAAACATAAAAAAATTGCCGTCCCGATAGCGTAGGGTTGCTAAGGACAGTAAAAGATGCACGAGAATTTCGTGCATCTTTTATTTTTGTCTTATACCGGAACAAGCAGGGAACTTGTACGGCAGTTCCCACTTGTTAGGAGAACCTAAAACCCTTTCACCTATCTCAAAAGAAAGTGATATTGTGAGACGGGTCTCACAGTTATATTTTGCCTAACGGCAAAGTGATATTAAAACCTTGCGGTTTTAGTGATATTTTATTCGCCCCAAAACTGCCGAAGGCAATACCACTCGGCATTAGCCGAATATAACTGCGTAGCAATATAACTCGCCGTAAGGCGAATAAAACTAGCCAAGTGTCCTTAAGAACACTTGGCTATTGGGACGGCAATTTTTTCCAGCGTGTCAAAGAACCCTGTTTTTTATCTTTGACACGCTGGGCAGACTTTCAAAAATGTTTCCGAATTCGTCAAAATAATCCCGCCGGCGTATGTGATACGCCAAGCAGTCATTTTGGCGGATAGCAGAAAATTTTAATCAAAATCCGCATTTTATGCAGATTTTTTCCTTATAAAGAAAAAGACGAGAAAGAGTAGGTTCTCTTTTCTCGCCGTCATATTGCAAAATCGGTATGAACTTTTTAATTTTTTTCATTTTCTGCGGTCGGGGACTTTTTTTGATGGTTTGAAAAATTGCCGTCCCGATTGGGACGGCAATTTTTTACCTTGATTAAACCTTCTGCTTAACCCGAGCGGCTTTACCGACACGGTCACGCAGATAGTAGAGCTTCGCACGGCGAACTTTACCGCTGCGAACCAACTCAACCTTAGCAACGTTGGGGGAATGAACCAGGAAGGTTCTCTCCACACCGCAGCCATAGGCTACACGACGAACGGTAAAGGTAGAAGAAATACCGTTATTGTGCTTAGAGATGATGGTACCCTCGAATGCCTGGATACGCTCTTTGTTACCCTCTTTGATCTTCACGCTGACACGCACGGTGTCACCAACGTTCAGAACGGGAACTTCGGTCTTTAATTGCTCATTCGTAACTGCTTTCAACAAATCCATTTTACAGTTCCTCCTTCATCATCGGACATTCGTGCGAGCAAACAGCAGAGGACTATCCGTTTTATGCTGAAATATTGTAACATATCAAATTATAAAATGCAAGTGTTTTTTTAAAAAAGTTTGAGACTTTCAAAAACGAGTGCCGTTTTTGGAAGTCTTACATTTTTTCCGGAGCATCAATGCCCATCAAGGAAAGTGCGTTTGCAATCACGTTCTTCGTGGCAACACAGAGGGTCAAACGAGCCTGCTGAACGGCAGACTCCTCGCCTTTGATCCGGCAGGCGTTATAGAAGCTATGGAAGCATCCTGCCACTTGCATCACGTAGTGGTTCAGACGGGAGGTCTCCAAGGCATCGGCGCAGGCGACGATCTCTTCGGGGAAGTTGGCGATGGCACGGATCAAAGCCCGTTCCTCGGCGGTCTGATACTGACCAGCTTCAACATTACCGCCCTCATAGATGACACCCAACTCTTCCATGGTGCGGATGATACTGCAAATTCTGGCGTGGGCGTACTGGACGTAGTACAGGGGATTTTCATTATCCTGTTTCAATGCCAAGTCCAGATCAAAGTCCATGGCGCTGTCGCACCGATTCAGGTTGAAGAAGAACCGTGCGGCATCTGCCGGAATTTCATTGAGGAGATCTGCCAACGTGACGCTCTTTCCGGTACGCTTACTCATCCGGAAGGGTTCTCCATCCTTCATCAGACGAACCAACTGCATCAAAACGAACTGCAGTTTTTCCTGATCCTGACCGATGGCTGCCATGGCCGCTTTAAAGCGCAAGGTATGGCCGTGGTGGTCGGCACCGAAAACGTCGATACAGCGATCAAATTTCCGCTTTTCAAACTTATTACGATGGTAGGCGATATCCACCGCATAGTAGGTATAGAAACCGTTGGCTTTTACCAAGACTTCATCTTTTTCGCAACCGAACTCGGTGGCACGGAACCACTTGGCGCCTTCCTGCTCGTACATCCAGCCCCGATCTTCTAAAAGCTGAACGGTCTCTGCCACGTACCCGCTGTCATGCAGAGTAGATTCCAGGAACCATTCATCAAAGTGGATCTTATACTTTGCAAGATCCTCTTTCATTTTGGCAATATTATTCTCCAAGCCGAAGGCGATCAGTTTGGGTGTGACCACCTCTTCCGCTTCGTCCTTGGCTTCGGGATGCGCCTCTAAATAAGTCCTGGCCAGCACCTTGATGTCATCGCCGTGATAGCCATTCTCCGGGAATTCGACCGACTCTTCCCCATGGAGCAACTGCTGAAGACGGGTATAGAGAGACAGTCCAAAGAGGGAGACCTGGTTACCTGCGTTATTGACGTAGAACTCTTTATGGACGTTGGCACCTGCCCAAGAGAGAACGTTGGCCAGGCTATCGCCCACCACGCCGCCACGGGCATTTCCCATATGCATGGGGCCGGTGGGGTTGGCGGAAACAAATTCCACCATGATCTTCTCGCCGTTCAAGCGGTTGGTCTTGCCGTATTCTCCGCCCAGTTCTGCGGCGGTCTTGGCGACCTCGGCAAAATAGGCTTCACCCAGATAGAAATTCAAAAAGCCGGGACCGGCCACTTCCGCCCGCTCAATCTCAGGGCAGGCAGGCAGATGGTCTGCCAACAGTTGACCGATCATCTGAGGCGCTTTTTTCAGCACCCGGACGTTCTTCATGGCAAAATTACTGGAAAAGTCGCCATTCCCGGCGTCCCGGGGCTGTTCGATATCAAATGCCATTAATTCCGTTTCCGGCAAAAGCCCTTCTGCCACACAGGCTTTATAGCTATCCAGCAGTAACCCCTGGATCTTCGTCTTCATTTCATTGACCGGATTTTTCATATTACTTCCCTCATTTCGATTGTCATTTCATTCATGCTCAGCAGTTGTTCGTTCGATTTGATATTATATCGGATAAACAACCGCAGTTTTTTCAAATCCCATTCGATCTTATGGGTATCGACCGTCAGAATCATCCGTCCGTAGGGGGTCTCGTAACGGGTGTCCCGCTCATCCCCCTCCACAAACCAGAGGTCTCCTGACAGTTCCCCCAAGCGATGGACGTGAACCGTCTTATCGCTGATGCGAATATGGGTTTTCGTATTATTCTCTTGATAGATCAGATGGACGGAATCTTCTTTAAAATAGAGATCCCCCTCCGCCGTGAGGCGGTCGGTATCGTACTGCCCGTCCACCTTTTGGCTGGTGGTCAGCGTCAAGCTGACTTTTTTATTTTCCAAAGGGTTCGGCATCTGCTTGCTCCACCTTTCCGGATAGTTCCTGATTTAAAAAGCGTCCGCCCCCCTGCTCGAAGGCTGCGGGGTCGCCGCTGACCAAGAAACGGCAGGTTCCTTCCTTGCTCTCACGTAACAGACCGCCGTCTTGCAACGCTTGGCGCAAGGTACAAATGCTCTCTGCTCCTACGTCGATCAACTGCAACTGCTCCCCTGCCTCTCGGCGAAGAACCGCCGTCAAAAGGGGGTAATGGGTACAGCCCAGGATCAAGGTATCGGCACCGCTCTCCAGTACCGGGGTCAAATACTCCCGTACCGCCTCCCGGACTTCACGATCATCCGGGTCGGTATGACCGCCTTCAATCAGAGGAACCAATTTGGGGCAAGGGACTGCAACCGGATCGACGATCCCACGCTCTGCCAATCGCTTGGCATAGGCGCCGGAACCGATCGACGCCGCCGTCCCCCAGATCCCTACCTTTCCGTTTCGGGTGGCCTTGGCCGCCGCTTCCGCAGCGCTATCCACCACGCCGACCAACGGGATATCATAATCGCCTTTGATGGACTCCAGGATCACCGAAGAAACGGTTCCGCAGGCGACCAAAACGGCTTTGACACCATAGGACTGCAACAGGGCAATATCCGTCTTGGCATAATGCAAAAGAGTCTCCCGATCCCGGCCGCCGTACGGAACCCGTGCGGTATCGCCAAAGTAGATCAAGTCCTCTCCCGGCAGATCTTTCTGCAAACGGCGGAGGGCGGTCAGCCCTCCCAGTCCGCTATCGAACACCCCGATGGGGGCGTTTTTATCAACGATCATACTCATTCGGCACGCTCCAACGCCAAAGCAATCAAGCGTTTCATCAGTTCTTTTCCCTCGATGCCGGACGCCTCCATCAGCTTGGGGTACATACTGATATCGGTAAATCCGGGGATGGTATTGAGTTCGTTAAAGACCACGGTGCCGTCTTCCTGAACGAAGAAATCTACCCGGGCATAGCCCACGCACTCCATGGCACGGAACACCTTGACGGCCTCTGCTCTGACCCGTTCCAACGTCTCTTGATCCAGACGGGCCGGAATGAAGAGCAGCGAGTCGGCGTCGTTATATTTGGCATCGTAACTATAAAATTCTGCTGCCGGAGCGATCTCGCCGGGGATAGAAGAGAACAGTTCCCGATTGCCCAGTACCGCCACTTCCACCTCATGGCCGACGATGGTTTCTTCCAAAACGATCTTGAAATCATGCTCTGCAGCCAGCCGCATTCCTTCGATCAATTGGGCACGGTCGGCACATTTGCTGATGCCTACGCTACTGCCGGCACTGGCCGGTTTTACAAAGATGGGATAGGGCAACGCCTTTTCCACCCGTTCCACCACCGCATCCATGTCACAAAGTTCCCAAGCGTAGACCTGCGTCCAATCCGCCTGACAGATGCCGGCTTTTTCACAGATCAGTTTGGTCAAGCCCTTATCCATGGAGTTGGCTCCGCTGGTCATAGTCGTCGTGATCTGAGGAATTCCAGCCAATTGGAAGAGGGCTGCCATGGTGCCGTCCTCCCCGTTCTTGCCGTGCAGGATCGGCATGGCCAGATCTACCGGCAGGATCTTGCCGCCGGCAGTACGGATCCCCTTCACCGAAGGATCCGGCAGGATCCAGGCCGGCTCATTATCGGTACGCTTTTCCCAGTCGCCGTTCTTGATCTCTTGGAGGGTGGCTTTCGTTAAAAGCCAAGCCCCTTCCTTGGTAATTCCGATTTGATAAATATTATATTTTTCATCCTGCAGCAGGTTCAGTACGTTACAGACCGAACTGCAAGAAACTTCATGCTCAGAGGACTTTCCGCCAAATAAAACAGCAATATTCATTTCGTTTCTCCTCATAATTATTCAGTCTATTATATTATCAAATTTTTTAAATAAAGTAAAGTCTTTTATAAAATTTACTTTACTTTTTATCTTATTTTATATTAAGATAAGAATAGGAGTTGAGAGTATGGACGAAAAATATATGCGTGAAGCCTTGAAGCTGGCTAAAAAAGCCGCATCCTTGGGGGAAGTTCCCGTGGGAGCGGTCATCGTACAAAATGATAAAATCATCGCACGGGGCTATAACCGCCGGGAGCTGGATCAGGACGGTCTTGCTCATGCGGAGCTGACCGCCATGAAACGGGCCTGTAAAAAACTCGGTTCCTGGCGATTGGAGGAATGCACCCTCTACGTCACCTTAGAACCCTGCCCCATGTGTACCGGTGCCATCATCAACACCCGGATCCCCCGGGTGTTCATCGGCGCCACCGACCCCAAAGGAGGCGCCATGGGCGGCGTGATGGATCTTACCGATTATCCCTGGAACCACCATCCCACGGTGGAAAAAGGCATACTGGAGCAGGAGTGCGCCGAGATCCTACGAACGTTTTTCAAGGACCTACGGGAGCAAAAAAAGCAGAAAAAACAGGAAATGATTTCCATTTCATAGTTTATTCACTTTTCTTTTTAATTCATTCACAATTTCCTAACATATTTCCAAGAGGAATGTGTTATACTACAAGCGAGATGAGAGAGATCTCGTCTTAATCCCCCTCCTATTTTTAATGCAAACGGAAGAGCCACCATCGCAAGATGGTGGCTCTTTCGTCTATTGCTTCATAGGCAGAATATCTTTAAATCCGATCAATCTTCCAAGGAGCAAAAAACATTCCCCGACAGGGGGAATGTTTTTCCTTTGGCGGAAACTTCCGGTATCTTGCGATACCGGCAGTTTTCGTTATAGAAGAGATATTTTTAATTTTCTTGACTTCATTCTAATATATGGATATAATTTTATTAAATAGATTTTTATTTGGAGGTACTATCCATGGATATTTTTGATCAAATCTCCCGTGAGGCGCAGAAGGCCGGGGAATTTATCGTGGAAAAGGCGGAAATCGCCAAGGAGTTTACCGTCGCCACCTGGAATGCGGCAGAGCTGCGCAATCGCATTGATAAGCTCTATAAAACCATCGGCAAAGCGGTCTATGCCGCCCACACCGAAGGGGCTGAGAATGCCGAGGAGATCGAAGGCTACATTACCGAGTTGGACGCTTTAAAAGCGGCTCTTCGGGAAAAAGAAGCCGTTCGTCATGAGATAACCAACCGCAAAACTTGTCCTGTTTGCAACAAAGCCATCGGAAAGGACAGCGTTTATTGCCCCCATTGCGGAACGCAGGTGAAATAACAGTATGGCCAAAGTTCAAAAGAATTTTCTCAACGGCGCCCTGATCCTGACGGTCTCCAACATCTTAGTCAAGATCATTGGTGCCATCTACAAAATTCCCCTGGCCAATCAGATCACCGAGGTGGGCATGAATTACTACAATGATGCCTATCAGATCTATTCCTTGCTTTACGTCCTCTCCACCGCCGGTGTTCCGGTGGCCATCGCCAAGATGGTCAGTGAGGCGGGCGTTGCCAAGCGATACGAGGAGCCTAAAAAGATCCTCAAGCTCTCCACGTTGATCTTTGCGGTTTTGGGAATTATTCTGGCGGTACTGATGCTGGTCTTTGCAGAGCCCCTTTCCCATCTTTTACAGAATGAGAAAACCAACTACTGCATTCCTCTCATCGCTCCCGCCATCTTCCTGGTGGCCATTTCCGCCACCATTAAAGGGTATTTCCAAGGCTATAAAGCCATGACCCCCTCTGCGGTCTTTCAGGTCATTGAAGCGCTCTTCAAGCTGATTGGACTGGGGCTGGTGGCCATCATGGTGGGACGGGGAATCACCGATCCCATGATCCTGGCCTGCGGCGGTGTGCTGGGCGTGACCTTTGGGTCTTTTGCCGCCGCCATCTTTATGGTCATCCGGTATCTTTCCGAAAAAGATCTGGGAACCCACACCGAGGAATCCCTCCCCTCCCGAACCGGGCGGTCCATCTCCAAAACCATCCTGACGCTGGCTATCCCCATCTCCCTCAGCTCCGCCGTTATGAGCGTCACTTCCACCTTGGATATGTTCCTGGTGAAATGGAATCTCTCTGTTTTCGGGTTAGAGCCGGAGCGGGTGCTGGAGGTTTACGGTGCTTACGTAGGTGCCACCTCTTCTCTCTTTAATTTACCGCAGGCTTTGACCATCGGCATCAGCATCTCGGTCTTGCCGTTTTTGACCACTGCTTTTGCAGAAAAACGTAAAGAGGATGCGCACAAAAATATGTGTTCCTCCGCCAAATTGGTGGCGTTGATCAGTATGCCTTGCGCCTTAGGCATGAGCGTTATGAGCGCGCCCATCGTCAAGCTTCTTTATAACGAAGGCTACTGGGAGGTAGGTATTCCGACCCTCCGAGTCCTTTCCCTTTCGGTCTTCTTCGTCTCCTTCGTCTCCCTCTCCGGCATCTTCTTGCAGTCGGTAGGACGGGTCAAGACCTCTTTGATGACCATGGGAGTCGGTGCGGTGATGAAGTTAGTCACCAACGTCATCGCCGTCAGCAACATCGGAATCATGGGTGCTCCCATCGGTACCTTTGCCTGCTACGGCTCCATTACCCTTTTGAATATTTTTTTCATTTATAAGTATATGGGATTCCGGTTCCCCATCCGGGAGTCCTTCCTGAAGCCACTTCTTTGCAGTGCCATCTGTTGCGCCGGTGCTTACGGCGTCTGGTGGGGGCTCTGCGCCGCAGGGCTCAGCACCAAGATGGCCCTCTTCCCCGCATTGGCCGTGGCCGTCCTGATCTACGCCGTCTGCCTGAGAGGGTTCAAGGTATTGTCTCAGAACGACATGGTCTTCCTCCCCGCAAAGGTGGGTGCCATTCTGCAAAAGACAGGTTGGGTCCATGAATAAAGACGCTTTTAAAAACAAAACCCATTATACCCATCAAGACCTTTTGGATCTGGTGGAGCTCCTGCGCCGGGAATGTCCCTGGGATCGGGAGCAGACCCACCACTCCATCCGCCGGGGGATGCTGGAAGAGGCCTATGAAGTTGCCGAAGCCATCGACCGGGAAGATCCCGCCATGATGACGGAGGAACTGGGAGATCTCTTGATGCAGATCCTCTTTCACATCAGTCTCGGCGAAGAACAGGGAACGTTCACCGCAGAAGAGGTCTACGACCGCATCTGTAAAAAATTGATCTTCCGCCATCCTCATATCTTTGGGGATGCCAAGGATGCCCAAAGCGCCACCGAAGACGGATGGGCTGCCATTAAACGATTGGAAAAGGGGCAGACCTCTCTGGCAGAGGATCTCTTAGGCATTGCAAAAACTCTTCCTGCGCTGACAAGGGCAGAAAAGATCGCCGGAAAGATCTATCCCCACGAAGAGCCCAAGGAAATCCTACAGGAAGTGCGTCAAATTATGGGTCGTTCGGAGGATACTGTCAACGCCGAATGGCTTGGAACTCTTCTTTTTTCCATCGCCAGATTGGCAAAAGTCACAAAAATCGACCCAGAAGAAGCATTGCATCGTATCAACCAAGATGTAATTAGAGAAACTTGTGATAATTCCTAAGTTTTTTCAAAAAAAGGCTTGAAAATTCACAAATTTGCGGTATAATTAAAACATAATCAATATCACCTCGGTGATGAGATAACAAAATTTTGGAGGATATCAAAATGAACAAAGCAGAACTGATTGCTGCCGTTGCAGCAAAAGCAGAAGTTTCTCAGAAGGAAGCAGGCGCCGTTGTGGCCGCTGTCCTGGACGAAATCAAAGACGCTCTGAAGAAGGGCGATAAGGTTCAGTTGGTTGGCTTCGGCTCTTTCGAAGTCCGCGCTAAGGCTGCCAGAACCGGCAAGAACCCCAGAACCGGTGAGACCATCAACATCCCCGCTTCTAAGGCTCCTGCTTTCAAGGCCGGCAAAGCTTTCAAGGATTACATCGGCTAAGTAATACAATAAAATGCCATCCTCATCGAGGATGGCATTTTAAATGAAAGGAATCCATCATGCGTATTGATAAATATCTGAAGGTCAGCCGTCTCATCAAACGGCGGACGGTGGCCACAGAGGCTTGCAACAGCGGACGGATCACCGTCAACGGTAAGGTGGCAAAAGCCTCCACTGACGTCAAAGAAGGAGACGTGATCGTCATTGGCTTCGGTGAGAAGCAGACGAAGGTTCGCGTCCTCAAAATCGTGGACTTTATCAAAGCCGAAGAGGCTTCCACCATGTTTGAAGCAATTGAATAAAAAATGAACCCATTGTGGCACCCTCCGTAAAGAAGGTGCCACAGTTATATTCGCCAAAGGCGAGTGATATTGCTTCGCAGTTATATTTGGGCTACGCCCAAGTTATATTCGCTTCGCGAGTTTTGAAGGCGAATATAATATCACTGAAACGACAAGTTTCAATATCACTTTGCGTGATAACGCAAAATATCACTGTGAGACCTGTCTCACAATATCACTTAATATTCTTATTTTTGAGATAGGTTAATTTAAAAATATGTACTCCCGTTACGCACATTTTGAAAGTGCGTAACCCACTATGACACTTTCAAGTAGAAAGTGTCATTTTTTATTCTTCATTTAACAACAGCCACTGTTCAGTCAACTCTTCCTGCCGGGTACGGAGCGTCTCCAATGCCGTACAACATTCTTCCAACAATTTATAGTCGGTCCCGGCATTTTCCAGCTGCTGACTCTTATTCTCAATCTCATCCTCCACCGCAGAAAGTTCCCGTTCGATGGCAGAGAGTTCTTTACGCCGGGCCGCTTCGGCAGCCCGTTGCTCTTTACTCTTAAAGCCGGTGGGAGGTTCCTTTTTCACCTTAGATGGCGGGGGTGCCTCCTCCTTTTGCTCTTCCCAATAATCCTCCAACCGTTTCAGTTCCACCAAGCCGGTGGGGGTCAATTTAAGGATCTTAGTCGGCACGTGGGAAAGGAAATACCGGTCATGAGAGACTACCAACAGGTTTCCGGTGAAGTCCATCAAACTACGTTCCACCTCTTCCCGAGCCGGCAGATCCAGATGGTTGGTCGGTTCGTCAAACAGCAGGGTATTGCGCCGCAAGGGCATCATAGAAGCAAACTGGAACCTCGCCCGTTCTCCGCCGGAGAGGGTGCCCACCTTCAGTTCCACCTCTTCGCCCAAGAAAGAGACTTGAGCCAAGATGGAGCGCAATTCCTGATACGTCATCTGCGGATAATGGGTCCCCAATTCTTCCAAAACGGTATGTTCATCACTTTCAAACTGCGTGGCCTGGCGGAAGATCGCCGGCTGAATATTGGCGCCCCAGCGGATATTGCCGGTCTTTGGAGGAAGTTCTCCCATCAAAACAGAGAGCAGGGTGGTTTTCCCAGTGCCGTTATCGCCTACGATGGCGATTTTTTCGCCCCTTTGCATCCGGAAGGTCAAGCCCTCAAACAGTTGATGATCCTCCCCTACTGTCACCGTAAGATCACGGCATTGCAGAACGTCGTTGCCGCCCCCTTGATCCACCGGGAATTTCAGGTGCAGTTTTCGCACGTCGGTGCGCGGCTTTTCTATCCGTTCCATCCGCTCCAGCTGCTTCCGACGGCTCTTCGCCATGCCGGACGTGGAAGCACGAACCAAATTTCGATCAATATAATCCGTGAGCTTCGCCACCTCTTTTTCCTGCTGTTCGTAGAGGCGCTCCTGCTCTTTCAGCCAGAGGGCTTTTTGCTCTTTAAAGGCTGTATAGTTCCCGGGATAACAACGAATTCTCCCCTCTTCCATATCCCAGATCTCGGTAACGCACCGATCCAGGAAAAAGCGGTCATGGGAGACCAGGATCACAGATCCTTTATACCCCTTTATGTATTCCTCCAGCCAGGTTAAGGTACGAAAGTCCAGATGGTTGGTGGGCTCGTCCAAAAGCAAGAGGTTCGGTTGCTCGATCAATAGCTTACAGAGCGCCAAACGGGTCTGCTCACCGCCGGAAAGCTCCGCCACGTCCAAATCCAGATCATAGCCGTTAAAGCCCATTCCGCTGAGAACCGTCTTGATCCGTACGTCGATCTGATAGGCATCGGTGGCGTCAATGATGGCCTGCAGGCGGGCATATTCCCGGGGATCCTGGGTGGTGGGTAGTTTTTCGATGGCATCCAGCCCCTCCTGCACCACGCTCCGCAGTTCCGCCATTATAGAGCGGCCGCCGGACAGTCCGCTATTCTGCCGAAGGTAGCCGATCCGGACTTTGGGGTGCAGGAACCGTTCGCCGGACGTCTCCTGCAAGGTGCCGGCCAGGACGTTCAAAAGGGTGGATTTTCCGGCGCCGTTACTGCCGATCAAGCCCACCACGGAGCCTTCTTCGCAAAGGACGTTGATTTCGTCGATGACCCGGCGTTCGCCGAACTCCACCACTAAATTTTTCAAAGATACGATGGTCATTTAACTCTCCAATAAATAAGCACTGAGGGTCTCCCCTACCGGCTGGATATGCGCCAGACGAAAGCCCATCTTTTCATAAAATCCAATATTCTCCGGCTCATAGATCTCCACGATCCCCGGCTTACCGGCACCCTTGGCATCACGGCAGAATTGCTCCACAAATGCACGGGCTAAGCCCTGCCCCCGATACTTTGGTGCTACCGCCAAAAGATCCAGTACCAGATAATTTTCATAGAACTGGGGAGCTACCGCCGCATTGATCTGCTCATACACCTTTTGAATAGGAGTCGGCAATATCAAGCGTTCTTTGCCTTCGGCGTCGCTGGGGCAGATGCACATGCCCCCCGCCAGATCCCGGGTGGTATAGACCGTCAAGTCCTCCCAATAGTCCGTCAGGTACTTTCGGAATAGTTGAAAGATCATCCCCTGCCGTTCCTGTTCGTAAGGGATATAATGGCAGTACATGGGATCATGGACAAAGCCTTCCGCAAAAAGAGCGGCCAAAGGTTCAATATCTTGTTGTCTTGCATGAATTAATTCGATCATATTATTTATTATACTGGCTTTCTTCTTGTTTTTCAATCATTTCTTTTAAAGACCTCAATGCTTCTTTTAAACCGCCCACACCATCGATGAGCCCCTCTTCTACCGCTTGTTCGCCCCCTAATATCGTTCCCACGTCGGTAACCATATTCCCCACTTCGGTCATCAAGCTCTTTAAACGATCCATGGTGATCCGTGAATTTTTAACAATAAACCGACAAATCCGTTCCTGCATCTCTTCCAACGTTCTCAAGCTCTGAGGCACTCCGATAATAGTCCCGGTAGCACGGACCGGATGAAGGGTCATCGTCGCCGTGGGTACGATAAACGACCGACGGGCGGCGCATGCCAGAGGTACCCCAATGGAATGTCCGCCGCCCAGTACCAAGGAGACGGTGGGCTTTTCCATAGAGGCGATCAATTCGGCGATCGCCAATCCGGCCTCCACGTCGCCACCCATGGTATTCAAAAGGATCAGCACACCTTTTACCTCCCGGCTCTCCTCCATGGAGACCAAGATGGGCAAAAGATGCTCGTATTTGGTGGTTTTATTTTGCTCCGGGGCAATAAAATGTCCCTCGATCTGGCCGATCACCGTCAAGACCCGAATGCCCGTTTCGGTCTCTTCGGTGCCCAATTCCAGCAATTGCTCTAATTCTTCATTATTCTCTGTTTCTTTTGGCACCATCTTTCAGAATGCTCCTCTCTCATTTGGTAACACTATTTATGGTAAACAAATCCTTTGAAAAAAATCAATTTTTTTCTCAAAAAGATGTTGACAAAAAGAATGTTTTAGTGTATTATATTACTCGTTCTCTTATGGCGCTATAGCTCAGTTGGCTAGAGCATGCGGTTCATACCCGCAGTGTCATTGGTTCGAATCCAATTAGCGCCACCAAGATGGCCCGATGGTCAAGCGGTTAAGACACCGCCCTTTCACGGCGGTATCACGGGTTCGATTCCCGTTCGGGTCACCATACGTGGGAGTTTAGCTCAGCTGGGAGAGCATCTGCCTTACAAGCAGAGGGTCAGCGGTTCGAGCCCGTTAACTCCCACCAAAAAAATAAGACAGTCGAAAGACTGTCTTATTTTTTTATCCAAGCGAATGCTTGGTACGTAATCACGTTTTGCGTGATTTTTGGCACAGTTTTGTCACACAAGTGTCCATCACAGACCCGTCCCCTGATTGAATTTTCATCACTAAAAAACGGCCTACAAAGATTGCTCTTTTGTAAGCCGTTTTTATTTTATCTATTCCTTATAGAGTTATCTCATTTCATCCAGTGTCAATTCAAAGGCGGGGCCAAAGTCCTCTAAGAACATCTGCACCTCCGGAAGAGCCATTTCTTCCAAGCCCTTACGAATGGACTGCTCGGCGATTCGGAATTCCGTATTGCCTGCCTTACGTTCTTCCACGCATTTGATCCATGCGGAGAGTTTGTCCGCCGCTTTGACCAAAGGCTTCAGTTCTTCGTCCTCTTCCTGCACTAAAGGCTCGTAGGTTGCCTGAAGATCTTCCGGCAACATCGACAATAACGTCTGGTTTGCCGCTTTTTCCACATCTTTAAAGGCAGTTTCGATTGTAAAGTTTTGATACTTTACAGGTGTTGGCATATCTCCGGTCAGGATCTCATGGGCATCATGGAACAATCCCAGCACCGCTGCCCGGTCTGCATCATAGTTTTTACCGCACCGCAGGTTGCCCAAGGTGGCCAAAGCGTGCGCCAATACCGCCACTTCCAAGGTGTGCTCTGTCAAAGTCTCATTTCGTGAATTGCGCATCAAAGCCCATCGCTCGATATATTTCATCCGAAACAGCATGGAGAAGAAATTATTACTCATGGCTCTCACCTGCTTTATACTCAATTTTGATCTCGCCCTCGCCCAAAATGAACGGACGATCCACCGTCACGCTCTTCACGTTTTCCATGGAGGGAACCCGATACATCACGTCCATCATGGAGTTTTCAATGATGGCTCTCAGGCCACGGGCACCGGTTTTTTGCTTGATGGTCTTATCTGCGATTGCAGACAGAGCTTCTTTGGTGAAGTGTAGTTTTACACCATCTAAATCAAACAATTTTTCGTATTGTTTGACGATGGCGTTCTTCGGTTCGGTCAAGATTTTCAGCATTGCCTCTTCATCCAGTTCATCCAAAGCCACCAGCACCGGTAAGCGTCCCACCAATTCGGGGATGACGCCGTACTTGGCAATATCATGGCTTTCGATCTGCTGATAGATCTCGCTGAGAGAGGGGCCTTCCTTGCTCTTTACCTCGGCGCCAAACCCTAATGCAGATTTCCCGATCCGTTTGGTGACGACCCCTTGAATTCCGTCAAAAGAACCACCACAGATAAAGAGGATATTGCTGGTATCAATGGGGATGAATTCCTGGTTGGGATGTTTGCGTCCACCCTGAGGCGGCACGTTGGAAACCGTTCCCTCCACGATCTTGAGGAGCGCCTGCTGAACCCCTTCCCCGCTTACGTCTCGGGTGATGGAAACGTTCTCGCTCTTTCGGGCGATCTTATCAATTTCATCCACGTAGATGATTCCTTTTTGCGCCCGTTCTACGTCAAAATCCGCTGCCTGCAACAGTTTCAGCAGGATATTCTCCACATCCTCGCCCACGTATCCGGCTTCTGTCAGGGTGGTGGCATCGGCGATGGCAAAGGGTACGTTCAAAATCTTGGCCAGGGTCTTCGCCAGATAGGTCTTACCGCTTCCGGTGGGGCCTACCAAAAGAATATTACTCTTTTGGAGTTCCACCCCGTCCTCTGCCTTATCCTGATTCAGGATCCGTTTATAGTGGTTATAGACTGCCACGGAAAGGGCAATCTTGGCACGATCCTGACCGATGACGTACTCGTCCAAAAACTGCTTGATCTCCCGGGGTTTATAGACGTGGATCTCTTCCTCCGCTTTCTTTTGCGGTTTTTGCGGTTGGAGCGCGGTCTTGGGTTGATAGCCGTTTTCCAACATGATATTCATGCAAAGCTCCACGCAGTCGGTACAGATCAGGCCGTCAATTCCCTCAATGAGGTTGGCCTCCTTGGACTTGCGACCGCAGAAGGAACAATGATTTTTTTCTGACATGACGTTACTCCTTATTTAAAAAGGACGGGAATATTCAATTCCCGTCCTTCCTTCGGTTTAGACTAAAACCCTATCATCTATGGGCGATTACTTCATCCACCAGGCCGTAGGCCTTGGCCTCTTCGGCAGAGAGGAAATTATCCCGATCGGTATCCCGGGTCACTTCCTCCAGGCTCTTGCCGGTGAACTCTGCTAACATCCGATTGAGTTTCTCCTTGGTCTTTTTCAGGTTCCGGGAGCGGATCTCCACTTCCGTAGCGCTGCCCATGATCCCACCCAAGGGTTGATGGATCATCACTTCGCTATTGGGAAGACAGTACCGCTTTCCCTTTGCGCCGGCTGCCAGCAGGAAAGCACCCATACTGGCTGCCATACCGATGCAGATGGTGGAAACGTCGCACTTGATATACTGCATGGTATCAAAGATTGCCAAGCCTGCCGTCACAGATCCGCCCGGAGAGTTGATATAAAAGCTGATGTCCTTATCGGGATCCTGCCCTTCCAGATACAGCAACTGGGCGATAACCAGACTGGCGGTAGTATCGTTTACCTCATCGGTCAGCATGATAATGCGGTCGTTGAGAAGACGGGAATAAATATCGTATGCCCGTTCGCCGTGGCCGGTCTGCTCTATAACAGTAGGTACTAAACTCATCGAAAATCTCCTCGCTTTAATTACTCTGCCTTAGGCTCTTCCTTTTTGGCAGCAGTCTTCTTTGCGGCAGGTTTCTTAGCAGCGGGCTTCTTTTCGCCGGTGGTCTTAGCAGCTGCCTTCTTGGCAGTTGCCTTTTCCTCGGTGATCTCCGCATTGGTGCGGATCAGCTCAACAGCCTTGGAAACAGCGCAATCCATGGTGATATCTTCCTTGGGCAGGTACATCTTGACCTGGTCGGCAGGCATGCCGTATGCATCGGCGATGTCCTTATATTCCTTCTCGATGTCTTCATCGGAAACAACAACGCCTTCCATCTCCACAACCTTCTCCAGAGCCAGGCGAACCTTTACCTGCTTAGCTGCATCCGGCTCAAAGCCCTTGCGGAAAGCATCCAGATCCATACCGGTATACTGCAGGTAGGTCTTCAGATCCAAGCCGGAACCGGCCAGACGCTGCTCGAACTCACCACACATATTATCGATCTTCTGCTCGATCATAGCAGCAGGGACTTCTACTTCAGTCTTCTCCAACAGAGCGTCGATCAAAGCGTTATCCACTTCATTGTCGGACTGACGGGCCTTCTGCTCTTTGATGGTCTTCTTGATATCCTTCTTCAGATCAGCCAGGGTATCGAACTCGCTGACGTCCTTTGCGAACTCATCGTCCAGCTCGGGAACTTCGGTCTCTTTGACTTCATTGATATGGCAATCAAAGATGGCAGCTTTACCCTTCAACTCTTCTGCATGATACTCTTCGGGGAAGGTCACTTCAACCTTCACATCTTCGCCGGCCTTCTTGCCAACCAACTGGGGCTCAAAACCGGGGATGAAGCTACCGGAGCCCAGAATCAGGTCATAGTTCTCGCCCTTGCCGCCGTCAAAATGAACGCCGTCTACGGAGCCGTCAAAGTTGATGTTGACGGTATCGCCGTCCTTGGACTCACGCTCTACAACGACGGTGCGCTCGTTCTGCTTCTGCAGACGCTCCAGCTCTGCCTTGACTTCGGACTCAGTAACATTATAGACAGTCTTGGTAACTTTTAAACCCTTATATTCCTTTACAGTCACCTCAGGCTTTACGGTAACGACAGCCTTGAAGGTGAAGCCTTCGGCGTCTACTTCGGTGATCTCGATCTCGGGACGAGCCACAACCTTCAGACCGGCTTCCTCTACTGCATCATCGTATGCCTTAGGATACAGCGCATTGACAGCATCCTCAAAGAAAATGCCTTCGCCATACAACTTCTCCACGATCTTCCGGGGGGCTTTGCCCTTTCTGAAGCCGGGGACGGTAATCTTGGAAAGGTTCTTTTTGAAAGCAGCGTCAACGGCAGATTTGAATTCCTCGCCCTTGACTTCTACAGTCAATTCAACCAAGCTCTTTTCCAGATTTTTAACTTCTTTCACAGTCATCCTATTTTTACCTCCATATGAATTTCCTTCATAACTCTACCTATTTTATAATTTCTCGCTTAAAAAGTCAACACTTACCTTTAAAATACGAGAGAACTTTCGCCCAAAAACCGTTCCATTTTTGGTGATTTTGTTTAGTTTTGCCCTGAGGGACGATCAAAAGGGGCGTAAAGTCCAAGGCGTCGGCAGATATCAAGGTATATAAAATCCCGTTTTTTTCCACCGGCTCACTCTCCCGGGCCGCCCGGCCATGGATGTGTCCGTAATAGCAACGTCGGACACCGTATTTTTTCAGTACCGCTTCAAACGGCGCCGTATCTCCGTCAAAAGGCGGATAGTGAAAGACTGCGATTCGTTCCATTTCTTCCGGCGCCGTTTGCAGAGAGTGCTCCAACCGTTGCACCTCCCGTTGCAGGATCTTACGGTCTTGCTCTCCCCCTGCCGTCACGTCCCAGCCCCGGGTGCCACACAGAGTCACTCCGTCGCAGGAAATGGAATTATTATACAAAAATTCAAAATCCGTCCAGTTTCGCTCTTCTAAAAAGTGATTCATTTTGGAAAGGGTCTCCCACCAATAATCGTGGTTGCCTTTTAATAAAATCTTTTTTCCGGGCAGATCATGAAAAAAAGCAAGATCCGCTTCCGCATTCTTTAAGGACATCGCCCAGGAAAGATCGCCGGCCAAAAGCACCGTATCTTCGGGACGGATCATTTTTTTCCATGCGGTTCGGATCTTTTCCGGATGGTCTTTCCAAAAAGAGCCAAAAACGTCCATCGGTTTATCCGACGAGAAAGAGAGATGCGGATCGCCCAATATATAAATTGCCAAAATAAATCACCTCCTAAACGTATTTTTTCTTTTCTTTCCGTCCATACTAAAGAACGGAAAGGAGTGTTATAAACACATGATGAATTCTATCAATTCCGGTGTGGATTGCAAAGTTACCAACTGCCATTACCACACCACCGACAACAAGTGTACCGCAGAAAAGATCGAGGTCAGCAATTGCGAAAACTGCCATAACTCCTCCGATACCTTCTGCAAGACCTACAAAGAGAAATAAAGTTGATAAAAGAGCGCCTTCGGGCGCTTTTTTATTTTAAAAAACGATCCAAAAAACCTTTCATATTTCCATATAAAAAATCCTCGTTGAGGAGATTGCCCAAGCGAGGCAGGTCTGCAAGGGTGCGAAGATCTGTCGGCGTCCGGTCGATGCCGTCGAAATCACTGCCGAAAGCCAAAATCTTCTCTCCTCCCAGGTTCAGAACGTGACGAATGTGAACCAGAATATCCGAAACGGTCGCAGACCTATGATCCGTCAGAAACGGAGGATAAAAATTAATCCCCATCAAGCCGTCTTTTTCGATCAAAGCTTGAATTTGTTCGTCCGTCAGATTGCGGGGATGATTCCGGAGGGCATAGCAATTAGAATGGGTCGCCACCACCCCGTCCGGCAACAACGCTAAAAGATCGTCTGCCGAAGGATGGTTGAGGTGGGAAAGATCTAAGATGATCCCCTCTTCCCGTAAAAGCAGGGCGACGTCCTTTCCAAGCGACGTCAATCCTCCGTCGCCGAGGGCTCCGCCAGCTAATTCATTTCCTTTATTATAACAAAGAGAGCAAAAAGCAATTCCTTTTTGCTTCAGCTCCCGGGCGATCCTGCGGTTTTTCTCCAAATCTTTCCCGAAAAAGCCACCGTTTTCCACACTGAAAAGATAGGGTGTCTTTCCAGTCTCGAAAGCCCGGTCGATCTCCTCCGCCGTCCGGCAAAGAACCATCTCCGGGTATCTGCGCATCATCTCTTCGCCATACGCATAAACGGCTCTGAAATAACGATACGGGTCTTTTTCTTCGTCCGGAATATAAATGGCATAGGTGCTGAGACGACGAAAGGGGACGTTTTGCTTATTTTGCAATGCAGGATCGCTGAGATCCGTCCGTTTCTCATAGCACCGCCAAAGGGTATCGCAATGCAGGTCACCAAAACAGTTCATAAGGTCAATACATTCTCCAGATGGGTGATGGACAGCACGCCTTTTTCAGCGGTCACTGCAATCACGTCGAAGCGCATGGGCAGATCCAGATCCCGGGACTGCAACCAAAAAAGCGCCGTTTTGATCATTTTTTGCTGTTTGGCATAGGTCACACTCTCCTGAGGCAGGGCGATCATGCCCTCACTGCGGGTCTTGACCTCACAAAAAACCAAACCCTCTTTATCCTGAGCGATCAGGTCCAGTTCCCCAAATCGGCATTGGAAATTCTTTTCCAAAATCTTATAGCCTTTTTTCTTCAGGTACTTGGCGGCCGCAATCTCTCCCTTTAATCCTAATCCATAGACCTTCATTTTATTCGCCCAAAATCTTTTTCAAGAACGTTTTTCGATGGATGGGAGCAGGTCCAAGAGCCAGAATGGCTTCCCGGTGAACTTTGGTGCAGTAACCTTTATGTTTTCCGATCCCATAGCCGGGGTAGTCCTGTTCCATTTCGTCGCACAGGCGATCCCGAGAAACTTTAGCCAAAATCGAGGCTGCTGCAATAGACGGAGAGATTCCGTCTCCGCCGATGATCGGTTCCGCAGGGATGGGAAAATCCCGTGCCACGTTGCCGTCCACCAAAGCATAGTCTGCCGGGATCGACAGTTCACCAATAGCACGGCGCATGGCCAGCATGGCGGCGTTGAGGATATTGATCTCGTCGATCTCCTCCACACTTCCCCAGCCGATTCCATAGGCTAAAGCATTTTCGGTGATAATCGAAAATAATTCTTCCCGTTTTTTGGGGGTCAGTTTTTTAGAGTCGTTCAATGCCGGGTGGTTCCAGCCCTCCGGCAGGATCACGGCCGCAGCACAGACCGGTCCGCAAAGACAGCCACGGCCCGCTTCATCCACACCGCAGACCGCCCGAAAGCCTTGTTCCTTTGCTTTTTCTTCGTACTTAAACTCCAGCATCCGGTTCCTCCAATGAGATTCGTCCGATCTTACCGCCCCGGAATTCATCCAGCAACACGGCGGCGCAACGGGTATAATCAAAATCATTGCCACGGAGCAAAAATCCCCGTTTACGGCAGATCTCTTCGTACACGTCCAAGGGTGCCCAGCCCTCAATATCCGGCAGTTTATACCGCTCTTCTAATTGGCGAGGATATTTAGCCTGCAAGATCTCGATCAATTCCAGAGCCAACCCCTCCCGATCTACCACCTCGTCACTGACTGCACCGGTGAGCGCCAAGTGGATGCCCACCTGCATATCTTCAAATTTATTCCAGAGAATTCCCGGAGTATCTAAAAGCTCTACATCCTTTTGAAGGGTGTACCACTGTCCGCCCCGGGTGACGCCCGGTCGATCCTGTGCATCCGCCGCACGGCGCTTGCACAGGGCATTGATCAAGGTACTTTTTCCAGAATTGGGAACACCGCACATCATCAAGCGGATGGTTTTGGTCATCCCCTTTGCTTTTGCTCGTTCCAACTGTTCCGACAAAATAGATCTTACCATCGGCAGGACGTCGGACACCCCTTGACCGGTGGTGGTATTTAAAAACAAGACCGGTTGGCCGATCTTTTTGAAATGGGCTTCCCAAGCTTTATTGACCTTTTCATCGGCCAGATCCCGTTTGGTCAGGACCGTCAATCTTTTTTTATTGGCCAAAAGGCGGTCAAAATCCGGATTACGGCTACTATTGACCACCCGGGCATCCGCCACCTCGATGACCAGATCTACCAAGCCGATATTTTTCTCTATATAACGCCGGGTCTTGGTCATATGACCCGGATACCATTGAATCTGCAGATTTCCCATTATTTCACCACTCCAAACTGCGGAGCCAACCGCACGATCAGCCGACCCAACACATACTCCGTGGGGATCGCACCCAAGTCCCGGCTATCCTTGGAATTGACCCGGTTATCGCCCAAGCAAAAGACCTCCCCCTCTTTCACGGTATAGGGGAACTGAAAGCTCTTAGGCACGGTATAGATTCCATCATCCAGGTAAGGCTCTGCCAATACCTCTCCGTTGACCATCACCTCATAGGATTCATTGATATCCACCGTCTGACCGGCGGTAGCGATCACCCGTTTCACCAGTACCTTATTGTCGTTGTTCTCTGCTAAAAAACAGATGATGTCCCCTTGCTTCGGGGTATAGAACAAATTGGAGACCAAAAGCCGATCTTGATTCGTCAAAGTGGTATTCATTGAACCGCCGTCCACCACGTAGACCCGGCAGACCAAGGTAAAAACCACCATCACGGCCACCAAAGCAACCACGATGGAATCGGCACACTCCAATAATAATTTTGATGCTTTTTTCATTACAATAACTCCGTCTCTTTAGGTTTATAAAATATTATAACATACTATTTAAAAGATTGCTATAACAAAAATAAAAAACGCCCGAAGGCGTTTTTTATTTTACAGACTGTCAAAAAAGTCTCCGACCGCAGAAAATAAAAAGAAACAATAGGTTGGTAGCAATTTTGCAATATAACGGTGAGAAAGAGATTTTACCCTTTCTCGTTGTTTCTTTATAAGGCAAAAATCCGCATGGGAATGCGGATTTTAATTGAAATTTTCTGCTATCCGTCAAAACGCTCTCTACCGTGCGTCGAAAACAATGAAACCCGCTCCATTCTGCTAAACGCAGAAAATCCGCTATATCCATTGCTTTCTCCTTTTCCCCAACAAAACTTTGTTTTGCCGGGGGCCCCGTTATCACGCCGACGAGACCGGCCCTGCGAATTCGGAAACATTTTTGAGAGTCTACTCAGCGTGTCAAAGATAAAAATACAGGGTTCTTTGACACGCAGCAAAAAACGCCCGAAGGCGTTTTTTATTTCACTAATTTTTGATTAATGCCGGCAATCCGTTTTCTTTCAATACAATAAATAATCAACCAAACCACCGCATATCCCACCGCAAAGATTGCAGTAAAGAACCCGATGGCGCCCCAATCCCGAGGGATCCAACGATTGAACAAATACATTAAAAGATAATCCAGATAAAGCACCCCGGCATGGATCAGGATCGCTGAAAACAACGGCAGACGCTCCACTGTATAGACTGACGTCACACCGGCGGCGATAAACGCCATCAACGTAACGCTGATTACGCCCAGGCAGACCTCTCGGGGCGTTAAGGCTTCAACCGTGCCGGTTGCACCCAGAATCCCATATACGATTGCTAAGATCACAGGGCCGCCCCAAGCGGCCATCATTCCTCTTTTAAAAAACTCTTTCATATCTGATCAAACCTCCTTTTGATCTCTGCAAAGCACCGCCGGGAAACATATTCCCGGTAACCGCTTTGAAACACGGCATCCACCGCTCCGCCGAAGCCGGCAGAATACCGATCTAACCGGTTTTCATTGGCGATCGCCGACTTATTGATACGGATAAAACATGCCGGCAGCAATTTTTCCAATTCATAAAGCCGAAGTTTCAACCGATAGCGTGTACCTTTGGTATCGATCGCATAGGTCTTGCCTTCGTGGATAGTGATACATTCAATCTCCTCAAAAGTCAATATCTTCCAATCATCCTCCGTATAGGCAACGATACGGTCTGTGCCTTGCTCCTGCTGTACCAACAATTCCAGCCGGTCAGTTAATGAAGACCGGCGATGTACGGTCACGATCACCTCTTCTTCCTTTTCCTGATCAATGATCAATTTAAATTTCATGGGGTCACCTCCTGTGGTTTTAGGATAACACAACGAAAATGAAAAATGTTGATTTTTCGATCAACGGTTGAAATTTGAACCCCAAAGGGTTCGATCCCCCGATCGATGATAAAGGAGTATAGGAGGGGGATGCGGTGCGCTCTCGGGAAGAGGGAGATGCAGAGAGGGGGATACTCTGCGCTCGGCATTTTTTCGGTTACCCCGGGCAACATGCGAAAAAATTGCCGTGCTCGAGACACGGCAGTCTGCAAAGCCTATCGCAGCTTTGCAGCTCCCTCAACGAACCCCAAAGGGTTCGATCCCCCGATCGACGATAAAGGAGTATAGGAGGGGGATGCGGTGCGCTCTCGGTTTTTGGCGACCGCTGCGGGCGGTTTTCGCCAAAACCGTCGTGCTGCCGACTTCACAGTCCGAAAAGGTTGACGCACCTTTTCGGCTGTTGCGACGAACTTTTTTGCCTTACGGCAAAAAAGTTTAAAGCCAACAGCTCTCCGCCAATAGAAAAAGGCACCATTGAGCCATGCTCAAGGTGCCTTTTTCTATTGGCGGAGAGAGGGGGATTCGAACCCCCGAACGGGTTTAAGCCGTTACACGATTTCCAATCGTGCGCCTTCGACCAGCTCAGCCATCTCTCCAAACTGCTTGAATAGTATACAACGGTTACAAGAAAAAGTCAAGCAATTTTTATAAAAGTTTTTTATCGAAGTTCATTCCCGTCCGCTTTGCGGAAACAAAGGCGCCGAACCCGGCGAATCTCGGCGGGAATTCCTGCGTTATTTAACCCTTCTGCTAAGTAATTAGGACTGAGGGAACGATCGTTTCCGGCGGCGATGGTGGCAAGCAGGATGACGCCCTCTTCCCCATCTTCCACCGTGATCTTTTGGATAAATTCCTGAAGTTCCACTTCTTTCTCTGTTCGCTTGGTCTTTTTTAAGACCGTCAGAGAGCCGGCAAAGGCCTTTTGAATCGTCTCTGCATCCGCCTGAGTCCGAAGTTCTACACGATAATCCGCCCAAGCGATCGCCTTAAAAGAGTCTTCCGGCGGATAAATTTCCAAAATCTTTAAAGACTCCGGAAAGGCTTTTTTCAAAGCCTCCGGATCGAAGTCTCCCGTCACTCTGAAATCAAACAGTTCCCCTTCGCTTTCAAACCCCAAAGAAAGAGGCTGTGCAAAAATACAATAGGGATGGGGGCTGAAACCGCCGGTACTCCAAAAGGGAATTCCGCTTCGGCGCAGGGCGCGCATCACCGCCCGATTCAGATCCAGGTGAGAAAAATAGACGGCGGTATCTTTTTTGCAAAACTTAGCTCGCATATCCTTAAACATCGCATTTCCTCCCCAGCAATTGATTGGCTCCGCATCCGGAGCAGGCTTCTTTACAGTTGGGGGTCGTCTTGGCCTCGTAACTGCGTTTTGCCTCTCGGATCAGATATTCTTTCGTGACGCCGATGTCGATAAAGTCCCAGGGCAGGATCTCTTCAAACTCCCGTTTGCGAAGAGAATAGAAGTTCCCGTCCACGCCGGTGGCACGGAAGGCCTCCAGCCAACGCTCATAACTGAAATGCTCCGTCCAAGCATCCAGCTTTCCGCCCTCACGGGCCACATACTCCAGCACCGGTGCCAGTCGGCGGTCGCCACGTGCCAAAATGGCCTCGATCATGGAGGTACGGCAATCGTGATAGCTCAGCGACACCTGCTTTTTGCGCACCTTGGAATAAAGAAGATCCTGCTTTCGATGCACCTCTTCCTCGCTATTTTGCGCCTCCCATTGGAAGGCGGTAAACGGCTTGGGAATAAAGGTGGCCAAGCTAATGGCGATATGGATAAAGCGGTTGCGCTTTTGCTTGTCCGTATCGTAAAAATAACCGATGATCTTATCTGCCATGGAATGGATGGCTTCCAGATCTTCATCCGTTTCGGTGGGCAAGCCCATCATAAAATACAGTTTAACCGAAGAGTTTCCGTTTTCAAAGGCAATACGGCAACTGCGTTCAATATCTTCTTCGGTAACATTCTTATTGATGACGTCCCGCATCCGCTGACTGCCCGCCTCCGGCGCAAAGGTAAAGGTGGATTTTCTGACACCGGTGATCTTGGCAGCCAGTTCTTTTGAGAAGTTGTCCACCCGCAAGGAGGGCAAGGAAAGATTGATTCCACGAGGCTCGGTATAGCGAATCAGCTCGTCCACCAATTTTTCGATCTCCGGATAGTCGCTGGAAGAAAGAGAGCAAAGGGAAAGTTGCTCATAGCCGGTATTTTCCAAAAGCGTACAAGCATCCTTGACCAAGGTCTCTGCCGATTTACACCGAACGGGGCGGAACAGCATTCCTGCCTGACAGAACCGACAGCCACGGATACAACCACGGAACAGTTCCACCGTCACCCGATCATGAACCGCTTCAGTAAAGGGGATGATCTGGGTCTTGGGATAATAGGTTTGATCGAACTCCTTGACGATCCGTTTACGAACCACCGAGGGGACGCCTTCTTCCGTCGGCGTGAAGAAACGGATGGTACCGTCCTCATGGTACTCCACCTCATAGAGAGACGGGACGTACCACCCCTCCCGTTTGGCCATCTCCACCAGAAATTCCCGACGGCTAAGGCCTTTGGCACGGGCTTCTCTTAAAACGTCCGCCAACTCATTAAGGGAGTCCTCCCCCTCACCGATACAGAACAGGTCAAAAAACGGTGCTAACGGTTCCGGATTATAGGCGCAGGGGCCTCCCCCCACCACAATATTCTTCAAGCCTTCCCGATCCTTGGCATAGAGGGGAACGCCGCCCAGATCCAGCATATTCAACACCGTAGGATAGCACATCTCATACTGCAACGTGAAGCCGATCAAATCGAACTCGTCCAGCGTGGTATGGCTCTCTAAGGTAAAGAGTTTCAATCCCTCGGCACGCATCTTCTCCTCCATATCCGGCCAAGGCTGGAAGGCTCTCTCACACCAATTTCCTTCCTGTTCATTAAAGGCGCCGTAGAGGATCCGCATCCCCAGATGGGACATGCCGATATCGTAGATATCCGGAAAGCAAAAGGCCATCCGTACGTCCACCGTCTCAAGGGGCTTGACCGTCTGACCGATCTCCCCGCCCACATAACGAGCCGGTTTTTGCACCTGCAACAACAGATCTCGCATTTCTTCCATATTATACGTCATATTCATTCGCTCCAATCAGACTGAATAGATAAATACATACCAACAGCAGGGAAAGATTATATCCACTGCTGAGAAATTGCCAAAAAGACAAGGCCAGCAACGGCAGAAGGATACTCATGCCGACCGCCCTCAGGATCATGCTTCGTCGGTCCGGGGGACAAACCATCGCAAGGATCGCCCTTAGAATTCGTCCGCCGTCCAGCGGTATGACCGGCAATAAATTCATCACCGCCAAAGCCCCGTTGGCGAAGCAAAAGAACCACAGTTGCTCACGGCCAAAAATCCATCCGGCAAGGCCAAAGAGGAACGCCAACAGCACACTGGTCAAGGGGCCCGCTGCCGCCGCCCACAGTTCTCCTTGATAGGACAGGCCGTTAACAGCGAGGGAAAAGCCTTGTCCTGCTCCGGAAAATCCGTTGATCTTTCCGCCCAAACGGCGGATTGCGATCACGTGTCCCAGTTCGTGCAACAGCGAAAACAACAACAGCCAAAGGGGATCAAAGGAGCCTTCGATCAACATATAGGCTCCCACCAGCATCAGCAACATTACGCCTTTTGATCCTGTTCTGCCAAGGCGCCGTCCACCGTCTCGGTCACGTCGCTTTCCGGCTGAAAGACCGAAAGAGCTTCTTCTTTCCACTCCGACAGTTTTTGCTCTATTGCCACGCTGTTAAAATATTGATCCAGCCACTCCGGCTCTGCCGTCTTGATATAAAATCCACCGGCCGCCAGAAACAGTAAAATAATCAGCAACGTGATAAAACGGGAACCTTTTCTCGGCTCCGGCTGCTGCTCTGCCATACGGCGCAATTCCCTGAGAGAATCTCTGTGATATCCTTCCATTACACTCATCTCCTTTTGTAAAGATTATGAGCGTAAAACAAGCCTTAGACTAAAAATTATATAAAATAAAGAGGGAAATGTCAATCTGCTTGACTTTTTATCCCACATGGATTATCATATTTTCACAATGCCCCCTTAGTTCAACGGATAGAATAAACCCCTCCTAAGGGTTAGATGTGAGTTCGATTCTCGCAGGGGGTGCCATCTTTGATTAAAACAAAATGTATGATTAAAGGGAATGTCATATGATCAACGAAAAGCCTAAAATCTTATTATCCTACGGGATGCCTACCTTGAAATCCCACTACCATCTTTATTCAGACGCTATTGAAAAGAACGGCGGTCTTCCCGAATTACGCATTTACCCCGAAGCCTCCCACGAAGGGTACGACGGTCTGCTCCTTTGCGGAGGTATGGACATCCATCCCTCTCGCTACGG
>JAZQAE010000006.1:0-25598 GCA_045544995.1 Eubacteriales bacterium
GGAAAACTACAACAAAAATCTCAGCGTCGAGAATATCGCCAATATGCTGGGGATTGAGCGTAGTTATCTTTCTCGTCTCTTTAAGACGTATAAAAACAAGAGCACCCAGAATTACATTATTGACTACCGTATCCAGCGGGCGAAAAAGATGTTTGAGGAAGAGGACTTAAACGTATCTCAGGTCTGTACAGCGGTGGGATATACCAATATCTACTGCTTCTCCCGTATCTTTAAAAGCCGGGTGGGAATGAGCCCGAAAGAATATCGGGAAATGTGTAAACGGGATAATATTGTAGAATAATAAGAAACCGCCGTTCACTCAATTGCAAAGTAAAACGCAATAGGTGTAATGAGATGCAAGTATAAAGTAGACAAGAACACCTCTAGTTTACCGATAATGCTGTTTGCTTTACAAAAGAATTGATTTATATATTAAACATCTATAGATGTTTGCTTTTTTTGAAAAAATCAGTATAATAATAGTTAGAGTTCAATGCACAAAGGAATTGGTATTATGGATATAACTCAAACTTTTTATAATGATTTAGCATCACAATATGACAAGCTGTTTCTCAATTGGCATTCCACAACAAAAGAACAGGCAGTAATATTGGATAAACTCTTTAGGGACAACGGATTTGATACATCCGCTAAAGTATTAGACTGTGCGTGTGGAATTGGCACACAAACAATCGGGCTTGCATCTTTCGGCTACAATATGACAGCTTCAGATATTAGTGACGGAGAACTTGCAGAAGCAAGAACAAGATCCGAAAAGGATAATTTGCATATCGTTTTTAAGAATGCAGATTTTTGTAAACTGTCCGAAACTTTTTCCGAGCAATTTGACATCATCATTGCAATGGATAACGCTTTGCCGCATATGCTTTCAAAAGAATCATTGGGAGTTGCCATTAAAAGCATAACAGGTCAAATTGCAGAAGGCGGTATGTTTGTAGCCAGCATACGAGATTACGATGCCTTGTTAAAGGATAAGCCGCCTTATTCTCCACCGTATATTCACAAAACAGAAAACGGTCAACGTGTTTCATTCCAAACGTGGACTTGGAACGACGACCATTACACCCTTGTTCAGTACATTATTGATGATGAAGGAACCTTGCAGATTAGTAAATTCCAATGTGAATACAGAGCGACAAAAAGGCAAGAGTTAACTGATTTACTCCTTGCCAATGGTTGTAAAGAGGTAAAATGGTTGTTCACTGATGAAACGGGATTTTACCAACCTATTGTAATTGCAAGGAAGTAAACGTCCAAATAAAATTTATCTTTCGAGGAGAAAGTCAATTTGGCTTGACGCTAAAACGAGTCTACGCCGGGTGGTTTATGGTGATCTTGACGGTTGTTTTTCTGCTGGCGATCGTTAAACAGATAGCAAAACGCTTTAAATTGTTGCCGGTTGCTACCCTGGTATGCGTAGGATTGTTTGCGGTATTGGCTCTTTCCGGGAGCGATACGCTGATTGCAAATTATAACGTGAATCGTTAAAGAGGTGCGCTATGTTTGGAATTTATAACCACTAAATTTTTCGGTTTTGATTAAACAAAATAAACAAGACCCCATGGGGTCTTTTTTATTTGCAATATTTTTCTCTTAGTTCTGTTAGGATCTTTTTTTCCAATCGAGAGACGGCTACTTGAGTCATGCCCAATTCTTTAGCCGCTGCTGATTGAGTCTGCTCCATAAAAAAGCGCAGGACGATCAACCGCCGTTCCCGTGGTGGAAGCCGGGAGAGGATCTGCTGGGTCAAGATGCGGTTTAAGGCTTCTTCCTCCGGGGAAGAAATACTGGGCGTCACGCCCCCTTCGTCGGGCGGGAGATCCAGCGACAGTAAGGGTTGGGTGGCTTCTGTTGCCGTTAAAATAGCTTCAACATCCAGTCCTGTTTCCATAGCGATTTCTGATAATTTCGGCTCCCGTCCCAGTCGGATTGTCAGGGAGCGGGAGGCACGGTCGATCTTTAGCTTGTCCTCTTTATATTTTCTGGAAACTTTGATCTCTCCATGGTCTCGAAGATAGGTCTTGATCTCACCGATGATCTTCGCCACGGCATAGGTAGAAAACTGTACCTCTTTGGTTTCATCGAAACTCTTTGCTGCTTTGATCAGTCCCACAGATCCGATCTGCAGGAGATCTTCGTCATCTACTCCAAATCCCCGATAGCGTTTTACCGCCATGCGCACAAGTCCGAGATTTTCTGTGACCAGGCGGTCTTCTAAAAGGGGCATCAACCTTTGGCGTGTATGTATTTGGTCATGGTGACAGTGGTTCCATTCCCCGGCTTGGAGGTCACCTTGATCTTGTCCATAAACGTTTCCATGATGGTGAAGCCCATTCCGCTCCGTTCCGCTTCGTCTCCGGTGGTGAAGAGGGGCTCCATGGCTTGGGAGATGTCGGAAATGCCTTTTCCCTTATCCTTGATGGCGAGGACTAACCGTCCGTTTTCATAGAGCCGTCCCTGGATGGTGATGACCCCTAATGTATCGCCGTAACCGTGCACGATGCAGTTGGTGACCGCTTCGCTGACGGCGGTTTTGATCTCGCTGACTTCTTCCACCGTGGGATCTAATTGGGCGGCAAAGGCCGCCACCGCAATGCGGGCAAAGCCCTCATTGGCAGAACGGGAGAGAAACGATAATCGAATATAGTTACTTGCTTTCATTTTTCCTCCTCCTTTACAGTAACGTAGTTGGATATTCTTGCCATGTCAAACACCTTTTTGGGTCCGCCGGAGAGATGGCGCAGTTCTACTTTGCCGTCCATGCTGTGCATGAGCTTTCGGCGCCCCATGACGATAGCCAGCCCGGAACTGTCCATGAAACTGACACCGCCAAAGTCGAGGATGAGCAGTTCAGGGCGCAAACGTTTGATCTTGAAGTCGATGCTGTCGGAGACTCCGCGGGCACAGTGATGGTCGATCTCTCCTTGCAACGTAACTTCTAATTCATTGGATTGTTCGTGAAAAGTTAAATTCATAGTGACCTCCTAAAAAATAACACCCTTTCGATATTATATCGAAAGGGTGTGTGCTATTTTGCCGTATTTTGGCGTTAGAATAATTTTTTTAGTTCATTGGCCATATCGCCGGTCAGATAAAGAGAGCCGCAGACTAAGATGGTGCGGTTTGCCTTCTCCTTGGCGAGCCTTGCGGCTTGGCTGTAGTTTTCACAAGCAACACAGTCGTCGCAGAAAAGATCCGCCATATTCTTCAGATCAAAGGCGGTCATTGCCCGGGGAAGGGGCGGTTGTACTGCCAAAAAGGATTTTGCCCGCAGGGCCAGTTGACGGACTGCATACTGATAAGGCTTATCCCGCATCATACCGAAGATGATGACCGGATCTTTCAGTTCTTCCATGGTGTCCATGGCGTGGAGAAGTGCGTCAATGCCCTCCCGGTTATGACCGCCATCCACAAAGATAAAGGGATCCTTATGGATGCAATCCAAGCGAGAGGGAATATAGGCTTTCAAAAGGCCGTCTGCCAACTGCTGTTCGGTATAGGCGATCTTTCCGGTTTTTTTGAGCAGTTCCAGCGTTTCTAAAACGGTGACGGTATTATTCATCTGATGAGGGCCGCGGAGGGAGACGGCATATTCTTTTCCCTTATAAATAAAACGATTTCCGTTTGCGTCGGAAGAGAGGGGAGTGACCTTTTCTCCCATCAAAAACGGAGCATTCAGTTCATGGCAACGATTGCGAATGACGGTCACCGCTTCCTCCGGATTATTGTTATAAAGGACGAGGGGACAATTTTTCTTAATGATCCCGGCTTTCTCGGCAGCGATCTTTTCCACCGTATCGCCTAAATACTCGGTATGGTCCAAGGAAATGGAGCAGATAATCGAGGCCAGAGGGGCTTCAATGACGTTGGTGGCATCAAAACGTCCGCCCAGTCCCACTTCCAAAACAACAATATCGCAGTCTTGCTCCTTGAAAAAGAGAAATCCAATGGCGGTGACGATCTCAAATTCCGTCAGTTCCAGTCCCTCATCCAACGAGGAGATCTGCTCGGTCAGTCGGGCCAGGGTCGCTTCGGAAATCAACTGACCGTTTACCACAAAACGCTCTCTGAAATCATAAATATAAGGTGAGGTGAAAAGTCCTGTTTTATATCCGGCCTCTTGCAGAACGCTGGCCAGCATGGTGGCGGTACTGCCTTTGCCGTTGGTTCCGGCAATATGGAGGAAGGGCAACCCCTTTTGAGGGTTGCCCAGTCTCTCCAGCAAAGCCGTGATCCGTTCCAAACCGGGGGTGGCAAGATGGGCCTTCCGATCGTGAATATAGTGCAAGGCTTGGCTATATGTCATCATCTGTTTTTCATTTCCTCAATACTGCGGGTCAAGTCCTCGATCAAGGCAAGGAATTTTTCCTTTTTCGCAGTCTCTGCTTCTACCAAAGCAGCAGGGGCTTTGGCCACAAATCCCTGATTGTTCAGTTTGCCTTCTACACGGGCCAACTCGCCTTTTGCCTTCTCCAATTCCTTGGTCAGACGGGCAATTTCTCCCTCGATGTCTACCAATTCGGCAAAGGGAATATAAAGGCTTGCACCGTTGCAAACCAGTTTTACGGTGCCTTCGGGTGCCGGCTCATTAACAAAGACCTGATCGGCACCGGCCAATTTCTGATAGAAGGACTCGGCTCCGTCAAACCACTCGGCGTGGGCAGTCTCAATATAAAGGGATGCCTTTCTGGAGTGGGGGACGTTCATCTCGGCACGGCGGTTACGGATGGCCTTGATGGTTTCCATGATATGCTCCATCTTATCAGCACCCTCACGGAAGCAAAGTTTAGCGTCATAGACCGGGAACCGGGCGGTGACGATGGCTTCTTCCTCTACCGGCAGAGCCTGCCAGATTTCTTCGGTAATGAAGGGCATAAAGGGATGGAGCATCTTCAGAGCGCCGGAGAATACGTAAAGGAGAACTCTCTGGGCGGAAGCGCTTTCTTCGCCGCCGGCATAGAGACGGGGCTTGACCAACTCGATATACCAATCGCAGAAGAGATCCCAGATAAAGTCATAGACCTTCTGCAGTGCCAGACCGATCTCGAATTTATCCAGATTTTCGGTCACGTCACGAACCACTTCGTTATAGCGGGTAAGGATCCATTCGTCCTCCGGCTTGAGGTTCTCTGCCTTGAAGCTGAGATCCTCTTCCTTCAGATTCATTAAAATGAACCGAGCGGCGTTCCAGACCTTATTGGCAAAGTTTCTGGAGGATTCTACCCGTTCGGGATAGTAGCGCATATCATTACCGGGGGCATTACCGGTAGCAAGGGTAAAGCGCAGAGCGTCTGCACCGAACTCTTTGATGACTTCCAAGGGGTCGATACCGTTGCCGAGAGATTTACTCATCTTCCGGCCCTGACTGTCACGCACCAGACCATGGATCAGCACGTGCTTAAAGGGAACTTCGCCCATCTGCTCCAGACCGGAGAAGATCATTCTGGCTACCCAGAAGAAGATGATATCGTAGCCGGTCACCAGCACGCTGGTGGGGTAGTAGTAGTCCAGCTCGGGGGTCTTTTCGGGCCAACCGAGGGTGGAGAAGGGCCAAAGGGCAGAGGAGAACCAGGTGTCCAGTACGTCCTCTTCCTGCCGCATGGGAGCGCCGCACTTGGGGCAGGTATGAACGTCCTCTTTAGAGACGATCATTTCACCGCAGGCATCGCAATAATAGGCGGGAATTCTGTGTCCCCACCAGAGCTGACGGGAGATACACCAGTCATGGACGTTTTCCATCCAATGGAGATAGGTCTTGCTGAACCGTTCGGGAACGAACTGGGTCTCGCCGGCCTTAACCTCTTTAATGGATTTGTCGGCCAAAGGCTGCATCTTGACGAACCATTGGCTGGAAGCCATCGGCTCTACGGTGCAACCGCAACGATAGCAGGTGCCGACGTTATGGGTGTGATCCTCGATCTTTACGAGATAACCGCCCTCTTCCAGATCCTTGACGATCTGTTTACGGGCTTCATAACGATCCATACCCTCGTATTTTCCGCCGTTGGCATTGACCTTAGCGTTGCCGTCCAACACAAGGATCTCTTCCAGGTTATGGCGTTTACCGACCTCAAAGTCGTTGGGGTCGTGGCAGGGGGTGATCTTCACACAGCCGGTACCAAATTCTTTATCGACGTATTCATCAGCCACTACGGGGATCTCACGGCCTACCAAGGGCAGGATCAGCATTTTGCCTACCAGATGGGTATAACGCTCGTCCTCGGGATGCACCGCCACAGCAGAGTCGCCCAAGAGGGTCTCGGGACGGGTGGTGGCGATGGTCACGTATTCGTCGCTGTCCTTGACCGGATAGCGGATATGCCAGAAATGTCCGGGTTGCTCTTCGTATTCGACCTCCGCATCGGAAAGGGCGGTGGTACAGTTGGGACACCAGTTGATGATACGGTTTCCTTTATAGATCAGACCCTTTTCATAAAGGTTTACAAATACCTCTTTGACAGCCTTGGAACAGCCTTCGTCCATGGTGAACCGCTCTCTCTCCCAATCGCAGGAAGAGCCCAGTTTTTTCAGCTGGTTGATGATGCGGTCGCCGTACATTTTTTTCCAGTCCCAGACACGCTCCAGGAATTTTTCCCGGCCCAGGTCATAACGAGTCAGGCCCTCCTCTTTCCGGAGCACCTCCTCGACTTTGATTTGGGTTGCGATACCGGCATGATCGGTGCCGGGGATCCAAAGGGCGTTAAAGCCTTGCATCCGTTTATAACGAATCAGAATGTCCTGCAAGGTCTCGTCCAAAGCGTGACCCATATGCAGCTGCCCCGTTACGTTCGGGGGCGGAATGACAATGGTAAAGGGCTGTTTATTCTCATCCGGCTCGGAATGGAAATAACGGCCTTTCAGCCAGAAATCGTATATCCGATCCTCAAATTCCTGAGGATTATATACCTTTTCCAGTTCTTTCATATCTTGATCTCCTTTTGATGGTTTTGCACATTCTTACATTATATTATAGGGACTCTTCTTTGTCAATCCCTTTTCCAACCGGGAAGATCACTGCGCTGGATGGCACCGAACAATCGTTCAGAGAGTCCCGGGAAGCGTTTTTCTGCTTGTTTCAAAAGGGTTTTAGTCTCCTGACGCATGGAGGTGTGATCCATAGGACAAGGATTTTTGACGATGGGGATATTTAATCGCTCCACCGTATTGGCGATCTGCCGTTCGGTGAGGTAGATCATAGGGCGGATGGCACGAACGTCCTTGCGATCCAGATACGTGACCGGCTGAAAACAGCCGATCCGGCCTTCATAAATCAAATTCATCGCCAAGGTTTCTACTGCATCGTCTTTATGATGACCTAAGGCAATGGTGCGGCAACCGGCCTCAATGGCGGCGTCGTGGATGGCGCCACGGCGCATTTTGGCGCAAAGGGCGCAAGGGTTGCTTTCTTCCCGGATATCAAAGACTAAAGGCGCAATGTCCGTCTTGCGAATGACTAAGGGGATATCTAAGGCTTGGCAGACCTGCTTTAGGGCATCTGTATCAATATTATCAAATCCTAAATCAATAAAAATAGCCGTCAGGGAAAACTTCGCCGGATGGTACCGGGAAAGATGATGAAGCCCGTGGAGGAGAAGCATGGAGTCTTTTCCGCCGGACAGGGCGACGGCGATTTTTTCTCCGGGTGCGATCATATTGAAATCATCTACCGCACGACGAAGATATCCGGATATTTGTTGCATTAGCCTGCCTCCTTTGTTTTTTATTCAGTTTAATGTTTTTTCTAAAAAATGCAAATTATTTTTGTAAATAGAAAGTGAGCAAAACGGAGTAAATGATAGAAAAAAAGAGGTATTGAAAGAAAAGAAACTACCAATAATATTTTTTGAAAAAAGTAGTTGACAAGTGCGTTTCGGTGTATTATAATAACCTGGCATGAAAAAAGAATTTGTATGGAGGAAGTAAACGATGTCTACTTTTATGAAAAAGCAAGAGCAAGTAAACCGTAAGTGGTACATTGTTGATGCCGCAGAGAAGCCCTTGGGCCGTGTTTCCACTCAGATCGCTATGATCCTGATGGGCAAGCATCGTCCGGACTACACCCCGCACGTTGACGGCGGTGACTGCGTAATCGTTCTGAACGCTGCTAAGGTGGCGCTCACCGGCGATAAGCTCAACAAAAAGTACTATCGCTATCATACCGGCCATATCGGCGGTCTGAAGGAAATCAGCTACAAACGGCTGATGGAGACCAAACCCGAGAAGGTCATCGAACTGGCTGTTAAGGGCATGCTGCCCAAGAACAAGATTGCTGACGCCGCTATGACTCGTCTGAGAGTTTTCTCCGGCGCTGAGCATAATCTGGGCGCTCAGAAGCCCGAAGTATTCGAGAAGTAAGGAGGACTGTAAACCATGTATAACAATGAGAATTATTTCTATGGCACCGGCAGAAGAAAATCTTCTGTTGCCAGAGTCCGCCTGCTTCCCGGCAGCGGCAACGTAACCATCAACGGCAGAACCATGGACGAGTATTTCGGCCTGGAGACCCTGCGGATGTTGGTTCGTCAGCCCATGGAGCTGACCGGCACTATGGGTAAGTATGACGTAATCGTCAATGTTGTCGGCGGCGGCGTAAGCGGTCAGGCTGGCGCAATCCGTCACGGCATCACCCGTGCCCTCATCGAGTCCGATGAGACCCTCAAGAGCGTTCTGAAGAAAGCTGGTTTCGTAACCCGCGACCCCAGAATGAAGGAGAGAAAGAAGTACGGTTTGAAGGCTGCAAGAAGAGCTCCCCAGTTCTCCAAGCGCTAACCGCGATTTCAAATTTTCGAAAGCACTCACTTCGGTGGGTGCTTTCTTTTTAAAATTAAAAATCCCCGAAAACGCCGAGTTTTCGGGGATTTTTTGGATTAGTAGATGAAGGGGAGCAGTTTATATTTGACTTTTTTCTTATATGCGGAATAACCGCTGAGGTTTGCTTCGAGCACCTTTTCTTCGTTACCGATCCGGATGATGATCACGGCAATATACGGCAAGAAGCAAAGGAACGACCACCAGGAGCCCAGCACGATGGGGATGGCGAGAAAGAGCCACAAGGTCACGGCATACATAGGGTGTCGGACGATTCCATACAGTCCGGTATCGACCACCTTTTGGTTTTCCTGTACTTCAATGGTTCTGGAAAGATAGGCGTTTTCTCGCATGACTTCGGCGTAAAGGGCGTATGTAAGGAGCAGGATGACCGAAGCGATGACGGTTATAGACGCCGGCATATGAGACCAGCCGAAACGCCAATCAAGCCCGGCAATAATAAATCCGGCAATAAAAAGGGATCCGGAGAGTGCGACGACCCCCTTTTGGGTTTTCTCTTGCTCCTTGGAGTTGAGCCTTTTTTGGAGTAATGCCGGTGCTTTGATGAAGAGAACCGCGCCAAGGATCAGCATGGGGATGAATAGCAGGCCGATAAAAAGCCAGGCATAGACGAAATGAAAGGTTCCGGCCGGCAAAAAGAGAAGTACTCCCACAAGCACAAGACCCATGATAAACTTTATAAGAGCATGGATTAAAAGCTTCATATCACACCTCCATAGGCATTATAACATACGATTTGGATTATTACAAAAAACATCTCCGGAAATCAATCCGGAGATGTTTGGCTCATGTAAAATTACAGCCACTTCTGGGTAGCCAAAGCCACCAGATAAGTAAGGATACCGGCCATCAGCGGGGAAGAGACCCACGCAATAGCGATATTCTTGAATACGCCGAAGTTGACGCATCTAAAACTCTTGGTCAAGCCTGCGCCAACCACAGCGCCGACAACGGCCTGAGAGGTGGAAACAGGGATCTTCATGAAGTTGCCCAAGAGAACGATGGTGGTAGCCATGGCGATAATGACCAGGAAGCCTTCGATCTGGGTCAAGGGGGCGATGCTTTCGCCGACGGTCATCATAACTTTTTTAGAATAGGTCAGAACGCCCAGTGCGATAGCAATACCGCCGATGGTGCAGGTCAATCTTGCGTCGGTCAGCAGGTTGGTCTTAATTCCTTCGACGACCTCGCCGTAGTAAAGGGAGGTGACGTTGGCGGAACTGTTCATACCGATACTGAAAGAGGCATACGCACCTGCGATGAGATAGCCGATTTTGATCATCGAATCATAGTGGGAGAGGGAGGTCAGTTTGCTGACCAGGAACTTCTGCGCCAATTTGACGATGATAAACGAGATGATCGCCGCACCCAGGGGGCAGAGCAACCAGGTGGAAGCAAATTTGCCGATCTGCTTTAAGTTTCCGCTCATAACAGCAGGATCACTGTAGTTGGCATGGAAGATACCCCAACCGATGATGGCACCGGTAATGGACTGGTTCGCCGATACGGGGAACTTCAGATAAGACATTAAAAAGACAGTTCCGGCAGCGCAAACAAAGATGATAAATGCTTTGATTGCTGATTTAAGAGCCAGATTGGACTCACCGTTTTTTAGCAATTCTGCAGCTTGATCCGAAGAGGGAATCACCGCATTATTAATTGCAAGATCGTTCACACTCTCCATGTTACCGGAGCCCATGAGGAAGGCGCCGATCACGACCAGGATCGAAATAATAATCGTAGCAGTCCGATATTTGATGACTCCGGTGGATACAGCGGTGCCGAATGCATTGGCGGCATCGTTGGTACCCAAAGACCAGCCCATAAAAATACCGGCGGCCAATAAGAGATAGATCATTTTTTAATTAACCCTCTCTCTCTACCAGCAGAACTTGGATTTGATCGGAAACATCTTCGATTACGTCGGAAATGTCGCAGATCTTCTCCAAAAGGTCTTTATAATAGATCTTCTCGGTCAGAGAGATGTCCAGATCAAAGATCCGGGCGTGGAGCATTGCTTCAATGGCGTCAATACGGCTTTCTTCCTGGCGGATATCATCCAGAATCTTACGGTTCTTATCCAGGGTCTTATAGTCGTTGAGCAGTTTGTCGATGGCGTTAAAGAGGATCTCCAACTGCTTTTCGGTGATGTCGATGATCTTTAAAAGATCAGCCCGCAGAGTGGCAGGAACAACGATCTTTTCCAACATGATCTGACGGACAACGTCTTCGCAGGTGTTGGCAATTTCGTCGGTGCTCTGCACCAATTTGATCAGGGTCTTGCGGGTAGAAGGCAGGAAAGATCCGCTCATGGCGTCCACAACGTGACGCAGCTCACGGTCAGCTGCACCCTCTGCGTTTTCTACGCAAACTTTGGCAGATTCCAGCTCATCCTTGGTGGTACCCTCTTTGAAAAGGAGCACGAAGAATGCTTCGAATTTTTCAAAGCAAAGTGCCACGTCTTCTTGGTGGTCATAGAAATACTTGGAAATGTCTTTGTTTTTTCTTGTAATGCTAAACATAAGCCCTCCATATAAAAAATAATATTCGCCTATATTATATCACCAAAAGATAAAATGTCAACCGATCTTTACAAATCGGTAAACCGTTTGTTGCCACATTAAAAAATCTTAAGAGTGCAAAAAACTATGGACGAAAAATGAAAAAATATGTATAATAATTAAAAAAGGAGGGATGGCCGTGAATAGAAAGATTTATATTATCCTCAGCCAATCCGGGACCATACCTTCACGTTTTTTGAAAAAGATCACCGGGGCAGAGTATAATCACGTATCGCTCAGTCTTCGTGCGGACTTACAACGGATGTATTCCTTTGCTCGCCGGTATAAATATTATCCGTTTTGGAGCGGTTTTGTGGCTGAATCGCCTACCGGCGGTGTTTTCGGACGCTTTCCGGATGCGAAGATCAAGGTTCTGGAAATTGAAGTGACCGAAAGGCAGTACGAATCCCTTTCTACGACCATGGAGGCAATGTATCGGGATCGCAAACACTATCATTATGATTATTTGGGGGTTGGACTTGCTTATTTTCGGATCCATCGGCGTAGTAAGCGGAATTATTACTGTTCGGAGTTTGTAAAAGTGATGCTGAGGAGGCATGGAATCCGTGCAGCGGATGCATTGCCCCGTGTGGTACAACCGATCCATTTCCTTGATATGCCGGGCGCAAATTTGATCTATTCCGGCAGCCTTCGAGAGTATGCGATTTAGGCAATCCGCCAAACAAAATTCTGTCTATTTAGACGAAACGATGAATAATGTACAATTTTTTAAAAAAGGCTTTCCTTCTCGTTGACAAACAAAGTTATTTTATGGTATAATCTCAGTAAATTAAATGGTTCTTTGCGACTGACGGATTTTGTGGAGCACCACAGAGAAACAAAGGACTTTTTATGCCGACCGTCTGGGCGCACCTCTCTCTTGGGGAGTCGTGCGCCCTTCTAATTTTTAGGAGGATAATAACATGAAAAAAGTTGCGGTAATCATGGGAAGTGACAGTGATCTGCCGATCGTCCAAAAGGCACTGGATACCCTCCGGTCTTTTGACGTTCCCTATGAGGTTCACGTTTACTCTGCTCATCGGACGCCCGTAGAAGCAAGAGAATTCACCATCAATGCCCGTAAGAGCGGGTTTGGTGCCATCATTTGTGCTGCCGGTATGGCGGCGCATCTTGCCGGTGCCGTGGCGGCGAATACCACCCTGCCTGTAATCGGTATTCCGGTACAATCTAAGCAAAATATAGGCGGCATAGACGCTTTGTTATCTACTGTCCAGATGCCTTCCGGTATCCCTGTGGCGACTGTAGCGATCGACGGAGCAGTCAATGCCGCTTTGCTGTCTATCCAGATTCTTGCGGTGGAGGATCAGACCCTTGCGGAAAAGCTGGATGCAAAGCGTGCGGCAGATGCCGAAGGTGTATTGGAAAAAGATCGTAAGATCGCAGAGCAATTCAATCAGTAAGGAGGATCCATGGGCGGATTTTTCGGAATCGTTTCAAAAAAAGAATGTCTGGCCGATGTCTTTTTCGGTGTAGACTATCATTCACATTTGGGAACCCGTCGTGCCGGTCTGGCGGCGTATGATCAGGAGATCGGTCTTCAGCGTAAAATTCATAACATTGAAAATGCGCCGTTCAGGACGAAGTTCGAGCATATCTTTGAAGAGATGAAAGGCACCTCGGCTATCGGCTGTATCAGCGATACAGAGCCTCAACCTCTTTTGATCCGTTCGAAGTTGGGCGCATTTGCAATTTGTACTATCGGCATCGTGCGGAATGCGGATGAGTTGATCGCACAGCACGTTAACCGTGAGTTTGGCCATTATGATGCGATGACCGGCGGAAAGGTCAATTCTAATGAGTTGATTGCATCGCTGATCTGCCATAAAGAAAATTTTGCAGACGGCATTAAATACGCACAAGAGATCGTAGAAGGTACGGTTTCCATTCTGATTTTACGTGATAACGGTACAGTGATCGCCGGCCGGGACAAGCTGGGTCGGTTGCCGATGATCATCGGTAAGAATGAAGACGGCTATTGTGTGACCTTTGAGTCTTTTGCGGCGATGAAGCTGGGCTTTGAGATCGAAAAGGAACTGGGCCCCGGCGAGGTGGTGGAACTGACCGCCGAAAAAATGACCGAACTGGTAGCGCCGGAGAAAAAGAAAAGGGTCTGTGCATTCCTTTGGAGCTATTACGGCTATCCCACCTCCAGTTATGAAGGTGTCAACGTGGAACTGATGCGGTATCGCAACGGAGCTTTGATGGCGGAACACGATAAAGAGACCGGAGTGGCACAGGACATCGACTACGTCGTGGGAATGCCGGACTCCGGTACACCCCATGCTATTGGATATGCCAATGCGAGCGGAAAGCCGTTTGCCCGTGCCTATATCAAATATACGCCCACATGGGCCAGAAGCTTCACCCCCAATAGACAGCAAGAACGAAACCGTGTGGCAAAGATGAAGCAGATCCCGGTTCCGGATCTGATCAAGGATAAAAAGCTTTTGATCGTGGACGATTCCATTGTCCGGGGGACGCAGATCAAGGAAACGGTAGACTTTCTCTATGAAAACGGAGCCAAGGAAGTGCATATGCGCTCTGCCTGTCCGCCGATCATGTTTTCTTGTAAATATCATAATTTCTCCCGCTCTACGTCGGAGATGGATCTGATCGCCCGTCAGATCATCATGGAGCTGGAAGGGGAAGAGGGCTTTCGTCACATCGAAGAATATGTGGACGGAAAGACCGAACGGGGCAAGAATCTCCGCTTGACCCTTTGCAAAAAATTTGGGTTTGGATCCCTGGAATACCAGTCTTTTGAAAATACAATTAAAGCGATCGGGTTGCCGGAGTGTGAACTCTGCACCTATTGCTGGAACGGAAAGGAATAAGAATGATGAACAATTCTAAATCTGAAAGCTATGCAGCAGCCGGTGTGGACATTACCGCCGGATACAAAGCAGTGGAACTGATGAAAAGCCACGTAAAGCGGACCCAGACTGCCGGCGCTAATATTGATATCGGCGGTTTCGGCGGACTGTTCGTACCGGATATTGCCGGGATGAAGAAGCCGGTATTGGTCAGCGGTACCGATGGTGTTGGCACCAAACTGAAGATGGCTTTTTTGATGGATAAGCATGATACCGTAGGTATCGACTGCGTGGCAATGTGTGTCAATGACGTGATCTGCTGTGGCGCTAAGCCGTTGTTCTTCTTGGATTACATCGCTTGCGGTAAGAACTATCCCGAAAAGATCGCTTCCATCGTTTCCGGCGTTGCCGAGGGCTGCGTACAAAGCGGTGCTGCTCTGATTGGCGGTGAGACTGCCGAAATGCCCGGTTTCTATCCGGTGGATGAATACGATCTGGCCGGTTTTGCCGTGGGTATCGTGGATGAAGAAAAGGTTCTCGATAATAAGTCTATGAAACCCGGCGACGTAGTGATTGCCCTTCCTTCCAGCGGTGTTCATTCCAACGGCTTCTCTTTGGTTCGTAAAGTATTTGACGTAGAAAAAGCAGATATCAAATCTCCCGTAGCCGAATTGGGCGGGAAGTCCATCGGTGAGACTCTTCTGACTCCCACTAAGATCTACGTGAAGCCGATGGTGGCGTTGTTTGAAGAAGTTAAAGTCAAGGGCGTTTCCCATATCACCGGCGGTGGTTTCTATGAGAATATTCCCAGAAGTATTCCCGACGGTCTTGGTGCAAAGATTGATAAGAGCGCTGTCCGTGTTCTGCCGATCTTTGAACTGTTGGCCAAAGTGGGCAACATTCCTGAGCGGGATATGTTCAATACCTTCAATATGGGTGTTGGTATGAGCGTTGTTGTGGCTCCCGAAGATGCAGATCGGGCCATCGAGATCCTCAAGGCCAATGGGGAAGACGCTTATGTGATCGGTTCTATCGTGGAATCCGATGAAAAGATGATTTTGGTATAAGATCATGGAAAAGACGAAGATTGCAGTTTTGGTCTCTGGCGGCGGTACCAACCTTCAGGCATTGATTGACAGTGTGGGTACGGTGCTCAATAGCGGAACCTTAGCTCTGGTTCTTTCCGGCAACCGTAACGCCTATGCCCTTGAGCGGGCGAAAAAGGCCGGAATTGCTACGGAAGTTGTGGTAAAAAAGGAATGTGCGAACCAGGCGGAGTTTGAAAAGAGAATCATGGAAGCCTTGGAGAAGCACGGCATTCAACTGATTGTCCTTGCTGGATTTATGAATATCCTCAGCGCCGATTTTACTGATCGCTATCCGGAACGGATCATTAACGTCCATCCCTCCTTAATTCCGTCTTTCTGCGGAAAAGGCTTTTACGGTCTTCGGGTGCATGAGGCGGCGCTGGAATATGGCGTAAAGGTGACCGGTGCGACGGTACACTTTGTGAATGAGATTCCGGACGGCGGACGGATCTTGGCGCAAAAAGCCGTAGAAATCCAAGAGGGGGATACCCCTGAAGTCCTTCAAAAGAGGGTGATGGAGCAGGCGGAATGGATCCTGCTTCCTCAAGCGGTGGAAAAGGTGTCTGCCGCAATGATGAAAGGAGAAAGAGTATGAATATCTATGAGATCAAATCCATGGGCGAGCGGATCGCCGGGAATAGTTACGTAGGCCGTGGCATTGTCATCGGTAAGACCGAGGACGGCAAAAAAGCTGCTTCCGCTTATTTCATTATGGGGCGGAGCGAGAATAGCCGGAACCGGGTCTTTACCGCGAAAGATAACGCAGTTTTTACTGAACCCTTTGATCCTTCCAAGGTGGAGGATCCGTCTTTGATCATTTATGCGGCGGTTCGTAACCATGAAAATCAACTCATTGTTACCAACGGCGATCAGACCGATACTATCTGGGAGGGGCTTAAAAACGGCAAGAGCTTTGCAGAAGCCCTGACCACCCGTGAGTTTGAGCCGGATGCACCGAATCTGACTCCTCGTATCAGCGGTATGCTCACCTTTAATAATGGTGATTTCACCTATGAGATGAGCATCCTGAAGAGTGCCGATGCAGAAGGTACTGCTTGTAATCGCTATCATTTTGCTTATCCTGCACTCAAAGGCTTGGGTCATTTTATTCATACTTACGTTTGCGACGGAAATCCCATTCCTACATTCCAGGGAGAACCGGAGCGGGTCAGCATCCCCGATGACATTGATGCCTTTACGAAGGATATCTGGGAAAATCTGGATGCAGACAATAAGATCTCTCTGTATGTTTGCTATACCGATCTGGAGACCGGCAAGACCGAGACCCGGATGATTAATAAGAATTGTAAGTGAGGTGCAAAAAATGAAAGAATTCGAATTGAAATACGGCTGTAACCCCAACCAGAAACCGGCAAAGATCTATATGAAAGACGACAGTGAACTGCCGATTAAGATTTTGGCCGGCCGTCCCGGTTATATCAACTTTTTGGATGCCTTCAATTCCTGGCAGTTGGTCAAGGAACTGAAAGAGGCGTTGGGTCTGCCTGCTGCCACCTCCTTTAAACACGTCAGCCCTACCTCAGCGGCAGTTGGTACTAAGTTGCCGGAGAAGCTGAAGAAGGCTTGCTTTGTGGACGATATTGAGGGTTTGGATGAGTCTCCTTTGGCTTGCGCTTATGCCAGAGCCCGTGGTACCGACCGGATGTGTTCTTTCGGTGATTGGGTGGCACTTTCTGACGTTTGCGACGTCACCACCGCAAAGATGATCAAAAGAGAGATCTCCGACGGGGTCATCGCTCCCGGTTATGAGCCTGAAGCACTGGAGATCCTGATGACCAAGCGGAACGGGAATTACAATATTGTAGAGATCGATCCCAATTACCGTCCTGATCCCATCGAGACCAAGCAGGTCTATGGAATTACCTTTGAGCAGGGAAGAAATGAATTTGAGATCAACGAAGCCTTGCTGAACAATCTGGTGACCGAGAATAAAGAACTGCCCGACAGTGCAAAACGGGATCTGATCGTGGCTTTGATTACCCTGAAATATACCCAGTCTAACTCCGTTTGCTATGCGGTGGACGGACAGGCTATCGGTGTAGGTGCCGGTCAGCAGTCCAGAATTCACTGTACCCGTCTTGCCGGTACCAAGGCAGATACCTGGCAGCTCCGTCAGCATGAGAAGGTGCTGAACCTGCCCTTCAAAGCAGACCTCAGCCGTCCCGATCGGGATAACGTCATTGATGGCTACATTAATAAAAATGAAGAAGACGTCTGCAAGGACGGCATTTGGCAGAAGTACTTCACTGAGCAGCCTGAGCCTTTGACCCAGGAAGAGGCAAATGCTTATCTGGCTTCCCTCAGCGGTGTGGCTTTGGGCAGTGATGCATTCTTCCCCTTTGACGATAACATTGAGCGAGCCAAGAAGAGCGGTGTCTCTTATATCGCAGAGCCCGGCGGTTCTATTCGTGACGATATTGTTATCGAGTGTTGTAATAAATACGGGATCGCCATGGCCTTTACCGGTATGCGCCTGTTCCATCATTAATAAGGAGTAGAACTATGAAATTATTGGTAGTCGGCGGCGGTGGCCGTGAACATGCCATTATTAAGAAATTGAAAGAAAACCCTCAGGTGGAGGAGATCTTTGCCCTTCCCGGAAACGGCGGTATGGCAGAGGATGCGACCCTGGTGCCGATCGGTGCAAAGGAAATTGAAAAGATCGTGGAATTTGCCAAGGAGCAAGCCATCGACTATGCGGTGGTTGCACCGGACGATCCCTTGGTACTGGGATGCGTGGATGCTCTGAATGAGATCGGAATTCCTTGCTTTGGCCCCAAGGCAAATGCTGCCATTATCGAGGGCAGTAAGGTCTTTTCCAAAGATCTGATGAAGAAATATGGAATTCCTACCGCCGCTTATGAGGTGTTTACCGATTGCGGCGAAGCATTGAAGTATCTGGAGACTGCTCCCATTCCTACGGTCATTAAAGCAGACGGCTTGGCTTTGGGAAAAGGCGTAATTATCGCTGAGACCCGTGAGGCGGCTTTTGATGCGGTTCGCTCTATGATGGAAGATCAGGTGTTTGGCGCCAGCGGAAGCCGTGTGGTAATTGAAGAATTCCTGACCGGACCGGAAGTTTCCGTCTTGTCCTTTACGGACGGGGAGACTGTGGTGCCGATGATCTCCTCCATGGATCATAAACGGGCTTTGGATGGTGATCAGGGCTTGAATACCGGCGGGATGGGGACAGTGGCTCCCAATCCGTACTATACGGAGGACGTGGCCAAAGAGTGTATGGACAAGATCTTTTTGCCCACCATCTCTGCCATGAAGGCAGAGGGCCGTCCCTTTAAGGGATGCTTGTACTTTGGTTTGATGTTGACGCCGAACGGGCCGAAGGTCATCGAATATAACTGTCGTTTCGGCGATCCTGAGACGCAGGTGGTTCTTCCTCTATTGGAGAGTGATCTTTTGACCGTTATGCAGGCGACCACCAATGGAACCTTGGCAGAAACGGAAGTAAAATTCAGTGATAAACACGCTTGCTGTGTGGTTATGGCGTCTAACGGCTATCCCGGAAAATACGAGACGGGTTTTGAATTAAAGATCCCTCAGGAGATCAGCGGTGACGTTTTTGTGGCCGGTGCAAAATTAGAGGGTGAAAAGTTATTGACCGCCGGCGGACGGGTGCTGGGCGCCACCGCCGTTGCAGATACCTTAGAGAATGCCATTGCTGCGGCTTATGAAAAAGCAGGGAAGATCGAATTTAAGAACGCTTTCTACCGTCGTGACATCGGTCAGCGGGCATTGCTTGCCGGAAAGGAGAACTGAAATGGTTTATCGTATTTATGTTGAGAAAAAGCCGGAGTTGGCCAACGAGGCCAGAGACCTGCGGAATGAGGTACGTAATATTCTGCAGATCCAATCTCTTGAAAAGGTTCGTGTCATCAACCGGTATGACGTGGAAAATATTGAAAAAGAACTGTTTGATTATGCGGTGGGAACGGTGTTCTCTGAACCGCAGTTGGATCTTACTGCTACCGAGCTGAATGCAGACGGTGCCAAGGTTTTTGCCGTGGAGCCCCTGCCCGGTCAGTTTGATCAGCGTGCAGATTCTGCCGCTCAGTGTATCCAGATCATCTCTCAGGGAGAGCGTCCTACCGTTAAGACCGCTAAAGTATATTTACTTTACGGCGATCTGACTGCTGAAGAGCTGGAAACCATCAAAAAGAGCGTTATTAATCCGGTAGAATCCCGGGAAGCCGGTCTGGAAATGCCCGAAACCTTGAAGACGGAGTATGCCATTCCCGAGACTGTGGCTACTTTGGACGGCTTTTTGAAGCTGGATGCCAAGGGGTTGGAGGAGTTCGTAAACCAATACGGCTTGGCGATGGATTGCGATGATATCGCTTTCTGCCAGGCATACTTCCAAAAAGAGGGAAGAGATCCCACCATCACTGAGATCCGCATGATCGATACGTATTGGTCGGATCACTGCCGTCATACCACCTTCCTGACTACCATCGATGACGTGAAGTTTGAAGATGCGTTGTTGCAGAAGGCTTATGATGATTACATTGCGACCCGTAAAGAATTGGGCCGTACCAAACCCATCAATTTGATGGATATCGGTACTTTGGCTGCCAAGTATCTCAAAAAGATCGGGAAACTGGATAAATTGGATGAGTCTGAGGAGATCAATGCTTGTACTGTAAAGATCGAAGTGGAAGCAGACGGTGTGAAAGAACCTTGGCTCCTGCTCTTCAAGAATGAGACCCATAACCATCCTACCGAGATCGAGCCTTTCGGCGGTGCCGCCACCTGTATCGGCGGTGCGATCCGGGATCCTCTGTCCGGCCGTTCCTATGTCTATGGTGCAATGCGTGTTACCGGTGCGGCAGATCCCCTGAAGCCGGTGAGCGAGACCATGGAAGGAAAACTGCCTCAGCGCAAGATTGTAACGACGGCTGCTGCCGGTTATTCTTCCTACGGTAACCAGATCGGTCTGGCTACCGGTATCGTGGACGAGCTGTATCATGACGGCTACGCTGCAAAGCGGATGGAGATCGGTGCCGTAGTCGGTGCCGCACCTCAGGAAAACGTGCGCCGTGAATGTCCTGCTCCCGGTGACGTGGTTATCCTCTTGGGCGGCCGTACCGGCCGTGACGGATGCGGCGGTGCTACCGGTTCTTCCAAATCCCATACTTTGAAATCTCTCGAAAACTGCGGTGCTGAGGTGCAGAAGGGTAACGCCCCCGAAGAGCGTAAGCTTCAGCGTTTGTTCCGCAATAAAGAAGCCTGCCGTATGATCAAGCGGTGTAACGACTTCGGTGCCGGCGGTGTTTCCGTTGCCATCGGTGAATTGGCAGACGGATTGCATATTGATCTGAATGCCGTTCCCAAGAAGTATGACGGTTTGGACGGTACGGAATTGGCCATCAGTGAATCCCAGGAGCGGATGGCTGTGGTCGTTGAGCCGGAGAACGTAGAACGCTTTATCGCTTTGGCGGACAGCGAGAATCTGGAGGCTACTGTGGTGGCAAAGGTTCAGGCAGATCCCCGACTGGTGATGGAGTGGAACGGAAAGGTGATCGTGGATATCAGCCGTGAGTTCCTGAACTCCAACGGCGCAGAAAAGCATATCTCCGTGGCTCCTGTTGCTCCCGAGTGCTATAAAAAGGAAGTCGGCGCAGACTTTGCCGAAGAACTGAAAAAATTGGCCGGTGATCTGAACGTTTGCTCTAAGCGCGGTCTTTCCGAGCGGTTTGACTCTACCATCGGTGCCGGCGGTGTCTTGATGCCCTTTGGCGGTAAACATCAGCAGACCCCGGTTCAGGCGATGGTTCAACTGATTTCTATGGAACAGAAGCATACCGACGACGTCTCTTTGATGGCTTGGGGTTACAATCCCTTTGTTACCGAAAAGAGCCCCTATCACGGCGCTTATCTGGCGGTCGTGGAGTCGGTTGCCAAGTTGATTGCTACCGGTGCGAAGTTTGAAGACGTTTATCTCACCTTCCAGGAATACTTTGAGCGTCCCGGCAAGGACGGTAAACGTTGGGGTAAACCTCTGGCCGCCCTTTTGGGTGCCTTTGAGGCGCAGAAGAACCTGGGTATTGCTGCCATCGGCGGGAAGGACTCCATGAGCGGTTCTTTTGAGGATCTGGACGTTCCTCCCACTTTGGTCTCCTTTGCGGTGACTACCGGTAAGACGGCAGAGATCACGCCCAACCACTTCAAAAAAGCCGGAAATAAGGTCGTTTTGATCGCTCCGGAATATAATGAAGACCATCTGCCGGATACCAACTCTCTTCTGGCTGTATTTGATAAAGTTTATGCGCTCCTGCAGAGCGGGAAAGCTGTTACTGCTTATACCCCCGGCTTTGGCGGTATTGCTGAGGCTGTGATGAAGATGAGCTTTGGTGAAGGACTGGGCTTTAAGTTTGAAAAACTGCCCATGGAGACCCTCTTTGGATATAACTACGGCGCTTTCCTGTTGGAAGTGACCGAAGAGGTAGAGGGCACTCTTATCGGTACCATCACCGACGAGAAGGCATTCACCTATGGCGATGCATCCGTTCAGCTGAATGAGTTGCAGAAGATCTATGAAGAAAAGCTGGAAAGTGTTTATAGTTGCAATATCACCCATGGGGAGCAACCGATGGAGACCTTCTCCTATGAAGCAAAAGAGCGTGTGGCGCCTGCCATTAAGGTGGCAAGTCCCAAGGTGCTGATTCCTGTTTTCCCCGGTACCAACTGTGAATTTGATAGTGCGCGCGCTATGCGTGACGCCGGTGCGGATGCCAAGATCTTGGTCATCAACAACCGCTCTGCCGAGGGCATTACCCGCAGTGTGGAGCAGTTTGCTGAGGAACTCAAGACAGCTCAGATGATCTTTGTTCCCGGCGGCTTCTCCGGTGGTGACGAACCGGACGGTTCCGGTAAGTTTATTACCGCATTCTTCCGAAACGCAGCCATCCGTGAGGGTGTGACCGATCTGTTAGAGAACCGTGACGGTTTGATGCTGGGTATCTGTAACGGCTTCCAGGCACTTATAAAATTGGGTCTGGTACCTTATGGTAAGATCATTGATACCGATGAAACCTGCCCGACCTTGACCTTCAATACCATCGCACGTCACCAGTCCAGATTGGTACGGACTCGGATCGCCTCCAATAAGTCTCCGTGGTTGGCGGCGACCAACGTAGGGGATGTTTATACGGTTCCCATCTCTCATGGTGAGGGTCGTTTCCTGGCAGACGAAAAACTGATTCGTGAATTGGCCGCAAACGGACAAATTGCGACTCAGTATGTGGATTTTGACGGAAATGCCACTTCGGATATTCATTTTAATCCCAATGATTCCTGCTTTGCCATCGAGGGTATTACCTCTCCTGACGGACGGGTCTTTGGTAAAATGGGTCACTCCGAGCGTATCGGCAAGAATCTTTATAAGAATGTCATTGGTGAGTATGATATGCAGATGTTCCGCTCTGCGGTAGAATATTTTAAAAAATAAGGAGTATTGAATCATGGCTTATTTGACTGATATTGAAATCGCCCAGCAATGCAAAATGAAGCCTATCTCCGAAATCGCCAAGGTGGCTCACGTAGATGAGAGTTATCTGGAGCACTATGGCAAATATAAGGCAAAGATCGATCTTTCTTTATTGAAAGAAGAGGGAAGAGAAAACGGAAAATTGATCCTGGTAACGGCCATTACCCCCACCCCTGCGGGTGAGGGTAAGACCACCACCACCATCGGTCTGGCGGACGGTCTCCGCCGGATCGGGAAAGACGTAACCGTTGCTCTTCGTGAGCCATCTCTTGGCCCTGTCTTTGGAATCAAGGGCGGTGCTGCCGGCGGCGGTTATGCGCAGGTGGTTCCGATGGAGGATATTAATCTTCACTTTACCGGTGACTTCCACGCCATCGGTGCTGCCAATAACCTTTTGGCCGCTATGCTGGATAACCATATTCAGCAGGGAAATGAACTGGGGATCGACGTAAAGAAGATTACCTGGAAACGCTGTGTGGATATGAACGACCGTCAGTTACGGAACGTCATTGACGGTTTAGGCGGCAGAATGCAGGGTGTGCCTCGTGAGGACGGTTTTGATATTACCGTTGCCAGCGAGATCATGGCAGTTCTCTGTCTTTCCAGCGGTATTCTCGACTTGAAAGAGCGTCTTTCCCGGATCATCGTGGGCTATACCTACGACGATCAGCCGGTAACCTGCGGTCAGCTCAATGCCCAGGGTGCGATGGCTGCCCTTTTGAAGGATGCCATTAAGCCCAATTTGGTGCAGACCTTGGAAGGAACTCCTGCCTTTGTGCACGGCGGACCTTTTGCGAATATTGCCCATGGTTGTAACTCTGTAATTGCGACCAAGATGGCCATGAAGATGGGCGACTATGCAGTGACTGAGGCCGGTTTTGGTGCTGATCTTGGCGCAGAGAAATTCTTGGACATCAAGTGTCGGATGGCAGGACTCACTCCCGATGCAGTCGTTATGGTTGCTACCATTCGTGCGTTGAAGATGCACGGCGGTCTGGCAAAGACGGAACTGAATAACGAGGATCTGGAGGCTCTGGAACGGGGTGTTCCCAACCTTCTGCGTCACGTTTCTAATATCAAAAACGTTTATAAATTGCCCTGCGTTGTGGCCGTCAATCGTTTCCCCACCGATACCGATGCAGAGATCAATTTCTTGATCGAAAAATGCAAGGAACTGGGTGTAAACGTGGTTCTTTCCACCGTTTGGGCCGAAGGCGGCAAGGGCGGCGAAGCGCTGGCTCGTGAGGTAGTTCGCCTCTGCGAAGAGGAACAGGGCGACTTTACCTTCAGTTATGAGGACGATACTACCATTCCCGAAAAGATCGAAGCCATCGTGAAAAAAGTCTATGGCGGCGACGGCGTTAATATCCTGCCTGCCGTTCAGACACAGATCAACCGTCTGACTGAACTAGGCTACGGAAATCTGCCAGTTTGTATGGCTAAAACTCAGTACAGTTTCTCCGATGATCCCACTAAACTGGGGGCTCCCGAGGGCTTTACGGTGACCGTTCGGAATATTAAGATCTCTGCCGGTGCCGGCTTTATTGTCGCATTGACCGGCGATATTATGACCATGCCCGGTCTGCCGAAGCGTCCTGCCGCTGAGCGGATCGACGTAGATGAAAACGGTGTCATCACCGGATTGTTTTAATGAGTGAACAGAGCGATAAGGATGCCTTATCGCTCTGTTTTAGCAAGGGGAAATATATGAATATCTGTGTGTCTAAAGAGTCTGAAACCCTGCTTTATGCAGCAGAGGAACTGCAAAAGTATCTCTTGATGATGGATGAGACCCTTTCCGATGAGGTGGGAATCGTATTGTCTTTGAAGGACTATGACGGAATCGACCCCATGGTAGAAGACATTATCGAGATCGACATTGAAAAGATGAAGGGCACCATTTGGGGAAGTAATGAACGCAGCGCTTTGATGGGTGTTTACAACTTTTTGAAATCTGCCGGATGTCTCTGGGTCCGTCCCGGAAAGTTGGGGGAGTATATCCCTAAAAAGGCGATGAAGGATCATAGTTTCCGGTATTATAAAAAAGCGGACTGTGACTTCCGTGGCGAGTGTATTGAAGGGGCTCCCAGCGTGGAGAATATCATCGAGACGGTGGAGTTTTTGCCTAAGATCAATGCCAACCTCTTTATGATGGAATATATTATTCCGTATACTTATTTCAGCCGTTGGTATAAACATACCTCTAATCCTTATAAGGAGGATGAGGACGTAAGTTATGCCGATGCTGCCGATTTGGTTCATCAGGTGGAGATGGCGGTCAAAAAATGCGGATTACAGCTTCATTCTTTGGGTCATGGCTATATCTTTGAGCCGTATGGGTTACCGTATCGTACCCGTCAAGACGTGTATGAACCATCGGAAGAGGCGTTAAGTGTCATGGCTCAGATCGGCGGAAAGCGCTTCCTCTTTAAAGATGCACCCAATCAAACGCAGTTCTGTATGTCCAACGAGACTGCCCGTCAGAAGATGGTGGATTTTCTGGTCGGTTATCTGGAGAAAAAGCCGTATATTGATTTTCTGAACAAGTCCGTTAAAAACGGACAATAGAAAAAAGCCACCTCCTATGGTAGAATTAAAATAGCATAGGAGGTTTTGTTATGCCAGGAATAAAAGGAATGAAAAAATATCCAACAGCAATTAGAATTGAAGTTAAGAAAAAGTTTGAAGAAGGACAATCCGTATGTTCTTTAAGTAGAGAATATGGAATTAGCAGATGGGCAAT
>JAZQAE010000007.1:0-7315 GCA_045544995.1 Eubacteriales bacterium
GCAGTCAAAGAGAACGAAGTTGCAGCAACCTGTACCGCCGAGGGCTCTTATGACAACGTAGTTTACTGTACTGTATGTGATGCAGAACTGTCCCGTGATACTGTAACGGTTGAAGCTCTGCCTCATACCGAGGGCGAAGCAGAACGGGAAAATGTAAGAGAGGCAACTTGCAGTGTTGCAGGATCTTACGACGAAGTTGTTTACTGTACTGTATGTGATGCAGAACTGTCCCGCACTACTGTAACGGTTGAAGCTCTGCCTCATACCGAGGGCGAAGTAGTTGTAGAGAACGAAGTTGCAGCAGATTGCGAAAAGGCCGGTTCCTATGACGAAGTTGTTTACTGTACTGTTTGCAAAGCTGAAATTTCCCGCACTACTGTACCCGTTGATGCTCTGGGCCATGCTTGGGACGATGGCGTTATCACCACTCAGCCTACCTTGAATGCGTACGGCGTGAAGACCTATACCTGTAAAAATGATGCTACTCATATCAAGACCGAGTCTGTTGCTAAGCTGGAAGGCGGAGCAGCCATGATCGGCGAAGTTAAGTATGCAACTCTGGCTGATGCCTTTGCTGAAGCAGGAGAAGGCGATGTCATTATCGCTCTGGAGAAGATCACCGTAGCTGATACTCAGGTTTGGGATCTGACCGATAAGACTTTAGAGATCGCTGGAGTTGAAGATAACTACGGCATCGTAGTTAAGGGCAATCTGACTATCAAAGGCGGTAAATTTGTTGTTAAGGGTCTCTATGGTATCGGCGTTACCGGCACTCTGACTGTGGACGGTGGCGAATTCGAGAGTGAGACCGCCGACTACATGATCGGTAACTGGGGAACCACCACCATTAACGAGGGTGATTTTGCAGGTTACTACAATGTCTTGAATAACTTTGGAGGTACCTCTGTTGTAAACGGCGGTAACTTCGTAATCGAAGGTTATGTAGGCGACTTCAGATCCGGCACCTTGCTGGCTGACAAGGGTCTGACCGTTTATGGCGGTACTTTCTCTGATGATGTCAGCGGCTTCGTAGCTGAAGGCTACCATGCCATCGAAAAAGACGGCACCTACACTGTAAGCATTCACGTTGAGAAGGAAGCTGTTGTAGAGAACGAAGTTGCTGCAGATTGCGAGAACGACGGATCTTACGACGTAGTCGTTTACTGCGCAGGCTGTAACGCAGAACTGTCCCGTGAGACTTTAACTGTTGACGCTCTGGGTCATACCGAAGTAATTGACGAGGCGGTTAATGCTACTTGTGATAAGGCCGGCTTGACCGAAGGATCTCATTGCGACATTTGTGACAAAGTTCTGGTTGCTCAGGAAGAAGTCCCCGCTACCGGTAAACACTACAGAATCAAGGAAGGCGACGCATATATCTGCGAAGTTTGCGAAAAGGCACTGCCCGTGGTAGACGGCTTGAACAAGGTTGGAGATGAGTATCTCTTGTTCAAAGACGGCAATCTCGTAGATGGTATATTTGATGAATGGGGCAACTATGGCAAACTGTTCATTAAGGATGGTAAGCCCAGTGGCGCCGGCGTATTTGAGTCTGTTGAGTATGGCACTGTTTATATCACCTCTGCTCACAAGTTGGCCGGTGAAGATGAAGCAGAGATGTATTATCTGGATGCAGAGAAAGCAAAAGCCCTTGGCTTGGCCGAAAAAGCGGATGCTTATCTGCTGAAAGACGGTAAGCCTGTAAACGGCGAGTTTGCCGATTGGGGCTATGCAAACGCAAATGGCGAGCGTCCGTATAAAGGTTTGTTCATTGTAAATGGTAAGCCCAGTGGCGCCGGCGTGTTCCAGTGCGGCGAAGACATGCTCTATATTACTGCAGGCCATAAGAAAGCCGGCGAGAATGGAGCAGAAATGTATTATCTGACTGTCGAAGAGGCTGAAAAACTTGGTGTAGTAGCCACGAAAGCAGATTACTACCTGCTGAAAGATGGAAAGATCTTCAGCAACGACTTTGCTGACTGGGGATTTGTTAACAAAGAGACCGGTGAGCGTCCGTACAAGAACCTCTTTATCGTAAACGGTAAGCCCAGTGGTGCCGGCGTATTCCGGTATGGTGAAGGCATGTTCTATGTTACTGCCAGCCATGCACTGGCCGGTAAGGATGCTCCTGTACTGGTTTATCTGACTGCAGAGAAAGCAGTGGAACTGGGTCTGTCTGAGAAGGCGGATTATTATCTGATCAAAGAAGGAAGACCTGTCAATGGTGAGTTTGCACATTGGGGCTTTAAGAATGCAGAAGGCGCATATCCCTATCCGAACCGTTACATCGTGAACGGTAAGCCTGCAAATGGAACCTACACCTTGGGTGAGAACGTGGTTGACGCCTATGGCGCTCCTGTTTCTGCCGGTGAGTACACCTTTGTTGGCGGTGTAGCTAAGTGATAGATAATTTACTCATTTAATCTAAACTAAATAAATTAAGCGGTTGGGGCGAAAGCCTTGACCGCTTAATTTTTTAGAGAGCACTAAATATTGTGGTTATTTAGAGGAATTGGTGCTATTCTCAAAAATTTCCCGTTGACTTTTTCTGCAAAATCGTGTATGATTGTAACAGATTGTAACCACTTTGTAACTATTTTTGAGGGGAGGTGCACGGATGAATCCTACGGCAAAGAATATCTTCTTAGTCCTTTTTGGGATTACCTACGGTGTGGGTCGATTTATTTACAAGACGGGCTGGATCATTGAAAATCTATTTTTAGCGCTCTTTCGGGTAACGCTTTTCCCGGTGCTGCGGTTTCTCAGAAAGTGCACCCCTAAGGCGATATTTGATTGGGTATCCGGGCTGGGTGAACGGGTCATTCAGGTCGCAATTTGGATCTATACCCATTTGCTTCGGCTTTTGGTTTGGGCGGCCCATAGTGTGGTGGATGATTTTGCCTATTGGGCGCCGGTCTTCAGTGGAATTGCTGTGGTGGGGCTTTTGCTCTTTTTCCGCAGTTACACTGTGGCACTGGAAGTAACCATTGATGATGAGGTGGTCTCCTACGTCCGTAATGAGACGGAGTTTGCCGGGGCAATTACTTCAGTAGAAAAAAACCTGGCAGAAACGTTGGGCGAAAACTACGCCATGTACACGGCACCGGAGTATCAATTTGTCTTTATCAAGAAGAACAAGCTGCCCGACGACGACAGTTTATATGCACAGGCTTACCGTGCAGTAACCGAGGAGATCGGAGATCATTTCGGTCTGTATGTGGATGGCGCTTTGGTGGCCGCTGCAGAGAATAAATCTACCATTGAGACGGTCTTGAATGAATTGAAGAAGCCTTATGAGACCGGGGTGGAAAACGAACGAATTGAATTTGTCAGTAACGTGGAAGTCCGGACTGGTCTGTTTTCTCCCGGAACGCTAAAGAACACCGAGGAATTACGTGCACTCTTTGAGGGGTCTACCGACCCCCGGTATTATACCATCGAAGAGGACGATTATCTGCGGGATATTGTTAAAAAGACCGGGGTATCCCGGCAGATGCTTTACTACCTCAATCCGGAGTTGGATGAGCGTCGGCTGATTCCCGGAAGAAAACTTCTGATCTCCACCCCGGACGTTTATCTGGGTGTCAAAGTGGTGCGGACCATCACCTATGATGAGGAGATCGGTTATTCCACGGTTCGTATTAAGGACGATAGTCTTTACGTTAATCAGACCAAGGTTAAAAAGGCCGGTAAAAAGGGAAGTAAGACCATTACCGCTGAAATCACCTACGTGGATGGCGTTAAGACCAATACCGATATTATTTCCTCGGTTGTGACCCGGGAACCGGTGACCAGAGAGCTTTACGTGGGAACGAAGGACTATCCGACCTCCTTCTCTTCGTTGGCCGGAACCGGCGCATTTATCCGTCCTATCAGCGGTGGATATACGTCCTGTGCTTACGGCGGATACCGTGGACACGTGGGGGTCGACCTTACGATGAGCGGTGCCTATGGAAAGGCAGTTTATGCTTCTGCCAGCGGTACCGTGGTACAGGCCGGTTGGTCCGGTGGCTACGGCATCATGGTAAAGGTGCGTCACAGCAACGGCTACGAGACCTGGTACGCTCATATGAGCTCGAAATTGGTTTCAGTGGGCGACTCGGTTACCCAAGGCCAACAGATCGGTCGGATCGGCTCTACCGGTAACAGTACCGGCCCCCATCTGCATTTTGAATTGCGGATCAACGGATCGCCGGTCAATCCCATGCGCTATATTTAAGAGAAGGCTTTAAAACCTTCTCTTTTTTATTGTTGAAAAGCAGGAGAAATCGTGGTAAAATAATAAATATGAATGTAGAAAGGGGGCGCAGGTAAATGGATCTTTTAGGCGGAAGCCAAATCCTACGGTTTGGACGATGGCTAAATGAGCGGATCAAGGAAACGGCTCGAAAGAGCATCTTTTTTGGCCGGGGATGTAAAACGGAATCGACGGAGCAAACACCGTTGATCGAAGCAATGAACCGAATTCACCCGGTGGAAAAAGCAGTGACAGAACTGCGTCACAGCCGGATTTTAGGATGGCTTTACGGATATTGGGGCAATCTTTGCTCTGCACCCATCAGCAAGCTTTTGTGGCTGTTACTTCCCCTTTTTGGAATTTTGGCGGTAAGAATGGCAATAGCATCCCGGTTTTTATTGACGGGTGGATTGTTGCTTTTTATGGCCGCATCTGTCTTTTTGTTTGGACGTAAAAATACGCTGGCGGATTGGCTGGGAAGCTCTCTGATCGCCCGGCGCCTTTGTTGCCCGGGAGAATACCGCCGTTCGGTCACGGTTTATTTGTTGTTTGCCGGGGTCTTGGGCGGTGCAGTCGGTTGTTTCGCCGGTGTCTTTTTGGGGAGTTTTGTGACCATCGCTTTGGCGGTCTTTCCCATCGTATTTTGTGTTCCTGCCGTTTGGGTGGCGTATCTGTTATTTGCCCTCTTGCCGCTCTTAGGGACAAGCCTTTGCTGGGGCTTGAGCCTTTTGATGGCGGTCTGTTATTTCTTCGGCCGAGCCTTTGGCGGGCAAAAGGGGAAGGCCTTGGACCGCATGGATCTTTTGATGGCGATTTTTCCGGTCTTTTGCGTGGTGTCAGCAGTCTTTTCCTATGACCGTGCAGATTCGCTGAAAGTGATTTTTATGTGGCTGGGATTATTCCTTTGCGTTCCGCTTTTGAGACGAATTATCAACCGCCGGGACCATATAAATGGGTGCTTATGGGCATTGACGGCCGGGGCTTTTATTAGCGGTCTTTACGGCTTGTTTCAGTATTTTTCCGGGATGGTGGACACCACCTGGACGGATACCACCCTCTTTGAAGAATTGGAATTGCGGGTGTATAGTACCTTTGCAAACCCAAACGTATACGGAGAATTTTTGCTGATTGCGATCCCCCTGCTGGCGGGCTTTGCTCTTTATGTGAAGGGGTGGAAGCAATGGATATTATGGGGTGTGGATCTCCTGCTTCTGGTGAATATGGTCTTGACCTATTCCAGAGGTTGTTACGTGGGTATTGCTCTGACGGCATTGGTCTTTTTATGGCATTTCAGTAAAAAATGGACCGTTGCCGCTTTGGTATTGGGAACTCCCGTGGCGATCTTTGCCATGCCGGAAAGCGTGATGACACGTATCCTCAGTATCGGAAATATGAATGATACCTCTACCAGCTACCGAATGAAGATCTATATCGGTACGTTGGCCATGCTGACCCACTATTGGTTGAGCGGTGTGGGTATTGGGGAAGGGGCATTCAATTCGATTTATCCGTATTACGCCATGAATGGCGTAACGGCGTATCATTCCCACAGTTTATTCTTTCAGTCGGCGGTGTCTTTTGGTATCGTTGGCGTGATATATCTGCTTTGGATCTGGTCTTATTATCAGCGCCGGATCGATCGGGCCCGGAACAGCATGTCGGCGAAATATAAGCCGTTGATGCTGGGCTTTAGCGCCGTTTTTTGGGGATTGATGGTTCAGAGTGTCTTTGACTATACTTGGTATAATTACCGTGTTTTCCAGTTGTTCTGGATGGTAATTGCCTTAGGTCTTGCGACGGCGGATCTGCTGAAAGGAGAAGAACAAAAATGAAAAAAAGAACGTTTACCTGGTTGGACGGAGTGCTTTGCGCCGTCCTCGCACTGGTACTCATCGTCGGCGGTGTCTTTTTGTTTGGAAAAGGAGACAAGGCTGCCGTATCTTCGGAAAAAACCTATGAGATGACGATGCGGTTCAATCGTGCCACCACGGAGGAATTTGACTGTTATAAAGTGGGAGATACGCTGTATTTCCAAAACCGTACCGGCGTATTAGGCACTGTGACCGATCTGAAGTTGATCGATAAGGTGCAAGAGGAATATGACGAGGAAAACGGCCGTTTTGTGGCGGTTGTAGATCCTGAGATCCGTGCCGTGGAAATGAAAGTCCAGGTGCAAGGCGGAGTTAAAGACGGCGCCTTTACCGTGGGCGGACAAGAACTGCATATCGGTCAGGTTTTATATCCCCAGAGCGATACGACTCGATCTATCATGACCATCTGGGATATCGAGGAGGTGCAGGCATGAAACTGATTGATGAAAAAGGCCGTCTTTTCGGCCGAGTAAACCTCTTTGATCTGTTGGTGCTGTTGCTGGTGGTCATTGGTATCCTTGGTATGGCGACTCGGTTGATCCATCCGGCTGAGGTGGGAGCAGAAATGAAAACGGCCACCTACCGCCTGGAGATCTCAGATGTGCAGGAATGTTATAAGACAGCCTATCAAGTGGGCGATTCCCTCTATGAGGATGGCGTTTTGTTAGGGACCATCACCGAAGTGACGGTGCGTCCAGCAGAGGTGTTGAAGCAGTTGCCGGATGGGACTGCAATGATGGTGGAGCGGGTTCTCTATTATGATGTTGACCTGACCTTTACCACCGATCGCTTCAACGTGGATGAGGGGTATCATGTGGATAGCCGGGAGTTTTTGGCCGGAACCGGACATATTATTTCCAATGGCTTTGCCTCTGCAACCGCTGTGGTTCGTGATATTGAAATCAAATAAAAAAGGACAGTATCGTAACAGTCGTACTTTAAAGGACAGTACAACAAGATGCGAAAACACCCGTAGTTTTTTAGAACACTACGGGTGTTTTTAATATCCTCTTTCTTTGTTAGTCAAGTTGTGCTATAATACAACTAACCGATAAATAAGAATTTGTAGGTGCGTGCAATGAACCTAATAGAATTAACTCACAAGAACGATATTTTACAAACATATGAGATTTACAAACACTGTATGTTTATGCCTACCGAAGAAAAGTTTAATAAGAAAGTAGAACAATTTCTGAATAATAACTCT
>JAZQAE010000008.1:0-4045 GCA_045544995.1 Eubacteriales bacterium
AGAGCCCGTGGTGCTGAGAGTCGGGTTAGAAACTGTTTGGCAAATGGACCGCTGAGGGTGCAGTCAAATGGGATTTCCCAGAGTATTCTGCAACGTGTTGGCATACGTCAGTTGCCGGGGATATGTTGGTATCCTGCTAAGCGCACGGGTCATACCGTGAATCAAGGTGGCACCGCGGATAGTTCTAATTATTCGTCCTTGACGGAGATAGTATATTTCTGTCAAGGGCGTTTTTGTTTTATATGAAAGCTCCTTTGACAAGGAAGATAAGTCAAAGGAGCTTTTTCCTGTTTTAAGGGGGTAAACACAATGCTGACAAAACGTTGGTGGCGCCCCGAGCGCCGATATATAAAATTAATCAGAAAGTGAAAGCAAATTCCTAACCCAAACCAACTTAAAACTAAACTTATTAATGGAGGAAACCAAAATGAAATTTAACAATATTGATTTTGATACCTATTTTAAAAACTATCCTGATGCAAACGGTTACTTCGGTAAATATGGAGGCTCCTATATCCCGCCCGAATTGCAAACAGCGATGAATGAGATTAGTGATGCATATCAAACTATCTGCAAATCCCGAAAGTTTATTGATGAGCTTCGACGCATCCGCAAGGAATTCCAAGGCAGACCGACCCCTATTTCTCATCTTGCAAGACTGTCAGATAAGATCAGTACGGGCGTTCAGCTTTACGTTAAGCGCGAGGATCTAAATCACACTGGCGCACATAAACTTAATCATTGTATGGGCGAAGTATTGCTTGCAAAGTATATGGGCAAGAAAAAAGTTATTGCTGAAACAGGAGCCGGTCAGCACGGCGTTGCTCTTGCTCCCGCCGCCGCATATTTTGGATTAGAGTGCGATATCTATATGGGTGCTGTTGATATTAAGAAACAGGCGCCTAACGTAGCAAGAATGAAGATTCTCGGCGCAAGAGTTGTCGAAGTGACAGACGGCTTGCAGACTCTCAAAGAAGCTGTCGATGCCGCTTTTGCCGCATACTGCAAGGAGTATAAAGATGCCATCTATTGTATTGGTTCGGTTGTAGGTCCTCATCCGTTCCCAATGATGGTTCGTGACTTTCAAAGCATTGTGGGTATTGAAGCGAGAGAGCAGTTCCTTGATATGACGGGTGAACTTCCCGATGCAGTTGTTGCCTGTGTCGGCGGTGGCTCAAACGCTATGGGCCTCTTCTCCGGCTTCCTAAACGACCCCGTCGATATCTATGGTGTTGAACCCCTTGGCAGAGGCATTAAGATGGGTGATCATGCTGCAAGCCTAACCTACGGCGAGGAAGGCATCATGCACGGTTTTAACAGTATTATGCTAAAAGATGAAAACGGTGATCCTGCTCCTGTATATTCCGTTGCAAGCGGTCTCGATTATCCGTCCTGTGGCCCGGAACATGCCTTCTTGCACGATCTCGGCAGGGTGAAATATGATGTTGTCACCGATGATGAGACCATCAATGCGTTCTTTGAACTTTCCAGAATGGAGGGTATCATACCTGCCATTGAAAGTTCCCATGCTGTTGCCTACGGCATGAAACTTGCCAAGTCTATGGGCAAAGGTTCCGTGCTAATTAACCTCTCTGGGAGAGGCGATAAGGATATGGATTATATCATCGAGAAATACGGTATTCGATAACAAGGAGGAAAAAATGCAAGAGCAACTCATAATACAAGCCAAAGCGGTTATCACAGAACTTACAGAAAAGGCAAAATTGAAAACAGGAGACATCGTTGTGATCGGATGCTCCACAAGCGAGATCATCGGTTCCAGGATCGGGACCAATTCCAGTCCGGATACTGCCAAAATGGTTTTTGAAGCCATATACGAGGTTACACAGGAAAAAGGTGTGTACCTTGCAGCTCAGTGCTGTGAGCATTTGAATCGTGCTATTATAATAGAGCGTCAGGCTGTCCCCTTTACCGAAACTGTGAACGCAATCCCCCAACCCAAGGCAGGCGGCTCCTTTGCAACACAGGCATATCAGCATTTCAAGGATCCTGTTGCGATTGAGGAAATCAAGGCGGACGCCGGCTTAGACATTGGCTCGACACTTATCGGCATGCATCTGAAAAAGGTGGCAGTACCGCTTCGGCTTGAAAACAAAATGATCGGAGAGGCAATTGTCGTAGCTGCACGGACCCGACCTAAATTCATTGGCGGCGCTCGTGCCGTATATGACGATAAGCTTTTGTAAAGAAAAGAGGTAAATACAATGAGCAATTCAACACAAAATAACACCACGCAAAGGATTGTTATGGCAGCATTACTTGCAGCACTTACTTGCGTTGCAACGATGATAATAAAAATACCGTCCCCACTCAAAGGATATTTGAATCTTGGAGACTGCGTGGTTCTGCTTGCCGGTTGGATGCTGTCACCGACCTATGGCTTTCTTGCGGCAGGCCTCGGTTCCGCACTTGCCGATACGTTTTCCGGCTACGTTACCTATGTACCGGCGACTTTTGTAATCAAGGGCTTGATGGCTCTGATCGCTTTCTATGGATTCAAACTTTTGCACAGTAAACTTGGTAATATTTCATCAAGAATCATCAGCGGTATCGTGGCGGAAGTTGTAATGGTTGCCGGATACTTTATCTTTGAAGGATTCCTGTATGGCTTCGGCCCCTCTCTAGTCAACATTCCCGCCAATGTTATTCAGGGTATTGCCGGGCTTATTATCGGTACGATTCTTGTAAAGGTATTTGAGAAAAGCAAGATTACATTTTAAGTGCCAACAAGCAGATGGATAATCTAAGTATAAACAGAAGGCGCCGCATTTTGATGCGACGCCTTCTGTTATGCTATTACTTTTTTCTGTTTAATCATAATTCAACTATGCGATTACAAGACTCTCATTTATAGTTCCAACTACTCGCTCGGCATAGCTTATATCAACGTTCCTATCACCTGTACCGTGAACGATCATTATACAGTTTCTAGTTGTAATTTCCACATAATCAATCAGAAGTCATCTCCACAATTTTATTTACCAAATTTATCCACAAGGGTTATGCCTTGCGATGCATAAAGTTCATTTAGCGTCATATTATTATATCTTTCCTTTTGTTCTTCCAAGTCCTCGTGTATCAGATCCAAGAATGCTGCCTTTCCGGAAATTATTTTAACGAGTTGATATCGCTTCTGCGGAAAAGTCCAGGCATAAAAATCAATAGCTATGTCCTCATGAGCGAAAGTGCCTCCCCCATTACCTTGCTTGGATAATATTCCGGTGGCGGCGGTTTCTTCTCTCCAAATTTTTGCAGTTAACGTAAAGGAAGGATTGGATAGTTTATTTACAATACCCTCGTAACCATCTTTTTTAAAATCAGGATTATTCTCTATCTCCCAAAGATAAAGAACGTCGAGTGTGTTACGGTCTCTAAGCCAAGATTGGATAACATAACTTGGGTTTTCAAAATTCTTCTGCCTTGCAATATGAGTTAGAGAAACATATTCCTTCTCTTCATCACGAATACCCTTCTTAACGTCCATCTCCATTTTGAGCAAGGCATACGCTTTATTAGAATCCAAGTCTTCCTCAATGCTTTCGCGAAGACTACGAATATGATCTTCTATCCCCTCCGGTGTATAAACCCCTCTATCTAACAAAGTCTTAAGAACTCTTCGTTGATACGCAATATACTCTTCTACAACACCTTTTGTATACTCTTCCATACTTTTCACCTTCCTTACATTCGTATTATACCATACTTTTTGCGGTATTAAAATAGGTTTTGCTCAAAGTTACATATTTTTATGTTAAAAACGGTGTTTCGTTGCTCAAACTTGTATATTTTTATGTTTCAAAGGTGTTTTTCAGTCAAACTCACCCATTTGGCATAAAAAAAGCCGTTTTTGGCTAAAAAAACGGCTTAAAAATGAAAAAAACGCCCAAAAAAATGGACGTTTTTTCTTCTGGAGGCACCACCCAGATTTGAACTGGGGATAAAGGCTTTGCAGGCCTCTGCCTTACCACTTGGCCATGGTGCCATATTTGATTTTTAGATAATATAAGGACGCTTATGTTTTTAA
>JAZQAE010000009.1:0-4012 GCA_045544995.1 Eubacteriales bacterium
ATATTCAGATTTTTGTTTCTTTCCCCCATCACACCATCTCCTAAACACAATTAAACATTAATCATTATAAACTTCATTCCTCCTTTTGTAAAGTGGCTTTCCAAAGAGTTTTGAGCACCCCATCTTTTCCTTGATTTTTTATTTATATTGTGATAAAATATACTAAATATATTTTATATCTTGATCAGGAGGTTATAAGGTGAAGAGAATAGCTTTTGTAAGAGCAGCAAATATTTACGATGATTCCAGAGCGACCAAAGAAATTACCGCTTTGCTCCAAAAAGGATACTTCATTCACGTATTAGCCTGGAATAGAAACGGAAAAGCCCAAGAGGAATGCCAAAAAGTTTTTGCTCCCTATCAAGAACAAATCACCTTTTCCTTTTATTCTGCAGATGCCGAAAACGGTATTGGACTCCGTAATATATCAAAACTCATAAATTGGTTTCGATGGGTACGCCGTTCACTGGCTGCCATGGACTCCCTTGATGTCGTTCACGCTTGTGATCTCGATGCAGGATTAGGGGCTTATTGGTACTGCAAAAAAGCCAAGACGCCTTTGGTCTACGATATTTTTGATTATTATATTGATTCTCACGCCATCCCCGGTTTCGCCTCCCCTCTGGTGGAAAAGATGGAAATTGCCATCATAAACCATGCGCAGTTAACGATCATTTGTACCGAAGAGCGTAAAGAACAGATCCGGAAAGCAACGCCAAAAAATCTTTTGATTTTACACAACTCCCCGGACGTAGATACCGCCCTCACTGTAGACGCAAAGATCGATTACGCTTATTGCGGAGCCTTGGGAGACCGAAGACTTTTAAAAGAAGTTATGGACGCCTACGAAAAAAACAGTGACTTAAAGTTCACCTTTGCCGGCTATGGCGGACATTCCGAACAGGCCAAATCTCTTGCCCTCAAATATGAAAACTTCAACTTCTTGGGCACGATCCCCTATGATGAAGTACTAAAAGTAGAAACGGAAGCCGTCGCCATCGCCGCCATTTATGAGCCGACCATCCGCAATCACCGGCTCTGCGCCCCGAATAAATTTTACGAAGCAATGGCACTTGGAAAGCCGGTCATCGTATGCCGAGGAACCGGCATTGACCAAATTGTGGAGAAGCATCAAACGGGGATTGTCATTAACTATAGCGCCGAAGAATTCTATCAAGCAATCCGTCACCTGAAGGAAAATCCCGATATGTGTTGCGAAATAGGCCGGCGTGCACGGGAACTTTATGAAAAGAAATACAGATGGTCTTTAATGGCGCATAAGCTTTTAGAAGCTTATGGTGAACTAACAAAGGAGATTTAAATGTTGAAAAAACTCAAATCTGTAATATCAACCCCCGCCGTTTATAGTACGTTGGTTATTCTGACTTATATATTGCTGAGTCGCACTCTGAAAATATATTTCGTTGAATATATTCCTGCAATCACCAACCTTTATGCGATTCTTTCTCGGATCTGTGCCGCGATCGTCGTAGTTTTGTGTGCGCTGTCTTTCAAGAAACTGCCGAAAGCGCAGTTCATTTCGCTTTGTGCGGTCTATGCGCTCATGTTTCTTTCCACGATCATCAACGACGGAAATCTGCGCAGACTGTTCAGCGCCACCTATCCGATCCTTGCCCTGTGTGCCTTCGTCCTCTTGCTGTGTCGGACAATGGAAGGAACCAAGCGGTTTGTGAAGACCATGTCTGTGTTCTACACCGTGATCATGGGCGCCAATTTCATTCTGGCATTGTTTGCCCCGCAGTTGTTTGGCAGAACCCCCTCCAACGGTGTGATCTTTTTGGCAGGACTTGAAAATCAACTTATTTACAGTCAAACGATCGGTCTTTTGTTTGCCAAGCTGGATGATCGCTTAAACGGCAATAAATTCATCTTCCAGCTTTACACCGTCATCTATATTTTAACGACCTTGATCAACTTCTCTGCCGGCAGTGTGATCGGCGCGGCCGTTCTTCTGCTGTATCTGCTCTTCCCTATCGTCAGAAAGTTTTTCAACGAAGCCCATTACGGATGGCAGATCGGACTGTATGGCGCTGTCTTTTCTGCTCTTGTATTTTTAGCAAAGCCTATTTTAAATTTCGGCCCGATCCGCTACGTCATCGTGGAGATCTTGCACAAGAGCACCACCCTCACCCATCGGACGTTGCTTTGGGAGAAAGCGCTCCAAGGAATTGCCGAAAAACCGATTTTAGGCCATGGGCTGGGAGATACCGGCAATCTTTTTGAGATCATTGCCAATGGTACTCCGGTGACCTGGAGTGCCCATAATCAATTCCTGCAATTCATCTATGAATATGGACTTTTGGCGCTGGGAGCCGTGCTCGTCTTCCTTTTCCTTTCCGTAAAGATCATCAAATCCTATAAGATGACCAAGATGACCGGGTTATTCCTTCTCTTTAGTTTTACTTTTATGATCCTTTACCTTGTGGAGGCTCCGTCTTTTAACGCATTATTCTTCATTCTTACGTTAGGGACCGCCGTCTGCCGTGCCATGGCCGACCGTACCACAAAACAGTTCGTCGAAGAAAAACACAAAATTACCGTCGTCGTCCCGGTTTACAATATCGAAGATTTTCTGCCGGAATGTGTAGACTCTATTCTTCAGCAGAGTTATCAAAACCTGGAGATCATCCTGGTCAACGACGGCTCCACGGACGGCTCTCTCAAAATCTGTGAAGAATATGCCAAGAAAGATGCAAGAATTAAACTCATCGACCAAGAAAACGGCGGTCTTTCCGATGCCCGCAATACCGCCATCAAGGTGGCAACCGGAGAATATATCACCTTTGTGGACAGTGACGATTATATCGACCCGGATATGATCAGTTTGCTGTATACCCGGCTGATTGAAACCGATGCCGATCTGGTCAGCTGCCAGTTTATGCCGGTGGACGAAGAAAGCAATCCCTTGCCCATTGATGCCCAGTATGCCGCTTTCACCGTAACCGGCAAAAAGAACTGCATGAAAGAATTCTTTTTAGACACCGGAATCAAGACCTGTGCCTGGGGCAAACTGCATCGAACCGAGTTGTTTAAAGATTTCCTGTATCCCAAAGACAAGTACCACGAAGACGTATTTACGACCTATCGTATCGTTGATCTTTGTGAGAGGATCACCGTCTGTCCCGAACCGCTGTATTATTATCGTCAGCGAGCCACCAGCATCGTGCATCATAGTTTCTCTCCCAAACACTTAGATTCCGTCTACGCCTGTATTGAACGTGCAGAGTTTGTCAGAGAACGTTACAGTGAGTCGAAAATCTCTGCATTCTCCAGCATCATCTATTCCGCCAATACCTGTGCGAAACGTTTGATCGGCTTGGAAAACGTGGATGAAGAGATCGTCTCCTTTTTGCAGGAGCAATACCGCAAATATGAAGGATACTTCTTGCTCGGTCACAGTACCGTAAACGCAAAGCTCTTCTCTGTTTTTGCGTTTATGAACTTGAGAGTCCTTCTTAAAAGCGCAAATCTTTTACTAAATTTTGTGAGGAAGATTAAAAAATGATACCTAAAAAGATTCACTATTGTTGGTTTGGCGGCAATCCGTTGCCGGAACTGGCGCAAAAATGCATTGAAAGTTGGAAAGAATATTGCCCCGATTATGAAATCATCGAGTGGAATGAAAAAAACTTCGACGTCAATTGCAACCGCTATTGCGCAGAAGCCTATGCCGCCAAAAAGTGGGCGTTTGTCTCTGACGTAGCCCGTCTTTATGCCCTCGTCCATGAAGGGGGCATCTACATGGATACCGACGTGGAAGTCACCAAACCGCTGGACGCCTTTTTAGAGCTGGACGCCTTTTCCGGATTTGAGTCCTTCGATCGTATCCCCACCGGAATTATGGCTGCCGCCAAAGGGCACGTCCTGTTTACAGAACTGTTGAACGACTATGAAAACGACGGTTTCTTCAACGAAGACGGAACCCCCAACCTGACGACCAACGTAACACGAATTACCAATAACTGCTTGAAGCATGGACTTATTCTGAACA
>JAZQAE010000010.1:0-37539 GCA_045544995.1 Eubacteriales bacterium
CTGAAGGCGTATGTCGATACGCCGATAGGAGCATTGGCGGAAAGGAGAAAAATCAAAATCTGAAATCCGCTTTTGCGGATTTCTCCTATAAAAACTAAAAAGGAAAGAGCAGAAACTCTTTCCTTTTTGTTTAACTTTTAAAATTGGCAGAGACCAAATGATAAAATATTTTTTTCTCCGGTCTGTGCCTTTTTCATCGGTCTTAATAGTTGTAGCCCATTTCTAAGGCTTTGATATTCAACTCCATCAGGTTGGCACGCTTAGCGGAAACCACCTTTTTGAGGGCTTCGGTAATATCGTCGAAGTTGACCAGTCCGGTCTCCTTGATCATCTTGCCCATCATGATCATGTTGGCAAGGGTGGGGATGCCGGCATCCGCCGCCATCTTGGTGGCAGGGATATAGAAGGCTTCCACGTCGCTGCGCTCCACCTTCCGGCCGATGAGGGTGCTATCCACAAAGATCTTACCGCCCTTGACGGTGGCCTCCTCGTATTTATCGAGAGAGGGCAGGTTCATGGCGATCAGTACGTCGGGGGTGGACACGATGGGGGAGCCGACGGGATCGTCGCTGAGGATGATACTGCAGTTGGCGGTACCGCCACGCATTTCAGGGCCGTAAGAGGGAAGCCAGCTGACTTCCTTTTGCTCCAGAAGGCCTTTATAAGCGATAAATTTACCGGCGAAGAGAACGCCCTGTCCGCCGAAACCGGCAATGAGAATTTGAGTTGTCATGGCTTATTTCTCCTCCTTTGCCGCAGAACGGTCTTTATAAACGCCCAAGGGATAGTAGGGGATCATGTTCTCGTCGATCCACTCCAAGGCTTTGGAGGGGGTCATACCCCAGTTGGTGGGGCAGGAAGAAACTACTTCGACGAGGGAGAAGCCCTTGCCTTCGATCTGGTTCTTAAAGGCTTTCAGGATGGCTTTTTTGGCGTTCTTTACGTTCTTTACATTGTTGACAGCCACACGCTCGATATACTCGGGTCCGTCCAGGGTGGCGAGCATTTCGCTGACCTTAACGGGGTAGCCGGCGGTGGTAACGTCTCTGCCGTAGGGGGAGGTCTGGGTCACCTGCCCAGGCAGGGAGGTGGGAGCCATCTGACCGCCGGTCATGCCGTAGATGGCGTTGTTTACAAAGATGACGGTGATGTTTTCGTTACGGGTGGCGGAATGAACCGTCTCCGCCATACCGATGGAGGCTAAGTCGCCGTCTCCCTGATAGGTGAAGATGACGTTCTCCGGCATACAACGCTTGAGGCCGGTGGCAACGGCGGGAGCCCGTCCGTGGGCGGCTTCCACCATGTCGCAGGCAAAGTAATCATAAGCCATAACGGCGCAACCGACCGGTGCAACGCCGACGGTCTTTCCGGTAACGCCCAATTCGTCCAGCGCCTCAGCAACCAAGCGGTGGATAATACCGTGGGTACAGCCGGGGCAATAATGGAGAGGGGCATCGGTCAAAGCTTTGGGTTTTTCAAATACGACCATTATTGATTCTCCTTTGCAAGTTTTTCGATGGATTCCAGCACCTCTTCGGGGGTAGGAATCATACCGCCGACACGGCAGCACAGTTCTACAGGCTTTTTACAGCCGGTAGAGAGTTTTACGTCCTCGATCATCTGACCCATGGACAGCTCCACAGAAAGGAAGGCTTTGCATTGATCAGCGGCCTTGGCCAAGACGTCCTTGGGGAAGGGCCAGAGGGTGATGGGACGGATGAGACCGACCTTGATGCCGGCCTTGCGGGCAGCGACCACCGCATTTTTAGAAACACGGGCGGCGATACCGAAGGCGACAACGCAGTACTCGGCATCCTCCATCATAAACTCTTCATAGAGGACTTCGTTCTCTTCGATGGTCTTATACCGCTCGAAGCGCTCGAAGTTGGTTTTTTCCAGAATTTCGGGCTTTAAGTAGAGGGAGTTGATGATGTTGTGTTCTCTCTCGCCCTTGGTGCCACGAACAGCCCAGGGCTTCTCCACTTCCACGGGAGGGGTATCCGGCAGTTCCACCGGCTCCATCATCTGACCCATGGTACCGTCTGCCAAAAGCATGGCAGGAACACGGTATTGATCGGAAAGGTCAAAGGCTTTGATGGTGAGATCTGCCATCTCCTGCACCGAGGCAGGCGCCAGGACGATGAGGCGATAATCGCCGTGTCCGCCGCCCTTGGTGGCCTGGAAGTAATCGGACTGAGAGGGCTGGATTCCGCCGAGACCCGGACCGCCACGCTGAACGTTGACGATGAGGGCGGGAAGATCCGCACCGGCGATATAGGAGATACCCTCCTGCTTCAAGGAGACGCCGGGGCTGGAAGAAGAGGTCATAACTCTAAAACCTGCACCTGCTACGCCGTAAACCATGTTAATGGCGGCCACTTCGCTTTCCGCCTGCAGGAAGGTTCCGCCGATCTTGGGCATTCTCTTTGCCATATAAGCCGCAATTTCAGTCTGCGGAGTGATGGGATAACCGAAGTAATGGCGGCAGCCGGCCTTGATGGCGGCTTCTGCAATTGCTTCGTTACCTTTCATAAGTACTTTTTCTGCCATTCTCTACACCTCACTTCTCTACGGTGATCACACAGTCGGGGCACATGGTGGCGCAGAAGGCGCAACCGATACAAGCCTCTTGATTCGTGATCACTGCGGGGGAATGTCCTTTCGCATTGATTTTGTCTTTGGCGATGGCGAGGATCTTTTTGGGGCAGGCATCCACGCAGAGGGAACAGCCTTTACAAAGATCTTCGTTGAAGGTTACTTTTGCCATAAGAATTCTCCTTTTAGGGTGACAAGAATAATCCGAACTCCGTTTTATAAAGGCGGATTTTCGCTCACCCTTCGTTAAAATACTCGCCAATACGCCGGTATTGGCTGTGTTTTGTGCCTTGGTTGAACAAAAATCCGCACTTTTTAAAATCTTCGACCTCAAAGCGAGGGAATTTTGAGGGATTTTCGCTCAGTTTAGGGGAAGCAAGGCCGGCGCCTTGCAGGAATAAATTGGGTGAAAAGCGCCGAAATATGCCGCTTTGAGGCAGGTTACGGATTACTCTTGGCACCCTAATAGTATTTCTTTTGCAAATCGAGGGGGAAGAAGTCTTCGCCGGCCTCTTTGCAAAGCTCCGCGGTAGCGGAGGTATAAACCACCGGCAGACCGGAAAGGGTGGAAAGGCGCTCTGCCTTTTCCGCCGTAGCCCGAAGGTCCGCCAAGGTGGTGGATTCACCTAAATTGGAATTATTGATAATGCCGGTGCATTGGATATGTGCTGCCCCTTCGATCTCACGCATGATGGTGAGCGCATCCTCCGGGGTGGGGGTCAGGGGGCGATAGAAATTGACCACAAAATACATTTCGTAATCGTCTTCTTCCAGGATCGCCGGAGCGTACCGTCCGAGGGCATAGGCGCCCCGGTCGTCTCCGCCCACGTCCATGACGGCGTAGGCATCCTGACGGTGAACCAAGCTATAGAGTTCCGACGGCAGAGCCGGCAGATCTACGTTGGTATTGGCAAAGGCCGGAGAGATGAGGGGAATTCCTGCATCCGCCAGCTCTTTGGCACTGTCCTTGGTACGGAAATAGGGGTTGACGATGTCCAGATCGGCAATCTTGACGGGAAGACCCTCCCGACGGAGTTTCAACGCAAAGTTGACCGCCAGATTGGTCTTACCGCTTCCGTAATGCCCGGCAAAGATATGAATTCGTTTCATTTTAACCGTTGCAGACAAACTCGCTCCAGCCGTGAGTGTCTTCCTGCTTGCCCCACTGGATGCCGGTCAGATTGTCGTAGAGTTTCTGGGTCAGAGGCCCGATCTTGTTATCGCAGACGGTGTACTCGGTGCCCTGATAGAAGAGGTGGCCGATGGGGGAGACGACGGCAGCGGTGCCGGTACCCCAGGCTTCTTCCAGTTTTCCGTTTTTAACAGCATCGAAGAGTTCATCCACGGAGAAGAGACGCTCCTCTACTTCGTAGCCCCAGGACTTCAGAAGTTCCACGCAGGACTTTCTGGTGATACCGGGGAGAACGGAACCGGTGAGGGCGGGGGTGACGATCTTGCCGTCTACCTTGAACATAACGTTCATGGCGCCCACTTCTTCGATGTATTTACGCTCCACGCCGTCCAGCCAGAGAACCTGGGTATAGCCGTTGCGCTCAGCCCGTTCGCCGGCACGGAGGGAGGCGGCATAGTTACCGCCGCACTTGGCATAGCCGGTACCGCCGCGGACGGCACGAACGTCTTCGGACTCGATGGCGATCTTGACGGGGTTCAAGCCTTCCGCATAGTAAGCGCCCACGGGGGAGCAGATGATGGCGAAGGTGGCGTTATGAACCGCATGGACGCCCAGATGGGGGTCGTTACCGAAGAGGAAGGGACGGATGTAGAGGGAGGTACCCTCGGAATGGGGAACCCAATCCTTTTCCAGTTCTACGATGGTCTTGATGATATCAAGACAAGCCTCTTCGTCGAGTTCCGGCAGGCAGAGACGCTCTGCGGAGTTATTCAGACGCTTGATGTTTTCCAGAGGACGGAAGAGACGGATGGAACCGTCGGCAGCCCGATAGGCCTTCATCCCCTCAAAGACCTCTGCGCCGTAGTGCAGAACGGTGGAAGCCGGGTGAATGGGCATGGGGCCAAAGGGAACGATGCGGGCATCGTGCCACCCTTCCTCGGTATTGAAGTCCATCAGGAACATATGGTCGGTGAAGATACGGCCAAAGCCCAGTTTGGACTCGTCGGCAGGCCGTTCCTTGGGAGCGGTCGTCTTGGTGATGTTGATTTCGTACTTCATATGTATTCTCCTCTCTGAAAATTACAGTTTATTGCGTTGGATCTTACCGCTGACCGTCTTGGGAAGGCTATCCCGGAAGACGACCACACGGGGATATTTATAGGGTGCGGTACGTGCTTTGACGTAGTCCTGAATTTCTTTCTTGAGTTCCTCGGTGCCTTCGGTGCCCTGAACCAGCACGATACTGGCCTTGACCACCTGACCCCGTACCTCGTCCGGCATGGCGGAAACACCACATTCCAGCACGTAGGGGAGCTCCATGATAACGTTTTCGATCTCGAAGGGTCCGATGCGGTAACCGGAGGACTTGATGACGTCGTCTACCCGGCCAACGTACCAGAAGTAGCCGTCCTCATCCCGCCAAGCGGTATCGCCGGTATGGTAATAACCGTCGTGCCAACACTCGGCCGTTTTTTCTTCGTCCTTATAGTACCCTTTGAAGAGACCGCAGGGTGCGCCGTCCTTGATATTGATACAGATCTCGCCCACGTCACCCACCGATACGTCCTTGCCGTCTGCATCCAGCAGATGAATGTCGTAGAGGGGCACCGGCTTACCCATAGAGCCCAGCCGTGTTTTGGTACCGGCCAGATTGGCCAGCGCCACGGTGGTCTCGGTCTGACCGAAGCCCTCCATGATCTGCAGGCCGGTGGCCTTTTCAAACTGGCGGAAGACCTCGGGGTTGAGGGCTTCACCGGCAGTGGTCATATGCTCGATGGAAGAGAGATCGAATTTGGAAAGATCCTGCTTGATCATCATCCGGAGCATGGTGGGCGGTGCACAGAAGGTAGTGATATTATATTTAGCGAACATCGGCAAAATGTCGTCGGCATCGAAGCGGTCGAAGTCGTAGACGAAAAGGCCGGCTTCGCAGAGCCACTGACCGTAGATCTTACCCCAGGCGGCCTTCGCCCAGCCGGTATCGGAGATGGTCAGATGCAGACCCTCGGGGTTGACGCAATGCCAATATTTTGCGGTGATCAGGTGACCCAAAGGATATTTATAACTATGCATGGCGATCTTGGGATTGCCGGTGGTGCCGGAGGTGAAGTACATCAGCATGGGATCGTCTCCCGAGGGAGCGCCCTCGCCCCGATCGTAACGGCCGGTATATAATTCGTACTCGGCGTCGAAATTACGCCAACCCTCCCGGGTACCGTTGACCATCAGCTTATGCTCCAGGGTGGGGCAATGGGGAAGTGCTTTTTCCACTTCTTCCGCTACGTGATCGTCGGGGGTGCAGACCACCATCTTGATGCCGGCTTTATTGATCCGGTACTCAATATCGTGTTCTTTCAACTGGTTGGTGGCGGGAATAGCCACAGCGCCGATCTTATGCAACGCCAGCATACAGAACCAGAATTGATAGTGGCGCTTCAGAACCAACATCACCTTATCGCCCTTTTGAATTCCTAAGGACTTAAAGTAGTTGGCGGTCTGAGAGGAGGCACGCTTCATATCGGAGAAGGTGAAGCGGCGCTCGGTGCCGTCCTTGCTGATATGGAGCATCGCCAGCTTTTCCGGCTGCTCCCGACCCATCCGGTCGATGACGTCAAAGGCAAAGTTGAAGGAATTCTCATTCTTAAAGGAGATGGCTTTCAGGACGCCGTTTTCGTCTTCGTCCACAAAAGCGTAATCCTGCCAGATGCGCTTGCGGTCTGCCACCTTCTTTTTGGCCGGGGCAATGAAGTCCCGGGTCTTGCCGGCGTGCACCAGCTTGGTGATGGGCTCGCTGGCCGGGTTCAGCACGATGGCGTAGAAGATACAGTCCTGATCCTCCACGGCGATCATGCCGTGGGGGGTGGAGGAGTCGTAATAAATACTGTCTCCTTCGTGGAGGATCTCCACGTGGTCGCCCACCTGCACTTTTAAAGCACCCTTGACGACGATATCGCATTCCTGACCCTCATGGGTGGTCAGCTCGATATCCGCATTTTCGGATTGGGCATTATAGTCTGAGACCACGTAAAGAGGTTCGGCAATTCTGTTTTTAAAAGAAGAGGCCAGATTATAATAGGTCATGCCGTGCGCCTTCTGGATCTCCTGGCCTTCTCCCTTACGGGTGACGGTATAGCCTGCCAGACGGGGACCGGTACCTTCGATGATCTCGGTGACGTCCACGTTCAGCGCTAAAGCACAGCGATAGAGGAAGGCGAAGTTCAGATCCTGCTCGCCGGCTTCGCAACGAAGATACTCCTCTTCGCTGACGCCGGTCTTCAGCGCCATCTCAGCCTGGGTATAGCCGATAATCTCTCTCAGCGTTTTAATACGCTGAGCCATTTCCTGAATTTTAAATTCAAGTCCGGTTGCTTTCATACTCGTAAAATTTCCTTTCCCGGCGGGTCGGTTAATAGATAACAAGAGCCCGCCTCAAAGATATGATTTCTTTGAGACGAGCCTTGAATATACTTCAATACCCGCGGTACCACTCAAATTGCATCTTAAAGATGCCACTCAGACTCTAATAAGTCGTATGCATTAACGCAGCAATCACGGGGAGGTTCTACTCAGGAATTCCTTTTCTTCCTCCCGGCTCAGAAGCTACAAACATCAACATCCGCAGAACGGCTCGCACCAACCGCCGTTTCTCTGACTTTGGATCTGCCGACGCACTCTTCGTCACAGCCTTAGAGTTAGTTTATCACATCTTGCGAGAATTTGTCAATAGTTTATTAATATATTTATATATTATTATGACTGCCGAAAAAGCATGCAGATTTCGTTAACTCGACCGAAGGCGTATGTGATACGTCGATGAACCCGTGTTTTTTGCTTTTCAGCGGTCTGTGCCTTTTTCGGGAGTCGAGGTTAGAGTTTATTTCTTTGGATTTTACCGCTGATGGTCTTGGGCAGTTCATCCTTGAAGACGATGACCCGGGGATACTTATAGGGCGCCGTATGGGACTTGACGTAGTTTTGGATCTCCTTTTTCAGTTCCTCGGTGCCTTCGGTGCCGGGGGTCAGGACGATGCTGGCCTTGACCACCTGACCGCGGATCTCATCCGGGGCGGCAGAGACACCGCACTCCAGGACGTAGGGCAGTTCCATGATAACGCTTTCGATCTCGAAGGGGCCGATGCGGTAGCCGGAGGATTTGATGACGTCGTCGATCCGGCTGACGTACCAGAAATAGCCGTCCTCATCCCGCCAAGCGGTATCGCCGGTATGGTACATATCGTCGTACCAGGCGTTATCAGTTTTTTCCTGATCCAGATAGTACTCCTTGAAGAGACCGCAGGGGATGGAACGATCGGTATGGATGACGATCTCGCCGGTCTCGCCATCGGCTACGGGGATGCCGTCGGGATCGACGATATCCACGTCAAACTGAGGCGAAGCCTTACCCATGGAGCCGATCTTCGGGGTGGTGCCCACCAGATTGGCGATGGCCAGGGTGGTCTCGGTCTGACCGAAGCCTTCCATGATCTCAAGGCCGGTGGCATCCCGGAATTGCTTGAATACTTCGGGATTCAAAGCCTCACCGGCGGTGGTCATATGATGGATGGAGGAAAGATCGTATTTGGAAAGATCTCCTTTGATGAGCATCCGCAGCATGGTGGGCGGCGCACAGAAGGTGGTGATATTGTATTTGGCGAACATGGGCAGGATCTCGTCGGCATCAAACCGATCGAAGTCGTAGACAAAGACGGCGCCTTCGCAGAGCCACTGGCCGTAGAGCTTACCCCAGAGGGATTTGCCCCAGCCGGTATCGGAGATGGTCAGATGCAAGCCGTCCCGTTCACAGCAATGCCAATATTTGGCGGTCACGAAATGGCCGAGACCGTAGGTATGCTTATGGGCAGCCATCTTGGGATTGCCGGTAGTGCCGGAGGTGAAGAACATCAAAGCGGTCTCGTCTCCGCCGGGGGTGTCCTTCGTCCGCTCAAATTTGGTGGAGAACCGGGCGAATTCCGTATTGAAATCGTGCCAGCCTTCTTTCGGCTGACCGACAATGATCTTGGTCTTCACGCAGTCACACTTTTCGGCGGCGGCTGCAGCGATATCTGCCGTGTCACCGTCAGAAGTACAGATGATGGCGCTGACACCGGCAGCGGTATAGCGGTACTCAAAGTCGTGCTCTTTCAGCTGGTTGGTGGCCGGGATGGCGATGGCGCCCAGCTTATGCAGAGCGATCATAGAGAACCAGAACTGATAGTGACGCTTCAGCACCAGCATGACCCGATCGCCTTTTTTGATGCCCAAAGAGGCAAAGTAGTTGGCGGTCTGGTTGCTGTATTTTTTGATATCTTTAAAGGTGAAGCGACGCTCGGTTTTATGGACGTCCAGATGGAGCATTGCCAGCTTATCCGGATACTGGTCGGCGATGGCATCCACGATATCGAAACCGAAGTTGAACTCCTTGGTGTTAACAAAGTCGATCTTTTTCAGACCGCCCTGGGCATCCTCTTCCAATTTGATGAATTTCTCGCAGATGAGATCCTCGGATTTCTTTGCCGTCACGATGCTCTTGCGGACGGTGGATTCCTTGGTCTCCTCGCCCGGCAGTACAACGGCCAAAAAGACGCAGTCGGCGCCGTCTACGGCAATCATGCCGTGGGGAGTGGAGGAGTTATAATAGATGCTGTCGCCCTCATGCAGGACCTCGGTATGCTCGCCGATCTGTACCTTCAAGGAACCGCTGAGGATCAGGTCGAATTCCTGACCGCTGTGCTTGGTCAGATGGATGGGTTTATTTTGCTGAGCGGGGTCGTATTCATACCGTACGTGATAGGGCTCTGCGATCTTATCCCGGAACATGGGGGCCAGGTTCCGAATGTCGATGCCGTCCTCCTGCGCCGTGGTCTGACCTTGGCCCTTCCGGGTGACGGTGTAGCTGGAAAGACGGGCAGAATGACCCTCCAAAAGCTCGGTCAATTCCACGTCGAAGGCCAACGCACATTTATGAATAAAGGTAAAGGGAATATCCGCTTGCGCATTTTCGTAAATCAAGTACTGCTCCCGGCTGACTTCCGTTTTGGCAGCCATTTCGCCGACCGACCAGCCCATAATATCACGCATTTCCTTGATACGGGCGGCGATCTCATTCAATCGAAGCATAGAAGTGTTGGTGTTCATGGTTTTTCTCCTTTACAAAAAATAAAGACTCGTCTCAAATTTCTTTGAGACGAGTCTTGAAAAATCAAATACCCGCGGTACCACTCAAATTGCATCCTAAGGATGCCACTCAGGCTCTATCAAGCCGTATGCATTCACGCAGCAATCACGAAGGGCGCCTACTTGGTTCGGACCCTCAGCTCGGAAGTGATGGGAATTTCAGCAGTCCTTTACCGGGATCACACCATCCCCGGCTCTCTTTGAAAATCGTTGCCGATTCCGTCTTCGTCATCGCTTTTAAATATGAAATTATCATTATAATAGCACCGCTTTTTCCCCTTGTCAATAGGTTTTTTAAAAAAATTATTTCAAACCTAAACGCTGGATGGAATCTTCCCGCATCTTATACTTGAGGATCTTGCCGGCGGCGTTCATGGGGAAGGAATCGGTGAGGATAAAATAGCGGGGGACTTTATGCATCGCCATATGGGCGGCGCCGTAAGCGCGCATTTCTTCCTCATCGGCGGTCTCGCCGTCGTGGAGAATGATCCAGGCACAGCATTCTTCGCCGTAGCGCTGGTCGGGAACGCCCACTACCTGTACGTCCCTTACCTTGGGATGGGTGAGATAGAACTCCTCGATCTCACGGGGATAGAGGTTTTCACCGCCCCGGATGATCATATCTTTCAGACGGCCGGTGACCTTATAATATCCGTCCGGAGTACGGCAGCAGATGTCTCCGCTATGGAGCCAACCGTCGGCGTCGATGGCTTCGGCGGTGGCTTTGGGCATCTTATAATAGCCCTTCATAATGTTGAAGCCACGGGCCACGAATTCGCCGTTTTCGCCGTCGGGCAGATCTTCGCCGGTCTCCGGGTCGATGATCTTACACTCCACGCCGGGGAAGGCGGAACCAACGGTCTCTACTCGATGGTCCAGATCCTCGTTGACCTCACCCATGGTGCAACCGGGAGAGGCTTCGGTCTGACCGTAAACGCTGATGATCTCCCGCATATTCATCTCTACCGAAGCACGGCGCATCAGGTCTGCCGGACAGTTGGCACCGGCCATGATGCCGGTACGCATATGGGAGAAATCGGTCTTGCCGAAATCCTCATGGTTGAACATGGCGATGAACATGGTGGGAACACCGTTAAAGCAGGTGATCTTTTCATCGTTGATGCAAGCCAGAGAGGACTTGGGGGAGAAGTAAGGCATGGGACAGCAGGTACCGCCGTGGGTCATCATATTGGTCATGGAAAGAACCATGCCAAAGCAATGGAACATGGGTACCTGGATCATCATGCGGTCTGCGGTGGAGGTGTCCATCCGATCGCCGATGGTCTTGCCGTTATTGATAATGTTGCGATGGGTCAGCATGACGCCCTTGGGGAAGCCGGTGGTACCGGAGGTGTACTGCATATTACAGACGTCGTCGGGCTTGACGGCGGCGGCCAGCCGGCGCACCTCTTCCCGGGGAATGGCATCTCCCTTTTGGACAAACTCTTCCCAGTCAAGACAGCCGTCCATCCGGAAGCCTACGGTGATGATGTTGCGCAGGAAGGGCAGATTTTTGGAATAGAGAGGTTCGCCCGGCTTGGTGGTTTTCAGTTCGGGACAGAGCTCTTCCATAATGCCCTTATAGTCGGAATCTCTGCAGTTTTCGATCATTACCAAGGTATGGGTGTCGGACTGACGGAAGAGGTATTCCGCCTCATGGATCTTATAGGCGGTATTGACCGTCACCAGCACGGCGCCGATCTTAACGGTGGCCCAGAAGATGATAAACCATTGAGGGATATTGGTGGCCCAGATGGAGACGTGATGGCCGGGCTTAACGCCCATGGCGATCAAAGCGGCCGCCGTCCGATCCACGTCCTCCCGGAATTCGGCATAGGTTCTGGTATAGTCCAAGGTGGTGTACTTAAAGGCGTACTGATCCGGATAGCGCTCCGCCATCTCGTCCAGTACCTGAGAGAAGGTCAGGTCGATGACCTCGTATTTCTTCCAGGGGAAGGTGCCGGTCTTATCCCGGTTATAGAAGATCTCCCGAGGCTTGGAAGCCTGAGGCAGTTTGCCGGAAATATAGCTGATAAAATGGGTCAGGACAATGTCCGGATCGGTGATCTCCTCGTTCCAGTCTACCGCCAGATAGCCCTCATAGTTCAAAGACCGAAGGGCGTTCATAAAGTCTGCCACCGGCAGGGCGCCGTCTCCGATGAGGACGTCCCGGCCGTCCTTGCGGTCACCGATGCGCACGTAATTGATGTACGCGCCCAGATTTTGGATGGTGGTATCTGCGTCCTCTTTGGCGGTGAAATACGTCTCCCGGATGTTCCAGCAGACGCCGACGGCGGCAGAGCCGAAGCTACGGATCAGTTCAATGATCTTTTGGGTATCTGCCAAAGCGCCCACCGTCTCGATGAGGATCATGGCGCCGTTCTTTTCGGCCTTCTTGATGGCGGGGGCAAAGACCTTTTTCAGGTCGCCCTCTGCACCGATCTGCACCACCACACCCAGCGCTGAAGCACGGGCGGCCAGACTGACGTATTTCTTCAGAAGTTCGGGGTCGGTCTTTTCCGTCACCGCCTCGGGGCAGGTGAGGAAGGAGACGCCGATATGGCGGTTGATGAGTTTCCGTTTGGCGGCAGCGTTGACCGCAGAGCGGAGGATGCTGTCCTCATGGGCTTCCTTTTCGGCGATGGCGTCGTAGAGTTCAAAGCCGTCGAAGCCATAGGCGGCAGTCAGGTTACACAGCTCAATGTAACTCTCTGCCGGTACGTTTTTGGTTGAAAATACTAATTTCATTCTTTATCCCTCAAATACGATCTTGTTGAGTGCATTGACGTAGGCACGGATACAGGCGCCGATGATATCGGTGGATACACCGTTGCCGGAATAGAGCTTGCCGTTTGCTCTGAGACGGATCAGGGCGGAGCCGACGGCTTCCCGTCCTTTGGTGACCGCCTGTACCTGGAAATCGTCCAGTTCATAGTGGTGGCCCACGATCTGCTCAATGGCATGGAATGCGGCGTCGATAGGGCCGTCTCCGGTGGAGACACCGGTCAGCTTCTCGCCGTCCTTTTCCAAGGTCAGATTGGCGGTGGCAGTGATGATATTACCGCTGTTGACCACGTAATTGATGACGTGGAAGGTGGAGGGTACCTGCATGGCGGCGGAGGCTACGATGGCTTCCAGTTCCCGGGCGCCGATGGTCTCTTTCTTTTCGATGACCCGCATGAATTCTTCGTAAACCTTGCCTTCATCCTCTTCGGTGAGGTCGTAGCCCAGTTCTTTCACAGCGGCGGAGATCTCTGCCAAGGTGGCGGTGTTGCCGAGGGTGGCGGTACTTTCCGTCTCTGTCAGAGCCGGGGCGCTGATGCCGGTCTCTTTTCCGCCGGCAATGGTTGCGATGATATTATGGATCGCCGTAGTATCTAAGTTGGTACCGGCGGAGAGGGTGTCTTCCTTGGTACGGAAAATATCTGCTAAAACGTCTGCCCGGAGCGCCTCTTTGGCAACGGCGGTCTTGATGCCGTCGGCACCGGCCTTGACCGCTTCAATGGCAGAGGCGGCAGCCATAGAGAGTGCGTCGGAGGGTTGAACGAAAACCTGTAAGCCGGATACGCCTTTGATCTCTTTGACCAGGGCGGCAAAATCTTCGGGGAAGTAGATTCCGCTATCGTCGCAGACGGTGATGGCCGTCGCACCGTTGGCTTCGGCAGTCCGGCAGCAGTCGGCAATAAAGCCGGCCTCTGCACGGGATGCATCCCGTGCCACCAGTTCTACCTTTTTGCAAAGGGCGGAGGCCTCTTTGCAGAGGGCTGCTAATTTATCCAGCATTTTGGGCGCTTTCAAATGATAGGTATATTCCATCTGGACGGTGGAAGTGGGAAGGACGATCTGCAAGATCGGATCGGATGCCCCCTTGATGCATTCCCAAGCGGCGGCAGGCGATTCCCCTACGGCGATGGCAACCGATGCCTTTTTTACCGCCGTCGCAATGGTACGGGCGACCACTGCATCCTCTTTTTCGTTAAGCAGCGCCGGTAGTTCGATGGTGTCTACGCCGGTTGCATCCAGCAACTGGGCAATATTGAGTTTCTCCCGGAAGGAGAGTGCATTTTTTTGCTCGGCATACGTGCGCAGAGTAACGTCGGAAACAATGATCTTTTTCATAACCTCAAATCCTTTCAATAAAAAATCCCGCAAAGAGAAAATACTCTTTGCGGGATGATCAAACAAATAGAATGACCACGGTACCACCCGGCCTTGCCTCCGTTTTAAGGGAAGCCACTCATCGGACTCTATCAAGCCCTTGATCTGTTACGGGATCTCCCGGATTCTCTTACTTTTCTGGTTCAGAGAACCTGCTCCGATATGAGACAGGATCTTGCTTTTCCTACCGTCTCGCACCTACCGACGGCTCTCTGAAAGAAACTTTGCAAGTCCTTAATATCTTCCTCGCATTTGCAATTTGATAAATATTTTAATGCAATTTTTTTGAGTTGTCAATACTTTTTTAAGATTTTTTCTGCATTCCTGAAGGCGATTTTTTCTTTATCCTCGTCCCGGAGTTTCATCTGCAGAAAGTATTCCGCTTCTACCTTGGGATCCCAGAGGGGAAAGTCGCTGCCGTAGAGCACCCGGTCTGCGCCGTAGAGATCAATATACTTATAAAAATCTTCCTCGCTCATAAACTGACGGGAACTGGAGAGATCCACCCAACAGTTTTCATTCTTCAAAAGATCGTAGGCCATGCTTTGCACGCCCCAACCGCCGAAATGAGCGCCGATGACCTCCAGTTTCGGGAAGTTTTCCAGCACCTTGAGAAGCCGGCGGGGATGGGAGTAATCGTACCGGGGATCGCCGGTATGCATGATGATGGGCATTTTTCCTTGGATATAGGAATACATCGGGAAAAGCCGTTCATCGTCGATATTGAAAAGCTGAGTATCGGGATGGATCTTGATGCCACGGAGTCCGCTTTTTTCAATAAATTCCAGTTCTTCCTCCATTCCATCCATGGCGGCGTGAACGGTGCCGAAGCCGTGGAATTCCGGATGGAGTGACACCTGGTCAATGATATTTTGATTGATCTTGCGAACCTGCTTGGGATTGAGCGCCACGGGGAGTACTACAAACTCCGAGATTCCGCCGGCCTTGCCCCGCTCTAGCAAAAATTCCGCCGTACCGTGGACACCGCCTTGCTCCATCTCATAGAAATCCCGAACTGCCTGAGTCGCTTTATCGGCGATGGCTTCCGGATAAATATGGGTATGAAAATCAATAAGTTTCAATGGTTTCACCTTCTTTGATGTTAACGAGTTTAGCACGAAAAGACGATGATGTCAATAAAAAATCCCTTGCTCAGCAAGGGATTTTTTTGAAATTATTCAAACTGTGCATTATAAAGTTCCTTATAAAATCCGCCTTTTTGCATCAGTTCCGTATGGGTGCCTCGCTGGACGATCTCGCCGTCCTTGACCACTAGGATGAGGTCGGCATCCCGAATAGTGGAGAGACGGTGCGCCACCACGAAGCAGGTCTTGCCCTGCATCAGCTTGAGCATTGCCTTTTGCACCAGTTTTTCCGTTCGGGTATCTACGTTGGAGGTGGCCTCGTCCAAAATCAGCATCTGGCAATCCATCAGCATGGCACGGGCGATGGTCAGCAGCTGCTTTTGTCCTTTGGAAATATTGGCGGCATCGTCCGTTAAGACGGTATCGTATCCTTCCGGTAAGCCCATGATAAAGGAGTGAATTCCGGCAGCCTTGGCGGCGGCGATCACCTCGTCCCGGGTGGCCTCCGGCCGTCCGTAGGCAATATTATCGTAGATGGTGCCGTAGAAGAGCCAGGTCTCCTGCAACACCATGGAATAGGCCAGGCGCAGGCTGTTCCGGGTGATGGAGTGGATCTCTTTGCCGTCCAGCGCAACCTGCCCTTTTTCGATCTCGTAGAACCGCATCAGGAGATTGATGAGGGTACTTTTTCCGGCGCCGGTGGGACCGACGATGGCGATGGTCTTACCCGGTTCCGCCTTCAGGGAAAAATCGTAAAGGATCTGCCGATCCGGCAGATAGCCAAAATCCACGTGCTCCAGCGTCACTTCGCCCTGTACCTCGGTGAGGGGCTTTGCTTCCGGGAGGTCTGCCACTTCCGGTTCCTCGTCCATCAGACCGAAGATCCGCTCGGCGGCGGAGAGGGCGGATTGCAGTTCGTTGAAGATGTTGGCGATCTCCTGGATGGGGCCGGAGAACCGTCGGCTATATAACACGAAACTGGAGATATTTCCGATGGAGAGCGCAACCCCGCCGGTGGAGATGTAAAGAAAGGCGCCCAAAACGGAGATCAGGGTCAGGGAAAGGTTATTGATGACGTTCATGGAAGGACCCATCATGGCGCCGTAGTACTCCGCTTTGTAGTAAGCATCCACCACCGTCTCGTCCACGTCGTCAAACTGCTTCAGAACGTGGCGTTCCTGATTATAGGATTTGAGGGTCTTTTGCCCGGAGATCTTCTCCTCCACAAAGTCGTTGAGTTCGCCCAACTTCCGGCTTCTTCTGCGGAAGAGGGGGCGGGTATGCTTGGTGATAAAAGAGGTCAGGAGAATGGAGAGGGGGATGGTGATGATGGTGATTCCCAAGAGGGGAAGACTGATCCGTGCCATCATGTAGAAGGAACCCACCAAGGTGATGATGCCGGTAAAGATATGCACCACGTCCGACGCCAGCGATTCGCTGATGTTATCGGCATCGTAGGAGATCCGGCTGAGGATGTCGCCGGCAGGATGGCTATCGAAAAAGCCCACGGGCAGATCTGCCAACCGATTGAAAAGATCCTGCCGAAGCCGGAAGGTGACGTTGCGTGCAATATGGATCATCACGATCTGCAAAAGATAGGAAAGCACCGCCGAGACCAGATAAAAGACCGCCATCAGTCCGGCATACCGGAAGACCAGTGGGAAATTTACCTTGCCGATTCCGCCGGTGGCGGCGTCGATGGCCCGGCCGGAGAGTTCGGGACCTAAAAGTGCCAGAATGTTGGAGGTGACTGCCAGGAAGATGGCGAGGAGCAAAAACCACTTAAATTTTAAAAGATAACCGAAGATCCGGATCAAAGCGGATCTTTTTCCGATTTTTTGACTCATGCCGTCACCTCCTCGCCGGTCTGCAGGGTATAGATCTCCCGGTAGAGAGGACAATTTTTCAAAAGTTCTTCATGGGTACCCACTCCCATGGCTTCGCCGTCCTCCAGGACCAGGATCCGGTCGCAATGGCGTACCGAGCTGATCCGTTGGGCGATGATGATGGAGGAGGTATTTTGATAACGCTCCCGCAATGTTTTGCGTAATGCCGCATCGGTCTTGAAGTCCAGAGCGCTGGAGGAGTCGTCCAAGATCAAAAAGGAGGGATTTCCGGCCAGCGCACGGGCGATCAAGAGACGTTGCTTCTGTCCGCCGGAGAGGTTGGAGGCTTTGGGTTCGATCTGGGCGGTAAGTCCGCCCTTTTCCTCCACAAAGGCGGCCGCCTGAGCATCGGCGATGGCTTGCAGCAGTTCCTCGTCGGTCAGGTCTCGCCCGATGCGGATATTTTCGCCCACGGTATCCCGGAAGAGATAGTCGTTTTGGAAAACCACGCCGAACTGACGGCGGATCTCTCGGGGCGTCATGCTGTTCAGCTCCCGTCCGTTTAAGAGAATACGACCCTCATCCGCATCGTAAAATCGCATCAAAAGAAGCGCAAGGGTACTTTTTCCGGAACCGGTGGGGCCTAAGATACCGAGACTCTCTCCTTTTTTTAAGGTGAAGGAGATATGGTTGAGATTATTACGCTTTTTATGATAAGAAAAGGAAACGTCCTCAAAGGAGAGGGCAGTATCGTCGATGGGCTCGGAATTTTCCGTAAGGATGAGATCTTCCGGTAATTGCATGATCTCTTCAATTCGTTTGGCAGAGGCGATGGAACGGGAGAACATGGCGATGATCCGGGAGAGGGTCATCACTGCATTCAGAATGATGGTGAAATAGGAAAGAAAAGCGGTAATCGTTCCGACGCCGGTGGCACCGGAATTAACCCGATAAGCACCCACCAAAACCACCAACACCAGACCTAAGTTCAGGATGAGGTTCATCACCGGAGAATTGAGGGCGGTGGTGCGGTTGGCCTGGCTTTCTGCATGATAAACGTCACGGTTGACTTCTTCAAACCGTGCCTTTTCGTCCTCCGTCTTGGAAAGGGCTTTGATGACACGGATACCGCTGACGTTTTCACGAACCGTCCGCACCATGTGGTCGTTGCATTTTTGCAAGGCGGCAAAGAGGGGGATGGTGCGCCTTGAGAGGAAAATGACCGTCAGGCTCATGATCGGTAAAAGAGCGGTCAGGATCCCCGCCATCACCGGATCCAAGGTCCAGGTGACAAAGATTCCGCCCAATACCAGGATGGGAGCTCGGACGCCGATGCGCTGTACCATGCCAATGGAGCGGTGAAGATTATAGGTATCGGTGGTCATCCGGGAGATGAGCGAGGGAATGGTAGCGGTATCTACCTGCTGATTGGAAAGAGCAAAGATCTTTTGAAATAGATCGTGGCGGATGTCGTAGGTGGCGTTTTTTGCCACCATGGAGGCGTTGCGGTTGGCAAATATATTACCGACCCAGGCAAAGGCGGCGCAAAGCAACATCAAAGCGCCCCACCAGAGGACGGGGGTCATTTCTTTGGTGGGGATGACCCGGTCGATGATGTGGGCCAGGATATAGGGGAGGACCAGATCCATGCAGGTGCCAAAGAATTTGACGATAAATCCTATGATCATCTGCCGGAGATGAGGTCGTATGTAGCGTAAGATCAGCTGCATCGGTGTACCTCGACTTTTTAAACTTTACTATAATTATAAAGGAAAAGAATACGATCGTCAATAAAAAAAGACCCTCCCCAATGGGGAGGGTCACAGATTCTTACGCTTTTTTCTTTTGAAGTATGAGAATCAGAGAGAGGACGGCCAGAAGCAGGACCAGGGAGACACCCAGGACCACAAAGACGTTCTGGATCAAACCGGCCAGCAGGTATCCGACGAGGGAAACTCCGGCAACGGTCAGTGCATAGGGAAGCTGAGTGGATACGTGGTTGACGTGATCGCTCTTAGCACCGGCGGAAGCCATGATGGTGGTATCGGAGATGGGGGAGCAATGGTCACCACAGACGGCACCGGCCAGGCAGGCGGCGATGCAGATGACGACCATGGAGGGGATGGCGGCGCTGTCGGTCAGGCCAGTCAACTGCCCCTCAAAGACACCGGTCACGATGGGAATGAGAATACCGAAGGTTCCCCAAGAGGTGCCGGTGGCAAAGGAAAGACCGCAAGCCACCAGGAAGAGGATCATCGGCAAGAGGATCTGCAGCGCTTTAGCACTCTCCACCAACCCGGCTACGTAACCGCTGGCATCCAAAAGACCGGTCATGGACTTGAGACCCCAAGCGAAGGTCAGAATCAGGATGGCAGGAACCATCTGCTTGAAGCCTTCGGGGATAGCGGCGGTACATTCCTTAAAGGAAAGGACTCTCCGACAGAGAAAATAGATCATATCCAAGATCAAAGCGGCGATGGAACCGACGGCTAAGCCGTAGGCGGCGTCGCAGTTGGCAAAGGCATTGATGAAGTCGGTACCGGAGAAGAAACCGCCGGTATAGATCATGCCAAGGACGCAAAGGACGATCAGGATCACCACCGGGATGATGAGATCCATCACCTTGCCCCGGGGATTGGATTTTTCGTCTTCCTCGGCTACGAATTGTTCTCCGCCGGAGCTATGAAGATCGCCGTTCCGTGCATTCTTTTCAAAGCGCTTCATGGGGCCGTAATCCAAGCCGGTGAAGGCGATGAAGAGCACCATGACGATAGTCAGAAGCGCATAAAGATTATAGGGAATGGTCTGGATAAAGAGGGCCAGTCCGTTGACTCCCTCCACGGTGCCGGAAACGGCGGCCGCCCAAGAAGAGATGGGAGCGATAATGCAGATGGGGGCGGCGGTGGCATCAATGAGATACGCCAACTTTGCCCGGGAGATCTGCTGTTTATCGGTGATGGGACGCATGACGCTACCCACGGTCAGACAGTTGAAATAGTCGTCCACAAAGATGAGCGCACCCAGACCGAAGGTGGCCAATTGAGCGCCACGGCGGTTCTTGATCTTGGCGGAAGCCCATTCACCGTAGGCACGGCTGCCGCCGGCACGGTTCATCATCACCACGATGGCGCCCAGCACCACCAGGAAGATAAGGATGCCCACGTTCCATTCGTCCGCCAGATTGACGATAAAGCCTTCATGGACCACCGCATTGAACATCGTCTCGAAACTAAAGCCGGTCTGTCCGATGGCGTAGAGCACACCGCCGGACAAGATGCCTAAGAAGAGGGACGAATAAACCTCTTTGGTGATCAGCGCCAGTACGATGGCGATGATGGGGGGCAGTAATGCCCAGAAGGTGCCTTCAAAGAGGGACGCATAGGCTTCCTCTTCGGCGACTGCTTCTTCCGCAAAAGCGGACGTGGCGAAAAGCCCTACCATCCCGATGATCAGGACGGCAAGCAGGCAACCACGCAAGAGTTTTTGATGGTTTGCTAAGAATTTCATGTTTTTCCTCCTTTTTTTGCAAAAAAATAACCTGTAAAGATTGCGGAAAACACATTCTTTACAGGTACAAACGTTATGTAAAAAAGATGGCACTCCACAAGCTTGTGACAGTCCGGCACATATTCTGCGACGACCCAGCGATCCGACCCTTGGGTGAAGATCGGAAAGCTTCGGCGGTACTGCCTTTCCTCGGTGCCCGTTTGAAACCCATTGAACACCGGTACTCATCAGTCCCGCACCTCCATCGGCTATTCAATTTTTTTGATAATACCATACCCCATAGGGGTTTGTCAACAAAAACTTTAGATTTTACTCTGAAACGCCACGGCTTTTCCCAAAATCCGCACGTGATCCAGTTCTTCGCCGGTATAGATCAACGGTTGATAGCGCGGGTTTTCCGCATTAAGGGAGAGGACGTTGTCGCCGGGGAAATAGTACACCCGTTTGAGGGTGGCGGTATTCTCCACGATCACCGCTGCGATCTCGCCGTTTTCCACCGTCTCTTGCTTACGGATAAAGACCAGATCGCCGTCCATGATCCGGGCGCCGATCATACTGTCTCCCTTTGCTTTGAGGCAAAAATCCGCACGGATGCCCGGAGGGGGGACTGCAGAACTGCCGTATTCCTCATTGGCAAAAATAGGCTCTCCGCAGGCGATCTCCCCCAAAAGGGGAACGGACATCGGCGTCTGCCCGCCGGCAGACAGCCATTCTTCTTTATTCTTATAAGGAGAGGCACCTAAGAGATAGTCGGTATCCACCCGGAATAGTTCTGCCAGGGCAGTCACCGTCCCAAAGCCCGGCTCACGCTCTCCTCTTTCATACATATTAATACTGCTCTTGGAGATCCCCAAAAGATCGGAAAGACTTTGCTGAGAAAGGGACTGCTCCCGGCGCAGTTGCCGTAAACGATTGGAAAAATCGGTCATCATCATCACTCCTTAAATAGAGTATATACTATAAGTGCTCGAATGTCAAGAAAAAAGTAAAATTATATTGACAAATGAGCACAAATAGTGTATAATCTAAACAGTGATGATTTCGTTCATTTGGCAGATGGCTGCTTTCTGCCAAGAACTGTCCCCCGAGACCCGTTTCCTTCTCCGGTCCGGACAGGGCGAAAAAAATATTTTTTTCATCAGACAACTTTCGACTGCTTATGATGAAAGAAATTGCTATCATTTGGATGAATAGGGCGAAAAAATGCCCGGGCGCACGATTGGCGCAATCAGAGGAGGAAAAATAGAATGAAAGAAATGTACGAGAAGATGACGGTGATCCTGCTCCAGTCCGATGAGGAGAGCGCTCGGCAAAACCGGGAGCGGTTTTCGGAGTTGGGTCTGGAGGTATTGGGAGTTTGCGCCAACGGGATGGAGGCGGTACGGGTGATCTCGGATCAGCAACCGGACGTGGTGCTGATGGATAGCTTTCTGCCCGGCAGAAGCAGTTACGATATCATTGCGTCTTTGCAAGAGGTGGGGTACCGCAAGCATACGGTCTTTGCCGTCCTGTCCAAGGTGCCTAACGACCGATTGGCGCAGCAGGTGATGGAGGCCGGCGGAGATCTTTTCTTGTTGCCGCCCTTGGATTATCAGTTTGTGCGGGATCGTTTCTCCGCCATTTTGGAGCGGAAGAGAGAGGGAGAGCCGGGGAGCGCCGACGACAGCCGGATCGAATTAGAGCGCTACGTGGCAAACCTTATGCATGAGGTGGGAGTCCCTGCGCATATCCGGGGCTACGACTACATCCGGGATTCCATTCTGCTTTCGCTGGAAAACCGCAATATGCTCAAGGCGATCACCAAAGAACTGTATCCTACTGTGGCAAAAAATAACCATACCACGGCTTCACGGGTAGAGCGTGCCATTCGCCACGCCATCGAGGTGGCTTGGGGCCGTGGGGATATCGACGTACTCAATGCCATCTTCGGATTTACCGTAAAAAGTTCCAAGGGAAAGCCGACCAACGGAGAATTTATCTCCATGCTGACTGAGCGGATTCGCTTGGACAGGAAGTTAGCCGTATAAGAAAAGCGCCGTTTGAAAACGGCGCTTTTTTTATGCATTTTTATGTGCTTTGAGAAGTTCTTTGGCCACACCCTGCAGAGTGGCGGGGGTCTCCTCGGTGAAATTGGTGGTACGGGCTTCGTAACCGCCTTCGTTAAAGGCGGAAAGGCTGGGGAGATAGCCCTGGGCACCGTTGCCGTTGCAGGCAGTCAGGATGAAGAAATCCGGCTCCGCTTCACGCAGGACGTCGGCATACTCGGTGAAGGGTTCTCCGCCGTAACCAATCACGGCGATCTTCCCGAAGGCTACCATGGAGACGGGGATCTGCTGAAGGACCTTGAGGTTTTCCATCCGGGCGATCCGGCGGATCTCGCCGGGAATCAGGTCGGTACCTTCCGGCAAGGGCAGACCCTGCTGATAGAGCTCCAGCAGTTTTTTACATTCTTCTACCCGTTCGATCCCCTTGGTGTTGGAAGGGATGCTGATCATTTTAACGTCAGCACTGAGGGTGTTGACTTCGGTCTCTTCGGTCTTGTTCCAAAGCTCGGTCACCACGTCGGTGATCAGCTGACCCATCTTCCGGCTATGAGCGTATTTGCCGTCAAAATCGTCTGCGCCGAAACGGGGTTTATTGGGATCGAAGTGGTTGGTATCTCCCTGGCATCCGTTGACCAGGATGCAGGAAACGCCGGGGAGTGCTTCCTCGGTCAGACGGCGTACCCAGCCGGGCCAGTCGGCAGAAAACTTGGTGCCGCCGATGACGTCGGGATGGGTGGCGAAGCCGACCAGAGCAATATCCTTTGCGCCTTCACGCTCGATCTTGACCAGACGGACGGTATTATCGGCATTTCCCAAGGGATGCAGAATATCGTTATTGCAGGGCATTGGATTGGTCTTGCAGCTGCCGTCCTTCATGCGGTAACGGCGGATAAAGGAGATGGGCTCTGCCGTCTCTTTCTGCGCCACGGAGATCGTGGCTTCTTTGCGGTCTGCCAAGGCCATGTTTACCACGTCTACGTATTTTCTCTCCAGCATCTTATTGTAGATCTCGTCGGTCACTGCCAAGAAAGCGTTGCCCGGGGTGGTGGAGGTGTGCTGGTGGATGGCCTGCATTAGAATATGGTCGGCAGGGATGCCGCACTCTTTTTCGATCAGCGCACGGATGGGGGTAACTGCCGGCTCGGTCATATACATAAAGTCCCCGGTGATGATGACGGCGGTCTCCTCTCCCTCGGTCAGAGCGATGGCGTTCAACTGGATGGGATCCAGGACGCCGTCGGAGGTCCGGAGGGTATAATAGCCGGTCAGGGGGGTGCCCAACTGGGGCGTTACGTCAATTCTTGAAAATCCTACTTGCATGATGCTTCTCCTTTTTCTTCTTTTTCTTCCATTTGAGCCGTATAAAGGTTGTAATACAGCCCTTGTTTTTCCAGTAATTCTTCGTGGGTGCCCTCTTCCTGGATGCCCTTATCGGCAATATACAGGATCTTATCGCACCCGGCAATGGTGGAAAGCCGGTGGGCGATGATGAAGGAGGTGCGCCCTTTCAAAAGGTTGGCGATGCCTTCCTGCACCAGCTTTTCCGTCTCGGTGTCGATGGAGGAGGTGGCCTCGTCCAAAATCAAAATTCTCGGATCGGAAAGTACCGTCCGGGCAAAGCAGATCAGCTGACGCTGACCGGCAGAGAGGGTGGAGCCCTTTTCGTTGACTTCGGTATCATAGCCCTTTTCGGTGTTCATAATGAAGTCGTGGGCACAGACCGTCTTGGCGGCGGCGATGATCTCCTCATCGGTGGCATCCAATTTACCGTATCGGATGTTATCCCGAATGGTACCGGTGAAGATAAAACTATCCTGCAGCATAATGCCCATCTGACTCCGCAAGGAGTGAAGGGTGGCGTGACGGATGTCGTGCCCGTCCAGCTTGATCTTTCCGCCCTGGATGTCGTAGAAACGGCAGAGCAGGTTGACCACGGTACTCTTTCCGGCGCCGGTGGGTCCTACCAAAGCAATGCTCTGGCCGGGATCGGCGTGGAGATGGACGTGCTCCAGAATATTGTAGCCCTCTTCGTAAGCGAAGGTGACGTCCTCATAGTCCACCTGTCCGGTGATCTGAGGCAGGTCGGTGGCATCCGGCTCATCTTCGATCTCAATCTTTTCGTCCAAGGTGTCAAAGATCCGTTCCAGATAGGAACCGGTGTTGACCAATTGATTGTAGATATCGGCGATGGACTGGATGGGACCCCAGAACCGGTTGGCGTAGGCCGCCATAGCGATGATCACGCCGGGGGCAAAGTGATCCTCGGTAAAGAGGACGATGGCGGAAAAGTACAGGAAACAGACCACGATCCGTGTGACGTTTTGAATCAAGAGGGACATGGTAAAGTTGAGGGATGAGGCCTTGAAGTGAGCCTTATTGAGCTTTTCTAACAGATCGGCATAGATCTTGCGGTTGACCTTTTCCCGGTTAAAAGCTTGGGTGATCTGCATTCCGCTGATGGATTCGCTGACGTAAGCGGTGGCGTTGGAGTTTTTAGCGCTCCAATCGGACCAGGCCTTGCGTTGACGCTTTTTGATCAAGACCAGATAAATGACCACGAAAGGAAGTCCGGCCAGCACGCAAAGGGTCAACTTGGGACTGAGCAGGAGCATGAAGACCAGGATCAGAATGACCGTCAGCCCTTGGACGACGATGTTGACCAGACCGCCGGATAAAAAGTCCGAAACACTATTGACGTAGTTGACCACCCGAACCAGGATCTTGCCCCGGGGACGGCTGTCAAAATAGTTAAAGGAAAGCTTCTGAATGTGGGAAAAGACGTCGGCACGGATCTCATGGATGATCTGATGACCAGCTTTTCGGGTGAAGATCGTCTGGATAAAGGTAAAGGCCTCTGCCAGAACTAAGGTCAGAAAATAGAGGAGCGCTACGATGATGACCCCCCGGACACTCTTGGCAGGGATGAGGTCATCAATGATGATGCGGGTATAGGTCGGCCCCAAGAGGCCGAAGACCGTCGTCAGAATACTGCAGATCAAAGCGCCGATCAAAGGCTTGATATTGCGCTTGATGTAGGGCCCGCACCGTAAAAAATTCTTGATATTAAACGGGGTTTCGATGGTTTCGTCCACCCCGTAAGTGTTGCGCTTAGCCATGGTGCTCCACCTCCTCGTCCTGGTGAGCTATGCGGTAGATCTCCGCATAATAGCCATCTTTTGCCAAGAGTTCTTCGTGGGTGCCACGCTCGGTGATGCGTCCCTCCTGAAGGATGATGATCTCATCTGCATCCACCACGGAGGTGACCCGTTGCGCCACGATGAATTTGGATTTATGGGAGATCTTCTGGAGTTCCTTGAGGATGGTGACTTCCGTCTCCATATCCACCGCCGAGGTGGTGTCGTCCAGAATGATGACAGAGGAGTCTTTGGCTACTGCACGGGCAAGAGCAATTCTCTGACGCTGACCGCCGGAGAGACCGATGCCCCGTTCGCCGATGATGGTTTCATATCCGTCGATCAGCTTTTCGATGAATTCTGCTGCTTGAGCCGTCTCGGCCACCTGACGGACCCGCTCTTCCGGCATCTCCGGATTGGAGTAGGCGATATTACTGTCAATGGTGTCGGAAAAGAGGAAGACGTCCTGGGGCGCAATGGCGATCTCCTTGCGCAGGCGCTGGAGGTCGATCTTGCGAATATCCACGCCGTTGATGAGGATCTTGCCTTCGGTGGGATCGTACAGACGAATTAAGAGAGAGATCAGCATGGTCTTTCCGGCGCCGGTGGGGCCCATGATCGCTAAGGTCTTACCGGCCTCTACCCGCAGGTTGATGCGGTTCAGGATGCGGTGTCCGCCCAAGTCCAAAGAGACATTTTGGAATTCAATGGTGCGGATCCGTCCGTGCTTACTCTGGAGATGGGCGCTGTTTTTGACTTCCGGCTCCAGATTGTAAAGATCGCAGATCTTTTGCGCCGAGACCAGCATCTGCTGGGTGGTATTGATCAGATTGGTGACGGAACGGACCGGTTCCTGTAAATTAAAAACGAAGGTATTAAAGACCGTCAGCATACCGATGGTCATTTCCCCTTTGATAACGAAGATGGCCGCCAGGCAAAGCCCGAAGACCGACATCAGACGGCTGACCAGATGGGAGGGGGTAGAGATGGAGAGACGCCTTTTGGCGTTGTCTACCGCAATATCCCGGTATTCAGCACTGATCTTATTCATCCGTTCGTTTTCATACTCTTCCCGGGCAAAGGCTTTGACGACCCGGTAAGCGCCTAAGTTCTCGTTGACGTAGGTGTTCATTTCGCTGACCTTCTCCCGCATCCGTTTATGTAAGAAGCGGGTGTAGCGGAAAACAAGGTAGCTCAAAAGGGCGATGACCGGCAAAAAGGCGGTCAGGATCAAAGTCAGGGTCGTGTTGTAATAAAACAGCATCACCAGGGAAAAAACAAAGAGGGTGACACAGCGGATCCAAGAGTATGCGTCGGACTGGAGCATGTTTCTGACGTGCATCACGTCGGAGGTCAGGTTGGCGATCAACTCTCCGCTGGGGGTGTGAGAGTAGAAATCGGCAGAAAACTCTTGCAGTTTGCCGTAAAGCTTTTCCCGGATCCTTCCGGAGGTGACATTACTGATATGGATGAGACCCAGATGAACGAAATGCCGGACTACCGTAAAAAATATGGTGATGAGAATTCCGGCCATCGTATAGCGGATCAGCATATCTACCTTGCTCATCCCCGGCAGGATGCCCAGCCCTTTTTCTACCCACGTGATCTCGGTAGAGGTATCCAGTACGTGATCCACCAGATTACCGATGATGATGGTGGGGAAGAGGGAAAGAACCGTCACGACGATGGTTAAAAAGAGTAAAAGAAAAAAGAAGATCCTTTTTCCATGCATGTTTGAAAAGATGAATTGGATGGGTTTCATAGAAAAAATACAGGCGCACGGTGGTTGCCCTAAAGGCAAACACAGCTCGTTCCCGATCCTTTTTGGCGCCTTTTTAAGCAGGATCGGGAAAACCCCTTTGCCAAAAGCATATAACTGCTTTTTCATCTGATCACATCGGAATGGACCTCCTCTGTTTATTCAAGAATAATTATATTAAAAAATATAGATTTTGCAAGCGTTCTGCTTTATTTTTTTAAAAAAACTTTTTAAAGGATGATTTTTCTTTTAGATGCTTTACAAAAACCAATTTGTATTATATAATAACTTAGTTAAAAGACGTAATGGAGGAGGGAGACCTATGAACTTAGCAAGAGAATATTTTGCAGGACTCTATCAGGAGATGCCCAAGGCCATTGTTGTTTTTGATGAAGAATTAAGTCCGGTCTATCGAACGGTTCGGGCGGAGAGTATGAAAGGAAAGACCCTGCCTGCCGAATTGGAGCAGGCGGCCAGACGTTGCCTTAAAGAATGCCGTGGAGAGACCGTCGCCTTGATGCAGGACGGCAAAGAAGAGACCTTCTTTTTGGTGCCTCAGGAGTATGACGGATGTACCTATCTGGTGCTGGAAGGGGAACTGCGGTTCTCCTATCCGGAACTGCCGGCACTGCTTCGAGTGCTGAAGAACTCCCGGGAAAAACTTGCCGGGTATTTGAATGGGATCTATAGCGTTGCCCAACGAATGGGTCTGAATACCGTAGACGGAAAAGAACTGGGGGAAGACGTCCGTCGGATCATCCGGATGACAGATCATCTGGATCGGATCTTGGAAAGCGACGACCGCCTGCTTTATCGGGTTCCCATTGACGTGGGGCAGTTCGTGACAGAGTATATCCGCGGATTGAGAGAATTGGAGTTGGTAACTCCGCTCTTTGTTTCCGCTTGTGAAGAAGGCATGATCGTAAAGGTCATGCCGGAGGATCTGGAAGTGGCGCTTGCCAATCTGGTGAGCAACGCCATGCGTTTCGCAAGGGAACGTGTGGTAGTGGAGACGATCCGCCGGGACGGAAAGATCCGTATCACCGTTACCGATGACGGCCCCGGGGTGGAAGATCCTGCCCGGCTGTTTGAGTGGGGCTATCGGACGGCGGATCCCAAAGGCGTCGTGGGACTGGGCTTTGGATTGGCGGTGTCCCGTCAGATTTTGACCGAGCAAGGAGGCACGCTCCTCTATGAGCGGGCAGATGGAACGACTCGTTTTCATATCGACTTGGAAGAGGCGGAGTTCCCGACCTCCGGCCGTCTGGCGGCTTGGAAAGCGGAGCCTTTTGAAAACAGCCTCTCTAAAATGCGGGTAGAATTAAGCGACTATATGAAGGAGATGAACTTATGAGAGTAATGGTTACCGGCGGTGCCGGATATATTGGGACTCATACGATCGTAGAGTTACTGAATGCCGGCCATGAAGTTGTGGCATTTGATAATTTTTATAACAGTAAACCGATGGCATTGGAGCGGGTGCGCAAGATCACCGGCAAAGACTTCAAATTCTACGAAGCGGATATGCTGGACGCACAGGCGATGGATCGGATCTTCTCTCAGGAAAAGGTGGATGCCGTGATCCATTTCGCCGGTCTTAAAGCAGTGGGCGAAAGTTGCGAGAAGCCTTGGATGTACTATCATAACAATATCGTCGGCACCCTGAACATTTTGGCGGCCATGAAGAAATACGGAGTGACTCGGTTGGTCTTTTCTTCTTCCGCCACGGTGTATGGAGATGCCGAGACCGTTCCGGTTCGGGAGGATTTCCCCACCGGAGCGACCAATCCTTACGGACAGACTAAACTGATGCAGGAGATCATGCTGACGGATATGACCAAAGCGGATTCCGACCTGACGGTGACGCTGCTGCGGTACTTCAATCCCGTAGGCGCCCATGAGAGCGGTCTGATCGGCGAGGATCCTCAGGGGATCCCCAATAATCTGATGCCCTTTATTTCGCAGGTGGCCATTGGAAAGCGGGAGTGCCTTTCCGTCTTCGGCGGAGACTATAATACCCCCGACGGCACCGGCGTGCGGGACTACATTCACGTGGTGGATCTGGCAAGAGGCCACCTGAAAGCGCTGGAAGCCCAGGTGGGAAAAACCGGCGTATACATCTATAATTTGGGAACCGGAGAAGGCTATAGCGTACTGGATATGGTTCATGCCTTTGAAAAAGCCAGCGGTGTTAAGGTGAACCATAAGATCGTGGATCGCCGGCCCGGGGATGTGGAAAGCCTTTATGCAGATACCGCCAAAGCTAAAGCGGAGATCGGCTTCGAGGCAGAAAAGAGCCTGGAGGATATGTGCCGGGACGTATGGCGGTGGCAGAAAAATAATCCCAACGGCTATAATGATTAAAAAAACGCACGGAAATTTCTGAAATTTCCGTGCGTTTTTTCTGTTAATCCAGGTCGAAATACTCCAACATTCCGTTATAGATAGCCCGGGCGAATCCCTCCGGGTTTTCACTCATCTTTCGGGCATCGGAGGCGTTGGTGATAAAGCCCAATTCCACCAAAAGGGCCGGCATGGACGTCCGCCGGAGGACGTAGAGGGAGGGGTTGGTCTTGACTCCTAAGTCCTTCATGTCCAATTCTTCCACGATGGCCTTCTGAATATCTTCTGCCAATTCGTGGGCGGGGCCGGTATTGCGGAAGGTATAGACCTCGGTGCCGTTGGCTTCCGGATTGGTGGCGGCATTGGCGTGGATGCTGATGAAATAATCTGCCGGCCAACTGTTGGCGATCTGCACCCGTCGCTGGAGACTGGTGGCGTTGGAGGTGCCTAAGACCTCCGTGGGGGTGGTACGGGTCAAACGAACTTCAAAATTGGGATTGGCACGCAGCAGATTACCGAGTTCCTGTGCCACAGCGTAGGTAATGTCCTGCTCCCGCAGTCCGTTTCCCTCTGCACCGGCATTGATCCCTTGGGGATTGTGACCGGCGTCCACAACGATTTTTATAGCCATATAAAACAACTCCTTTCGTTATATGCATATGGAAAAAAGGAGTATTTGATGTAAAATTTACAATTTGTTCAACACAAACTCTGTTTAAAAGTGTATGATAAATATAATTGAAAGGAGGGTTGTCCGTGTTTGGATACGTGGTTGCCAATATGGAAAAACTGACGGAGCAAGAGCAAGGGATCTACCGCAGTTATTATTGCGGACTTTGCCGTAGCCTGAAACAGCAGTTCGGCAATTTCGGACGGCTGACCTTGAATTACGATATGACCTTTATGGTGCTCTTTTTAGCGGATCTTCTGGACCCGGAGACCGGATATCATACCGGTCGGTGCGTGGTGCATCCCGCTAAGGAGCGGACGATGGCAGAAAACGCAGTTATCGACTACGGTGCCGCCATGAACGTCCTTTTAGCTTATTATAATCTGTTGGACGACTGGAAGGATGAGAAAAAGAAGACGGCGCAGACAGCCGCCAACCGTTTAAAAAAATATATTCCCGCCATTGAGGCAAAGTATCCCCGTCAGGCCAAGGCGGTGCTGGAGGGGATGGCGGAATTGGCACGGGAAGAGAATAAAGCGCCCGGGGATCTGGATACCGCCGCCAATATCTTCGGACGTCTTTTGGGAGAACTTTTTGTTTATCAAAAGGATTTTTGGTCGGAGGATTGCCGGAAGTTCGGTGAGGCGCTGGGTCGGTTCGTTTATTGGATGGATGCCTATGAAGATCTGCCCAAGGATCGCAAAAAAGGAAATTATAATCCCATGACGTTGATCTGCGACCGCCCGGATTATAAAGAAAAGGTGGAAGAAATGCTGAAAGACACCCTGGGAGAATCCGCTTTGATTTTGGAGCGGTTGCCCTTGGTGGAGCATCTGGATATTTTGCGAAACGTGCTGTATTCCGGAGTTTGGAGCACGTATTATAAAAAGGAGAAAAAAGATGAGTCAGGATCCTTATAGTGTGCTGGGGGTTCCGCCCACCGCTACGGATGATGAGATCAAAAAAGCGTACCGCAAACTGGCCAAGCAATACCATCCGGACATCCATCCGGATCGGGCCTTTGCGGAAACGAAGATGGCGGAGATCAATACCGCCTACGATCAGATTTTAAATCAACGCCAAGGTAAGGCGACCGGCGGGACCTATGGCGGCTATCAGGCCGGTGACCCGGGGCAGGGATCTACCCCGGAGATGACGGCGGTGCGCCATTATCTGCATTACCGTCGCTATCGGGAAGCCTTCAACGTCCTTAACCGGATCCAAAATCGGGACGCCGAGTGGTATTTCCTTTCCGCCTATGCTCATGCCGGCGTGGGCAATCGGACGCAGGCTTTGGAATTTGCCCGTAAAGCGGTGGAGATGGAACCGGGAAACGCAGAGTATCAAAGCCTTTTGAATCGGCTTCAGTATTCCGGCGTAGCTTATGAGACCTACGGCCGGGGCTTTGGTATCCCCACCGGAGGCGGAATCAATCCCATCTGTATGGGGCTTTGTTTGGCGAAATTGTGTTGTCCGTATTGCTAAAGGAGTGAATGAATATGAAGTTTCGTGATAAAATGATGCGTTTTATGGCAGGCCGTTATGGTGTGGATCAACTGAGCCGTGCCCTTTTATGGGTGTATCTCGCCTTGGCAGTGGCGGGGATCTTTTTTGATCTCTTTCACCTTGCCGCTCTGGCGGTGGTGGTGTGGATGTTTTTCCGCATCTTTTCCAAAAACGTTTATAAACGGCAGTTGGAAAACCAAAAATATTTACGGTTCTCAGGAAAAGTGAAAGGCTGGTTTTCTCTTCAAAAAAAGAAGGTAACGGAGCGCAAAACCCACCGTTACCGCACCTGCCCTCATTGTAAGGCAACCCTTCGTCTACCAAATAAAAAAGGAAAGCATACCGTCTGTTGCCCCAAATGTAAGCAAGACTTTGATGTGAAGATATAAAAAATCCCCCATGGAATTGTAGAAATGTTCTTAGCAAACATTTCTACAGCTCTATTCGCCGGAGCGGCGAGTTATATTGCTGCACAGTGATATTCGACTTTCAGTCGAGTGTTATTTGCTTCGCAAGTTTACGGGCGAATAGAATATTACTAAACCCATAGGGTTTAATATCACTTTCTTTTGGAAATATCTCGCCATAGACGAGGAATTTTCAAAAGAAAATATCACGCTGACTTTAGTCAGCATATCACTTAACAGACAAAAAGAAAGAGAAGACTCGTTGTAATTAACGGATCTTCTCTTTTCTGTCGTTAGTGGGTTTGGGCTACTGCCCAATTGTATTCGTACATACAAATGTGATGCTGGTTCTAACCCGATATATTATTCTATGCTAAAACAAAAACTTCGCTAACGACATTATGCTTTCCATGGGGGATTCGTTTTTTTAAAAGAATAAGGCGGCGGCACCGTAGGACACAAAGGCTACGATGATGCCGGCAGAGATGACGCCCAGAGCAATAGCCGGGAAAGCACGCTTCATCTTCATATCCAGCATGGCGGCAATGAGTGCTCCGGTCCAGGCGCCGGTTCCCGGCAGGGGGATGGCCACAAAGAGAAAGAGACCCAAAAAGACACCTTTTTCCAAAATGTTCGACTTTTCCTTTGCCCGATTCTCCAGTTTATCCACAAAACGATTAAGCCGGGGCATGATTTTGCGAATCCATGCAAAGATCCGTTTGATAAAAAGGATGATAAAGGGAATCGGCAATAAATTACCGATAATAGCAACCAAGATGGCAATGCGCCAGTCCAATCCGTGAGCGGTGGCAATGGGAATGGCGCCCCGTAATTCAATAATGGGGACCATAGAGACCAAAAAGGTCATCAATATTTTACCCCAAAAGGTGGTCCATAAAAATCGCATACAGAAACCTCCGTGGATGGTGATTAAAAATATTATAACATGAAATGAAAATAAAGACAAGGACTTTTATTCGTTCCTTTTTTGGCCATAATAAGGAAGAGATTTTATTGAAAATCCTCTCAATAACCGTTGACAATATTTGACTAATATGATAGAATTATCCACAATGGGAATTATGGGATATTTTTAGAATATCCCTTCGGAAAATGGGTGGAAAGGAGGAACTCATACAGATGTCAAATGTAGCTTTAATGGTGCAGGGAACGATGCCGATCGGCGATGTGGTCCTGCTTGGAATGGGAATCGTTTTTGTCGGTCTGATCTGTATCGTTATTCTGTGCGTGATGATGGGCAAGGTGGTTCGTATTCTGGAAAAGAAGGATGCGCAGCCTGTAGAACCGGCTGTTTCTGCAGAATCGGTTGCTCCTGCGGCCCCCGTCGAAGCGATCCCCAACCGTGGGGAGTTGGTTGCCGCCATTTCTTGTTGTCTGGCGGAGGAATTGGGAACGGACGTCTCTGCGATCCGGATTCTCTCTTTAAAAAAGATGTAAGGTATAAAGAAAGGAAGAATTAGTCATGAAAATGTATAAAGTTAACGTAAACGGTACTGTATATGAAGTTTCTGTTGAGGTAATGGACGGCGTTCCCGCTGCTCCCGCTGCCGCTCCTGCTGCAGCCCCTACTCCGGCTCCTGCTGCAGCCCCTGCTCCGGCTCCTGCCGCTGCTCCGGCTCCGGCTCCCGTTGCCGCTCCTGCCGGCGGTGAGAAGGTTGCCGCTCCCATGCCCGGAACCATTTTGGCGGTTAATGCCCAGAATGGCGCTGCTGTGAAGAAAGGCGACGTGCTGTTCGTTCTCGAAGCCATGAAGATGGAGAACGAGATCATGGCTCCCTGCGACGGTACTGTTGCTGGCGTCGGCGTGGCCAAGGGTGCCAGCGTTTCCACCGGGGACGTTCTCTGCGTTCTGCAATAATTATTATATAGAGGATCAACCCGATGTTAGAAGCGATTACAAATTTTTTAGGTCAAACCGGTTTTGCCATGTTTGGTGGCGATAACTGGAAAAGCCTGATTATGATCGCCATTGCCTTTGTGCTGTCTTATTTGGCGATCGTTAAAAAATATGAGCCGTTATTATTGCTGCCCATCGCATTCGGTATGTTACTGACCAATCTGCCCGGCGCAGAGATGTTCCATGAGCAGTTGTTTGCCGGCGGTCACGTAAACTGGGATCTTTTCGGAGGGGTGGATTTCGTAAATTCCGCCAATCTGGCGCAGCCGGAAGCCTATAGCGTTTTGCAGTCCGGCGAAGTAATCCTGAACGGCAGTTATTATTTCGGTAAGATCACCGGCTTTTCACTGGAGAGTGATGCTTTGATCAATGCCGCCGGTCAGTTGGTGACGACGACCGGTGAGGTGTTGAAGGATAGCGTAGATATCGTCTATGAACTGGTTGGCCTGACGGTAAAGAACGGCGACCTTTATAGCGGTACCACCTTGGTGGCGACCGGAGTTCAGACGGTTTCTGCCGGTCTTTTGGACTATCTGTATTTGGGCGTAAAACTGGGAATCTATCCCTGCTTGATCTTCTTAGGCGTGGGCGCCATGACCGATTTCGGTCCGCTGATCGCCAATCCCAAGAGTCTTTTGCTGGGCGCTGCGGCTCAGTTCGGCATCTTTGCTACCTTTGTTGGTGCACGTCTTTTGAATTTCACCGAAGCGCAAGCCGGTTCTATCGGTATCATCGGCGGTGCCGATGGTCCTACCGCCATCTTTGTGACGTCGAAGTTGGCGCCGGAACTCTTAGGTCCTATCGCCGTGGCGGCATATTCCTATATGGCGCTGGTTCCCGTGATCCAGCCTCCCATTATGAAACTTTTGACCACCAAGAAGGAACGGGCGATCCGGATGGACACTCTGCGTCCGGTCAGCAAAAAAGAAAAGATCATTTTCCCCTTTGTCGTTACTGCTTTTGTGGCGTTACTGGTTCCCTCTGCGGCACCCTTGGTGGGTTGCCTGATGCTGGGTAACCTGTTCCGTGAGTGCGGTGTTGTGGATCGTCTAAGCAAGACGGTTCAGAATGAATTGATGAATATTGTTACCATCTTCTTGGGAATTACCGTCGGTGCTACTGCTACAGCATCCACCTTCCTTTCCTGGAATACCATCAAGATCATCGTTATGGGTGTCGTTGCCTTTGCATTGGGTACCACCGGCGGGCTCTTGCTGGCGAAGTTTATGAATCTGTTCCTCAAGAAGAAGATCAATCCGTTGATCGGCTCTGCCGGCGTCTCCGCTGTTCCAATGGCGGCCCGTGTTTCTCAGATGGTCGGTCAAAAAGAAGATCCCGGCAATTTCCTGCTGATGCATGCGATGGGTCCCAACGTGGCCGGCGTCATCGGTTCGGCAATTGCAGCCGGTGTTTTGATTGCTATGTTTGGAGGTTAATAAATGGAAAAGAAACCTTTGTTGATAACCGATACCATTTTGCGTGATGCCCATCAGTCCCAGGCGGCGACTCGAATGGGGATCGACGATATGCTTCCCGCTCTGGAAAAACTGGACGAGGTAGGCTATTGGTCTTTGGAGTGTTGGGGCGGCGCAACCTTTGACGTTTGCATGCGCTTCTTGAACGAAGATCCCTGGGAGCGTCTGCGCACCCTGAAAAAGCATATGCCTAAGACCAAATTGCAGATGTTGCTCCGTGGCCAGAATATCTTGGGCTATAAGCATTATGCCGATGACGTGGTGGATAAGTTCGTGGCAAAATCCATCGAAAACGGCATCGACGTGATCCGTATTTTCGACGCATTAAATGACGTTCGCAATGTGGATCAGGCGATGAAGAGTTGTAAGAAATACGGCGGTATTTGTGAAGCCGCCATCAGCTATACCACCAGCCCGGTTCATAATGAGGCCTATTTTGTGAAATTGGCAAAGACTTTGGAGGATATGGGTGCCGACGTCATTTGTATTAAGGACATGGCAAACCTGCTCCTGCCGATGGATGCTTATAGCTTGGTAAAGAAACTGAAAGAGGAAGTAAAAGTTCCCATCCACTTGCATACCCATAACACCACCGGTACCGGCGATATGACCAACCTGATGGCGACCTGGGCCGGCGTGGATATCGTGGACTGCGCCCTTTCTCCCATGGCGAACGGTACGGCTCAGCCCTCTACCGAGGCGATGGTTGCCACCTTGATGGGTACCGATCGGGATACCGGTCTTGATCTCAATAAACTCAGCGACATCGCGGCCCACTTCCGTGGCGTTGCCGATAAGATGAAGGCGGAAGGCATCTTGGATCCCAAGGTGCTCAACGTAGACGCCAAGACCCTGCTGTATCAGGTGCCCGGCGGTATGCTCTCTAACCTGATCTCTCAGCTGAAGCAGGCCGGTGCGGAAGATAAATATTATGAGGCATTGGCGGAGATTCCCCGTGTTCGTAAGGACTTCGGTTATCCTCCGCTTGTGACCCCCACCAGCCAGATCGTTGGTACTCAGGCGGTCATGAACGTGGTACTGGGTGAGCGGTATAAGATGGTGGGTAAGGAATCCAAGGGTCTTTTGAGAGGCGAATACGGTCAGGTTCCCGGTGAGGTCAACGAAGAGGTCCGTAAAAAGGCCATCGGCGACGAAGAGGTTATCACCTGCCGTCCTGCCGATCTCTTGGAGCCGGAATTGGAAAAATATCGGGAAGAAGCCGGTGATCTGGCTCGGTGCGAGGAGGATGTTCTCAGTTATGCACTGTTCCCGCAGGTTGCTTCCAAGTTTTTGGAGGAACGGAATAATCCCAAGCCTAAGGTAGAGGAACCCGCTGTGCGTGAACTCTACGTGGAAGATCTCGGATTATAAACTATATAATAATGAAGAAAATGCCCTCTCGCCCTATGGCGAGGGGGCATTTTGTTGAAAAACCTGTGGACATCCTGTGGATAGATTGTGCAAAAAATATAAGTTCAAAAAAGTTGAAAAATCTTTGAAAAAAAGTGTTGACAAATAGGTTTGCAGATGTTATTATATTCAAGCACTCTTCGAGAGGGTTTAGGAAACTGAGCCCAAAGAGAGATAGCAGCGGACTTTGAAAATTAAACAGCATCATTTAAGAAGGACCCGTTAATTGTAAAGACCATTCGGTCAAAGATCGAATGGCGAAAGCGATTAACAAAACTTAGAAGCCAGAATTTTGAGATTTGTTATGAGCTGGATAAAAACTTGATTTAATTTTTTTTTAGAGAGTTTGATCCTGGCTCAGGACGAACGCTGGCGGCGTGCCTAACACATGCAAG
>JAZQAE010000011.1:0-8509 GCA_045544995.1 Eubacteriales bacterium
GTAAACCATGCGTAAGTACTGCCGATGAGCATAGACACGCAGAGAAGCAGTGCCAAAGCGCTCATCAGTAATGCACGCTTTGTACTCTTAGTTTTGTTCATTGTAATTATCTCCTTTTAAAGGTCGGCGTCGATGAAACTGCATTCCTCGAACGCCGACATACGAGTGCAGTTATGGATTTTCGCTTTTACGGATTAACCACATTATCGGGATACTCCGCAAAGGCAGTCCATTGGACGTTGGCGAAAGCATCTACTGCGTTATCACCGGTGTTCCGGGTCTGCAGAGCTTCTGCTTTCACGTCGATGGTGAACACGGCGTTATCGCCGGACAGATCAGCCTGTACAAACTTCTCGGGGATGGTCACGGTGGTGAACAGCTTTACCTTGTTGGTTTCATCCCCTACCTTCTTGCCCAGAACGCTTCTCAGATAGTAGCAATAGGTAATGCTGCCGTCGGTACCTTCTTTGGGTTCGGTAACAGCCTCCCAGACTGTGCCATCCACGTTCAGCCAGGTGCGAAGATCAGTGGAATATCCGTACTTTTCGCAAGCATCCTGCAGAGTGTCTGCATCGCTGAAGGTAACGTAGGCGCGAATATACTGATCGTAGTTGCCGGTGTTCTCAACGGTAGGATCTTTTTCGAGAACGTCGCCGGGGAGAATATCGGGATACTCTCTCTGCTCTACACGATTGTCATACTCGTCGGTTTCCCACAGTTCCACGGAGAAATCTGGCTGGTTATTGCCGTCGGTATCTGCCACCTTAAAAGTGTTGGTCACAGAGTCGCTGGCGTTGAACCATGCCAAAGTACCCATGGAGAGGATCGCGATCAAGCAAATAGCAAGTGCTGCGATAAATACTTTCTTCTTGGTCATTTTCATTTCGTTTGTCCTCCTTTCTTCCATATTTTTATATTTCAAATTTATGCCACGATGAATCCGCATAAATCGGAAACCTATTTTTTGTCGCTCATTTCTGCACGAAGCTGAGCCAGTTCGGCTTTCAGCCGTTCATTTTCCTCTGCCGCCGTTTCGATCTCAGCCTGAGCGGTGACTACCTCGTCCTCCTCTTTTTTCTTGCCGATCAGATCCGGCAGAAAAACGGCAAGGATCAAAAGAAGTCCGATCCCGATGGTGATATACGTTCCGGGCGGGTTTTGCACAAAGTTAGAAACGTATCCCAGCTTCGGAATACTGAATTTCGGCACGCCGATGACGTTATTGAAATGGACGGGTTCGCCGTCCTCGATCTCGTTGGCAAGACCTTTGGTGTAAAAACGTTGATTTTCAGCGTCAATGCGGACAACCTGGTGGGTTGCGACGACCAGATCCTCATTGAGGACAAAGGTAATATCGTCTCCTACTTGGATACTGTTTACGTCGACCTCTTTCACGTAGATCAGATCGCCCACACTATATTTAGGCTCCATACTTCCCGAAATGACGTTAAAGCATTGAAACCCAAAGATGCGTGCGCCCATCAAAAACACCGCACAAACAACCATCAATACCACAAGGACCGTGGACACGATATTCCAGATCTTTTTTAAGGTATTATTCATACTTTCTCTCCTATTTTTACTCGTCTTTTCCCGCCATACTGCAAACGGCAAAAACAACGAAACTAATGATTGCGCCTACCAAAGCGCCAAATAAAAATTTTAACATGGAGTTCTCTCTTTCAGGGGGTCTGGGTTAACACTCTTCCTCGGAGGCGGTTCCGGCGGCTGCGGTCTGTTGACTGCTCTCCAGCTGGGCTTTCAGCGCCTTCAGTTCTTCCAACATCTTGGCATTTTCCTGCTTCTCGGCTTCGATTTTTGCTCTCTCCGCCTGCATCTCTTCCATCTGCTCCTGCTTATATCTGCGGAAGAGGTTGAAGAACTTCACACCTTCATAAAGAATGATCAGCATAAACGGCGTAAAGATACAGATGAAATAACCGGGGGTGGTCTTTAAGAAATTAAAGAACAGGCCGAGGCCGGGGATGTTGCTCTTATACTGACCCAGGATATAGGGATAGGTAACGACGGCTTCATCGTCCGTATCCGTCGTGGTACCGTATGTAATAAACCCGGGGTTGCCTTCTGCATCCACCGTCTTTTTGCGGATCTTATGGGTGACGGTCTCCCCGAAACTCCCGGTATCCTGCGACATAAAGGTGATGATATCCCCTTCTTTCAGGACAGAAGGGTCGGCGATCTCTTTGACAAAGATCAAAGACCCCGCCTTAAAATCGGTGGCCGCCATAGAGTCTGAATTGACGATATACATCTTATACCCAAACAAACTGCGGTCGTTTCGGTTAAAGGTGGTGACAGAGATCACCGTAAAGAGCATCATGGATACGGCAAGCAAAACAATCAGCCATACGATGGTCGTTTTAATAATATTGAATACTTTTTTCATGGGCACTTAGCGCTCCTCTTCAAAATATTGGCCTACCGATGCATAGACCAAGCGGTAAACGTGCTCCTCCGTATCCTCATCGTTGGGTACGGAACCGTCAAACACCCTGACGGCAAAGGTCAGCATAGTCGTCAGAGCGTGATTCATGATCATCCAGACGTTGGCTTCGTCACGAAAAGCAATTTTGATCCGGTCGATAAACGGCTCAAATCTTTTTCGGTGCTCTTCTGCCGAATACTTGGCAAAATAGGAAGAATAGTAATATCGAATATATGTCAGGCACTTATTGGGGTTGCCCAGGATAAATCTCCAGGCCGCCGTAAAGAACACCCGGCACCGTTTCTCCCGGTCCATCTCTTCCAGATACATGACTGATACGTGCTGCTTCGCCTTTGCCACCAGTTCCTCATCCAGAAAGGCGAAGGTCTTGGCGTACATATCTTCTTTATCTTTAAAGCAACGGTAGATATAGGCTTCATTGATGGACGTGGCGCGGCCGATCAGCTTGGTGGAGGCTTTTTCCAATCCCTCTCTGGCGATCACGTGAATCGTGCCGTCGATCAGCCCCAGACGCAGTTCATTCAGTTTCATTTTTCGGATTCCTTTCTTGCTGTAAATGTTTACTACATTTTCCGGCAAAAATATGCAAACGCCCGGCGTTTGCTCCTTCTATGCGATACTTTTTCATCGTAATAGTATAAATATTATATACAACTGCGTGTCCCGTGTCAATTATTTGATTATTTAAAAATGAGCGTTCATACACAAAATTTTTGTGCACTTTGGTAATTAAATCCGTTATTTTTTGACTATTTTCATCGGTTCCGGGTTTTAAAAAAATAAAAAAGTGCGCCAACCGAAGTAGGCGCACCGAAAAACGCAAACCCCGTTTGTTGTCACACAAAACTTCACAAGCAATGAGAAAACTCGACTTATTCAGCAAGAGGAATTTGCATTTTTACCAAATTCATTATTGCCAAATAAGCATAGAGATAGGACTCCCTATAAAAATAAAGAGTCTTCCCATCCTACTTGTTATTAAATTTTGTGTGACAATTTGTATTATAACAATTATGAGAAGTTTTTTCAAGTGTTTTTATGAAAAAATCTGTTCCGCCAACTATTCTTCTATACTTCCTCCCGGTTTGACAAAAGACGTAGATCATCATATAATCATATAAAATGCGTGTGAGTCATGGCGGGGGTTTTATGAAAAAATTAAACGGACGACGGATAATGGAATGGGGTCTATGGGGCATTATATTGCTGTTTATCGGCACCTTTTTATGGATCAACTTCTTTGGGTTTGAGCAGTTTGCTACCTGCGACGTTTATGCCGACACCCTATACGCCATGGAGGCCTGGAAAAGCAAAAGTATCTTCCCGGAGGGGTGGGTATTCGGCAATCAATTTTACGTTGCCGCCACGCCGGTGCTTTGCGCTCTTTTATACGGGATCACCGGCAAGATCAATCTTTCCATGATCCTGGCCACCACCATGATGACGGCTCTTTTAATCCTCACACTGATCTGGATGCTCCGTCCCATCACGACCCGTCTGCAACGGGTGGCGGCGGTGGCAATCTTTTTGGGCGGAATGGTCACCTGCGACGCCACCTTTTCTTTAGAAGGGCAATTACTCTTTCTCCTTGCCTCATATTACAGTTGTTATTTAATTACCCTCTTTTTGGTGATCGGGGACTACGTCCGTGCCTTACAGGATCCGAAGCGGCCGCTCCTTTGCGGCTCCACCGTTTGCGGTCTTCTACTGTTGGCCGCCATGGGGATGCAGAGTTTACGGGAGACTTCCATTTTAATTCTTCCTCTCTTTGCGTTAGAAGCCTTACGGTTTATCCTAAAACTCCTCTCTCAAAAAAGCGTTAAAGCAGAAGATTTCTTGATCCCGGGCCGGGTCATTCTTTACGGCATTTTCAATTTTCTGGGAATTCTCCTCATGCGGCTTCTGCAGATCCCCCACGAAAGCATCTACGGAGAAACAGCGTTGAGAGGCGCCAATTGGGCAGAGGCACACCAGATCAATCTGCGCATCTTAGGAAAGATCACCGGTTTCTATTATGCCATTCATGAAACCAACGGATGGCTCTATCTTATTCCGGCGGTTCTCTTCTGCGGTATCACCCTCTTCTCTGTCTGCCGAGGGTTCCGCCGGCTGATCAAAACAAAAACCCCGGAGCCCCTCTTTTTGATCCAGGTCTTTTTCATCATCGGATTAATCGGTCTTTTGCTATGCAATCTGCTTTTGACGATGAATTTCCGCACCCCGTATCTCTTTATCTGGTATCTTCTTCCCTGCCTTTCCGCCGTCTCGCTCTTTGAAGAAGAAGGGGCTTGGAAAGGACCGATTACGGTGCTGCTGATCGTCGGGTGCCTTTTGAACTGGATCACCGGCTATGCGCCCGCCATTCAAAAGATCTACCGGCCGGACGTTTCACCCTTTGAAGAGATCGCAGATTATTTGGTTCGGGAAGAATATCAATACCTATATGGAGACTGGTACCCTGCCACAACGACGGCGCTCTATACAGACGGCGCCGTACAGGCTTGTTCGTTTGGAGAAGGACTTTTTCAAATCCTCCCCTACATCAATCCGCAGGATCCATACGGCGAAGAAGAAAATGAAAAAGCCGTCTATCTTTTACATAAAGATCAGGCTGCGGCGGCAATCGCATATGCCGAAAAGAACGGCGCCACTTTGCGAAAAACAGCGGAATTTTCGGATAGCAATTATCTCCTTTTTACATCCGATCAACCGTTAATGTATCATCCTTAACTGGTAAAAGGCAGGAAGATTCTTGCCTTTTATCTTTTGGAAAACGCCTTGCAAAAAACAAGGTTTCATGCTATACTTAATTTTTATAAAAGAAGGAAGGGGGGAGGCTCTTGGGATCCACAATTTTACCGGGGACGGCAACGCTTTGCCTGCGTCTTGCGGTGGCTCTGCTCTGCGGTGTCGTGCTGGGCGCAGAGCGTAGTTTTCGGCGCAAGGACGCCGGAATTCGTACCCACGGCATTTTTGCCGTAGCCGCCGCCCTTTTTATGATCCTCTCTAAGTACGCCTTTTTCGGCGATCAAGGCGGAGCGGATCCCACCATGATCGCTTGTCAGATCGTTATGGGTATCAACTTTTTGGGTGCCGGGATCATCTTTCGCAGTAGGCAGGTCTCCTCGCCCGGTCTGACCACCGCCGCCGGCATCTGGGGCACCGCCGCCATTGGCATGGCCTGCGGTTGCGGATTGCTTTTTCTGAGCATCTTTGCCACCCTTTTGATCTTATCGGTGCATCTTTTTTTGCATCGTCTGAATATTTTCGGCATAGCGTACACCCCTCGGGAGTTAAAATTGAAAGTCCAAAACACACCGGAAGTCTGGCAGGTTTTGCGTGATCTCCGGGAACGTTACGATATTACCGTCCTCTCCGCCCAATACAAACGGAAAGGCGAGATCGTGGCGATGACCTTACAGGTACAAATGCCCCGCACCATTCCTCTGCGTGAGCAGATCCATTTAATGGATGCACACAAGGAGATCAAAGAAATTTCTTTATAGGAGAATAGTCATGGAATTTTTTGATACGATTTTAACTTATATTTCCGCCCATCCGCTTTTGGATGCGACCATTCGTTTATTGGCCTCTCTATTTTGCGGGTTTTTAATCGGTCTGGAGCGAACCAAGCGTTCCAAGGAGGCCGGGATCCGGACCCACTGCATCATCGCCAGTGCCTCTGCGCTTATTATGTTGGTCTCCAAATACGGGTTCGCAGACATGGTGGATTCCGCCGGAAATGCTCTGGCAGGAACCCGGGGCGTGGACCCCTCCCGAATTGCGGCGCAGGTCGTCAGCGGTATTTCCTTTCTGGGCGCCGGCGTCATCTTTAAAAACGGCAACACCGTAAAAGGCTTGACCACCGCCGCCGGCATCTGGGCAACCGCCGGTGTGGGACTGGCTTGCGGTGCCGGAATGTATGGCATCGCCTTTGCCGTCACCTTGATGATTTTGGCGGTGCAGTTACTGATGCATTGGTTCAGCGTCGGCAACGATGCCTACTCTACCAGTGAGATCCGCATTACCTTAGTGGATACTCCGGAGATCCGGGCGGCACTGCGTGCCAAGCAAAAAGAATTGGGCATCACCATCACCAACTCCCGTGTCACTACCTGTGGGGACAACACCCTCAACCTCATTCTGCAGGTTCGCCTTAAAAATGCCATCCCCTTTAAAGAGATCATGAAATTTATGGATGAGCATCCCGAAATTCATTCCCTCAGCGTATAAGGGAGAACTGTATGAATTATATTGTTTTTGACATGGAATGGAATCAGCCATTCTCTAAAGAATCGGCCATCCAATCCCCCATCTATCTCTCCGGAGAGATCATTCAGATCGGCGCCATCAAGCTCAACGAAAAAGCAGAGGCCATCGACTGTATCGACCTTTTAATTGCCCCCACTTTTTATAAAAAGCTCCATCACCGCATCAAAAAAATGACCGGCATCACCAAAGAAGAGCTCCAAGGAAAGCCCCGTTTCAAAGAGGCGATCGAGACCTTCAAGGCTTGGTGCGGAACGGACTGTCTTTTCCTCACCTGGGGGTATGACGATATTCAACAGTTACGGGACAATCTCCTGATGCACGATATGGAGGAGGACTGGCTTCCTCCCTGCCTCAATCTCCAGGGCATTTTCAATCATCAAATCGCCCATGAAAACCGGCAGTTTTCTTTGGAATATGCCATGGAGCAATTAGAGATCATCCCCTCGCTACAGGCGCACAACGCCTTCAACGACGCCATCTACACCGCCAGAGTGGCTAAGGCGCTCGATCTGAAAGAAGGGGTTCGTAACTATCAGGAACTCAACGGCATCCTTTGGTACAGTATGCACAGCACCAAGGAGTTCTTCCCCACCTTCCGCACCAAGGAAAAAGCCCTGGCAGACCTGAAACTGAAAAAAGTCGTCTGCCCCATCTGCGGAGAAGTCCTGAAGGTCAAGTCCTTTGAATCGGTGGACGAAAAAAATGCCGCCGCAGAGATACAGACCCGTCACGGCACCCTTTCGGTAAAGTTGAAGGTCATGCAAAATCAACGCAGAGCGTATTATATTAAACGAACTATACGATTTGTATAAGGAATACGAGTATGAACGAGAAAAAAACATCCATTCATCAAGGTCATCGGGAACGGCTCCGGGAACGCTATAAAGAGACCGGCATCGACGGCTTTCGGGATCACGAACTTCTGGAACTGCTCCTGGGATACAGCATCGCACAAAAGGACACCAATCCTTTGGGCCATGAACTTCTAAGCCGGTTCGGCGATCTGCGGGGCGTCTTTGAGGCAGACCCCAACGAATTAAAGAAGGTTCCGGGCATTGGAGAATATTCCGCTTTTCTCCTCAAATTAATCCCCGGCATCACCAAGCGCTATTACGAGGAATGCAGTGACAGCGCCAACTTTTTGAACAAGACGGAAAAGCAGATCGAATTTATGATCTCTCGTTTTCTCGGCCGTAAAGAAGAATGTTTATACGCCGCTTTTCTGGATGAAAATTTCAAGCTGATCCAATGCGAATTGCAGTATACGGGCTCCATCAATGCCGTGGAGATCCACTCCGACCGTCTTTTACGGACCGCAATCAAGCTGGATGCGAAAAACGTCGTCATTGCCCATAACCATCTCTCCGACGCTTATCCCTCCGACGAAGACATCGACGCAACCCGTCATCTTTACTATAAATTGAAAACGATGGAGATCGTCCTTTGGGATCACATTATCGTTTCCGGCGCCACCGCTACTTCCATGAAAGAAAGCGGTCATTTTGCCAAGGCAACCTATTAAAAAAGTCCCCGACCGCAGAAAATGAAAAGAGCCAATAAGTTCATACTGGTTTTGCAATATAATAGCAAGAAAGAGAACCTGCTCTTTCTCGTTGTTTCTTTATAAGGAAAAAATCCGCATAGTGATGCGGATTTTGATTGAAAATTTCTGCTATCCGCCAAAACGCCCTCTACCGTACCCATGTACGCCGACGAGACCGTTTTGACGAATTCGGGAACATTTTTGAGAGTCTTCCCAGCGTGTCAAAG
>JAZQAE010000012.1:0-2047 GCA_045544995.1 Eubacteriales bacterium
TTTTTCTTCATGCGGATATTATATCACGCTCATACATTATTTACAATTAAAAGATTTACAAAAATTCGCAGCTATGCTATACTTTTTTCATAAAACCAACGAAATAGAGGCATTTTTATGAAAAAAAGTTTTCTTTTGTTATTACTCTGTCTGGCATTGGTCCTTACCGGATGCAGTAAATCAGACTATGCCATTCGGGTAGGAGACCGAACCGTCACTGTCAACGACTATTCCCGCTCTATGGAGCTTCTGCGTTCCAATTACCTGGCTACCGATCCGGACGCCGAGGATACCAAAGCCTACTGGACCGGCAACATTGAAGAAGGCAAAACCCTTTCCGAAGCCATGACCGAAGCGGTGCAGAAACACTTGATTCAGTCTAAGCTCTATGCGGTCCAGTTTGATAAACTAAATCTCTCTTTCACCGCCGAAGAAGACCAAGCCATTCAATCCGCCCTTTCCGAAACGGTGGATGGCTTTGGCTCTCTGACCGCCTTTAACGAATATCTGCAAAAGTCCGGCTATACCTATGATGAATTTTTGGAAGAACAATACGATATGGCCAAAAAGAGCAAGGTCCTTTCCTACTACTACGGCGCAGAGGGAAAGGAGCCGGTGAAATTGCAGGACATCAAGGATTATTACAACGTCCACAATGCCCTCATCAAATCCGCCATCATCCTCAAGACGGATGCTAAAACCGGAGAGACCTTAGATAAGGACGACATGGAAAAAGCGGCGCAAAAAGCAGAAGATGCTTACCAGGCCGCCATCGCCCCCTCGGACATCGACACCTTTGAAGACGTCATCGGCGTCTATAGCGCCTATTCCGGCGATACGGAAAGCCTCGTTGTTAACGAAACCAACACTGAACCGAAGATCCTGGAAAAGATTTTAGCCTTGGAAGTGGGCGAAGTCCTGAAGTACGAAGCGGAAGACTGCCACTACATTATCAAGCGCTATGACGGCACGGCCGACGAGGTCTTCACCTCCTCCATGCAACTGGATACCCTGGAAACCATCCGCGCCAAAGAGATCCAAACCCTGCTCGACACCTGGCAACAAGAGACCCCCATCAAGATCAATAAAAAAATTACCAAAATGTACCGCCCCGAAAAGATGATGAAAGACTAATTCCGCATTTTTCAGACTTGAAAAAATCCTGTTATAATGATATACTAAATAATAGATTTACCATATCCCCCGGCGCCAAATACATTGAAAGGAGATGTCTCAGCATGTATCAACGTTTTTTTAAACGCTTGGCAGACCTTATTCTATCCTGTCTGGCTATCCTTGTTTTGGCACTTCCCATGCTGGTCATCGCAATCATTATCAAAATTGATTCCCCGGGTCCGGTATTATTTAAGCAAAAACGAATCGGAATTCATAAAAAGACATTCATGATCTGGAAATTCCGCAGTATGCCCACCTCTGTTCCAAAAGATCTCCCAACCGCTCAATTCAACGCTATGGATCGGTTGAGTAAGTGGCAATTATTCATCCGTAAAAGCAGTTTGGACGAACTTCCTCAGTTATTCAATATCCTAATGAATCAAATGAGTTTTTGCGGACCGAGACCGGCACTGTGGAATCAAGACGATCTCATTGCGGAACGAGATCTTTACGGTGCCAACGATGTAAAACCGGGTCTGACCGGTTGGGCGCAGATCCACGGCCGTGATGAACTTGAAATTGCTGAAAAAGCGAAATGGGACGGCGAATATGCCACCGCACTTCGTGCAGGAAAGGGCAAGGGATTGATGATGGATCTCAAGTGCTTTTTCGGCACCTTCCTTCAAGTCTTAAGAGCAGACGGTGTGGTAGAAGGCGGCACCGGTGCACTGACAAAAGAAAAAGAAGAACAACCACTCGAAAAGTAAATACATAAAGAGCGGAGTTATTTAGCTGAAATAGTCAATAGTTTGTAGACACAAAAAAATCAAGCTGCCAGTTCAATCCTGTATTGGACTGGCGGTTTTCTTTTTAGTTTGCGAACAGGTCTTATGTAATTAAAATAGTAAATGGTATCTGCAACCACTTTGTG
>JAZQAE010000013.1:0-6455 GCA_045544995.1 Eubacteriales bacterium
TTGTTGGACATATCGTACTTCTTGGTGGCGTCGTACTTCTCGTTCGCATCTGCCTGGTTGGAGGGAGGCGGAGTAGTAGGCGTGTTGGTATCCGGCTTGTTGGTATCCGGAGTGTTGGTATCCGGCTTATTCGTATCCGGATTGTTGGTGTCCGGATCGTTGGTGTCCGGCTCGTTGGTGTCCGGATCGTTGGTATCCGGCTCGTTGGTATCCGGAGTGTTTCCGGTACCCAGGGTGTTCGTGTCGCCGAATCCACCATCAGTGAATACATCATCACCAAATTCGTCGTCACTCTGTTTACAAGCGGTAGCCATGGTGACTAACATCAACACAGCCAAGATTACGGCAAGAACTTTGCAAAACTTTTTCAAAATCTTGTCTCCTTTCTTCGTTTTGGTTTTTTTGAAATAAATCCCCATTTTACATATTTACTGTAGCATAGAGTTTGTGAAATATCTATTCTTGTGCGGATAGTCATCTATAGTTGCTTATAAAAGGATGGTTTTACCATCGGTCAACTTTAATTTTGGGCAAAAATAGACATTCCTTTTCCAATGCTCCTTTTTTATTTCCATTTTTCGATGGTTGCGAAGGCGATCTCTTTCATGGATCGTACCATATTTCCCTCGCTGCTCTCTAACGGTCTTTGGGTGATGCGCCGATAATAATCCTCTGTCGAAAAAGCAGAACGGAAGCCCTCGCTGATCTCAGACCGCAGGTCTGGATGAGCGTCGCCAATCCGCACCAATGCCATCACCGCATGGGAGACAAACTGAAAATAGACGCCGTCAAAGTCCTTGATTCTATAGCGGGTGGTTTGCTTCCCTTTTTGGTGATACACCTTCGCCTCCTGCTCCATGGGATCGCAGATCAAGCGGAGCAATTCCTCGGTGATCGTTCTATCGGCGAGTCTGCCCAGCCAATAGATCGCCATACATCCTCGCAGGTTATTATTTTTGCGACAGTCCTGCAACATCTCGCCGTCCCGCTCGATCACCATCTGTCGCAAGAGTTCATTTCCTGCGCAGTTTCCCAACATTGCCAAAGCAAAAGCGGCATGCTTGGAGGCGTTTTCGTCTTGATCATTCAAAAGTGCACGCAGATACGGCACTGCGGTTACGCCGATCCTTTTGGCCGACCAGATGGCCTGACCGGGTGTCAGCGTTTTCAGCCGTTCCGCCAGTTTTGACGGATCGGTGATCCAAACAACCGGCTCCGCAGGAATACCTGAACTCTTCTTGTGGTCAATCCAAACCCCTCGGTTATCGCTTTCTTTCAGGCAACCGCTTTGCAGAAGTTTCTCCTTTAATTCCATATAAGAAACCTCCCGCAAGGGTTTGCCTTGTTTGACGGCAAGGGTCGCCCATTCGGCGGCAGCCTCCGCCACCTTTTTCATATCGGGGAGCATCCGCACACAGCTGGAAACATCCCGATCTGCCCCCAAGGCACGGCAAGGCACCAAAATGCCGTCATAGCCTTTTGGCAGGATCGCCCGATACGGCACCGCCACCGTCACGTTGTAGGCGCCAAGGTTGGCCCCGATGGCCCAGTCGCCCAGCGCCTCGCCGTCAAACGCCAGATCCCAGCCGTGCTTATCCAGATCTGCATAGGAAAAAAACATCGGGGTCTCGGACTGCTGATCTGCAAAGAGACCTTCGATACAAACCATTTCTTCGGCACAGATCCGTCTGCCCTCCCGAAAGCCCATCATCGGCATTTGGGCAATCAGTTCTTTGCCTGTATGTCCCTCTTGGATGGGATAAGAGCGGGCAAAGAGAATGGCTTCCGAAAGCGCAGCGGGATCGGTTTGATCCACCCGTCCAAAGTCGATATTGGTATAGCCGTATTTTTTTCCGTCGTAGGTCATTGAAACAACGGAATAGGGTTGCATCTGTCCATCCGACTTTCTGCCACATTCCGTTTTGCACCCGGCCATCACCGCAACGCTCGCTTCGGCGGTACAGTCCATGACAAGCCTTGCCCGATAATCCACGATCCCCCGGCCAGTCAGTACCCGTACCCCGATCACAGTATTTTCCTGCAGATAAACGCCACAAACAGACGCCTCGTAAAGCAGTTCTGTCCCCTGCTCCTCCAGCGCCCGTTCCAACAGCAGTTTACGGCTTTCCTGCGGAGTGCAGGTATAGCGCTCTGTAAATTCCGAAACTTCTCGGTCAAGCCGCTCATAGCGTCCGCCGGGGCAACCGAAATAATGATTGCCGATCCCCCCTGCGGTATGAGTTCCTCCCACACAGGTGAAGGCCTCGATCCCCAGGACGGAAAGGCCGTTTTCCGCCGAAAACAGTGCCGCCAGAGAGCCGGCAGTCCCCAATCCGCAGACGATTACGTCAAATTCTTTTAAAAACTGCGGTTCACATTCACGAACCACCCGTTTTCCCGCTCTTATTTCAGAAAGAAGCATCACGTACACCTCCTGCAAAAGCAAGGTCGGGGGAGCTATAGGACTTAGAGGGCAGATATAATATTCCGTTCTCCTCCTTAGGATAGACTGCTTTTACCTGATAGTCAAATTCATCCGCCATATAGACTAACCGCTCCTCCGAAAAGCCCTCGATCCGCCTTTGGGCAATCCTTCTTGCCTCGGAAAAGGAACAATCGAGCGATACGGGGAGGCGCAAGATCTCACGCTTACCCTGCCGATCCACCAAGAGATCATAGGTCTTGGAATTGCTCATATCTGCATTACAACGGGTATCTATCACCTTCTTTGCGGTGTAAGAGCGAAATCCGTCCACTCCGTGGGTTACACATAAAAAGCCGTCCTCCGTTTTCTCCACCGATACGATCTCGACACAAAAAACAGTATGGCATTCTTTGAAATAGGAATAGATGCTTCCGTCTTTACCCTCGCCGAAAAATTCATACCCCGCCTCTGCACGGCGCTCCAGCACCAAGCAGTTTTCTTGATATTGATGAGCGATCCCTGCTGCGGCAAAGGTGGCGCCCAAAACGAGCATCTCGTACATTACGCAACCTCTCAAAATTCGTTTTCTTGAATATATCATAACGCATTTTGACGGTGTAATCTACCTTTTATCTGTTTTATTATTTCGATTTCTTGCAAATTACAACGAACTATGTTATACTGCAAAGGAGGTGAAGTGAGATGATTTCCGTGCAAAAGAACAATTTTTCCGTGCGTCTAATGCAAAAAGAGCAACATGCGCCCACGGCATCAAAGGATGCCTTTTATGCCGAGTATCGCATCTGTCTTGCTTTGTCGGGAGAGGCGGTTTGGGAGATCGAAGACCGCACCTATCCCATCCGACCGGGTACCATCGTATTTCTAAATATCGGGCAACGGCGTCAATTCCTTTCTTTTGGGGAGGATGGCTTTCAATTGGCGATCTTCACCCTCAACCGCAACGCCTTTACGGAACTTCATCATTTTTTATTCTTTCTGGATCGCATCAAAAGCCGGCAGAACGTCTTCCAAAGCAGTACCCTTTCCCCTTTACTGAAAGAGGCTTATGAGGAATGGCACGGCAACCGTCCCTTTCGCCATGAACTGATCTCTGCCAAGCTGACCGAGTTCTTCATCAAGGCGGAGCGTGAGGCCGAATTCTCCTATGCCATTGGCAAAAAAGAGCTGGAACTGTTGCTACGGATGGAAGAGATCGATCGGGACATCATAGACGGGTTGTGCTTGCAGAAAATCGCCCGAAAGGCCGGGCTCAGCGAAAGCGCTTTCTCCCGTCGGTTTTCTGCCGCAAACGGCATCTCCTTCAAGCAATACAGCATCGAAAAAAAGCTCCAACGGGCGATCCTGCTCCTTAAGACCACAGATCTGAAAATGATCGATATTGCAATGGAATGTGGGTTTGATAGCGTCAGCGGCTTTTACGATGCCTTTAAAAAGAAGACCGGCACCACTCCCGGCAGATTTCTTTGTGAGTAGGGGTAGGGTGGAGCAAATAATCCGAGCCCGCCTCAAAGCGGCATAAAGCGCAGTTAGTCCTGTCGGATTAACGAGTATTTTAACGAAGAATGAGCGGAAATCCGTCTTTTTGAAACGAGGTTCGGATTATTTGCTCCACCCTGGGATTTTTGTTGAAAAACTTAGGATTTTATGCTATTATAAAGAAAATGAGACAAGTGAGGTTTTTGCTATGAGTTTTCAGCTTCCCCAATACTGCCATCCGGATTTTGAGGCCTTAGGGCTTACCAATGCGCCGGATGCGCTCTACGCTATCGCAGAGATGGACGGCGTGGCCCCGGAGGGGTATCACAGCTCCTCGATGTATCCTGAATATTTTAAGGTGGACGGTAAATGGACCTTGGCAGAAGAGAGCCGGATGGACTCCAGCGTGGTCATCGGCGAAGACGGCGTCCTTTCCGTCATTGAGAACCGCAACCTCAAAAAAGGCGACAAGGTCATCCTCGGACGGACAGAACACGGGGAAGAGGGGATCTTCGTCCACACCGACGGTTTCCAAGTCCCCGCCGAAGACACCGCCGAAGATAAATTCGTCTTCCGTCAGGGACGCAGCCGAGAGACTTCTTACGCCCGGGATTATGACAATCTTTTTGAATTGCTCCGTCACGAAAAAGAGCATGGTCACATCACCTGGGTCATGGGTCCGGCCTTTTCCTTTGACTATGATGCCCGGCGTGCCATGCAGGCCTTGGTGGAAAACGGATACGTACACGGCGTCATGGCCGGCAACGCTCTGGCTACCCATGAGTTAGAGGGTGCCATGCTTCACACCGCTTTGGGTCAGGACATCTACACCCAAAAGGCGCATCCCAACGGACATTATCATCATTTAGACGTCATCAACCGGGTGCGCAGAAGCGGATCCATCAAACAATTTGTGGAAGATCACAACATTCAGGACGGCATTATGTATGGATGCGTCAAGCATGACGTTCCTTTCGTCCTGACCGGCTCCATCCGGGACGACGGCCCTCTGCCGGAAGTCATCGGCGACGCCTACGAAGGACAAAAGGCGATGCGTCAGATGGTGAAAAAGAGTACCACCGTCATCTGTCTTGCCACCATGCTCCACACCATCGCCACCGGCAACATGACCCCCTCCTTCCGGGTCATGGAGGACGGTACCGTCCGTCCGGTCTATCTTTATACTATTGATATTGATGAGTTCGTGGTCAATAAACTACTGGATCGGGGCAGTCTTTCTGCCACCACCATGGTCACCAACGTCCAGGACTTTATCACCATCGTGGCCAAAGGTTTAGGACTTCTTTAAGCATAAAAAATGGCTCTGTGCAATGCACAGAGCCATTTCAATTTTTATTTCTTTTTCAGACCCAGGTATTCCCAACCGTTCTGATTCTTTCTCTCGACGGAGACGGCGAATTCGGAATAGTCCTTATCTTCCAGAGAAGCGATCTTACGATAGCCCTGGCCGATATTGCACTTATTGGCAACCAGAACTCTCTGCAGGTCGGCCACGTTGACGTCACGCACCTTCACGTCTTCTTTCAAAGAGAGGGCGCAAGCGGTACCGGCAGCCTCACCCATAGCCATACAGCACATCACCAGACGGGTGCCGCTCTGACCGGGAACGTCGGAGGAGAGGTTTCTACCTGCTGCCAGAACGTTTTCCAGTCTCTTATGCACCAGCGCACGGTAAGGAATATCGTAGAAATACTGCTTAGAGGTATCAATGAGTTCACTCATGAACATTCTCTTGAGTCCATCCTCGGGGGGCATCTGGGAACCCCAACCGGCGATATTGGAGATATAGGCTTCCTCGCCGGAGGGCAGGGTGCCCTTGAACCACTTCATGTTACCGGACTGGGTAAAGCCATGCAGGTCAAAGCCATGGTAGCTGATTGCGATGACGTCGTCGTGGTTCTTTGCGGTGGCAATATCCATACCGGTCACACGGTACTCACCCACGATACGGCGGCTCTCACGGACGCCCAGCAGGGTGCCGGTATAGGACAGGTAACTATTCTCGAAGCCGGGAACGTTTTTCTTAATGAACTTCGCAAGAATATCTACCTGCTCACGGCCTTCCAGATACATCCGGGTCAGATCCTCATTCTTGGTGGGAAAACAGTTTCTGGAATGGGCAAAGCAGATGCTCACTTCGTCCATCCCGCAATGCTCGGGACGGCCGGGGATATGGGTCATCCAGTTGAGATGGTTATCGATATCGGGAAGTTTTCCCTCTTCGATCACGTCCGCCAAGAAGCGTACCCACTTGGGATCTTTCATGCGCAGTTCGCTGGCATTATACTTATCGTAGTCCACACCGCCCAGAACGAACTCCAGGGAGCAACCCATGGACATATTGTCTTTTTCACGGCCTACTTCTACTTCACCGCCGGCGAAGTACACCAGATCGGAATCACCGGAAGCGTCAACAAAGCGCTTACCCATGATGGCACGGCGGCCCTCCTTGGTATGTACCACGATACCCTTGACGGTATTGCCATCCACGATGGTGTCTACCAACGGGGTG
>JAZQAE010000014.1:0-1733 GCA_045544995.1 Eubacteriales bacterium
GAAAACAGACGGTCATAGGTATACATCAGTTCGCACTGGCCCACGGCCGCCGCCGCCTGCTTGGTGGGCATATCCGTAGGACGGCTCCCCAAAGAGAGTTTTCCCACGCCCATGCCAATGGCACCGGAGGACACCAAAATCACCTCATGCCCTGCATTTTTTAGATCGCTCAGCACCCGGCAAAGGATCTCCACGTGGCGGATGTTCATGTTTCCTGTTTTATGGGTGAGGGTGGACGTCCCCACCTTGACAACAACACGCATTTTTCAAAACCTCGCTAAAATTGGATATAGATAGTTGTATTATATTATAAATTAATTATATTTGCAACTATTTTATTTGAGTGCAAAAAATAAGCCGTGAGTTTTCACTCACGGCTTTCATTTTATTCACAGCAAGGGTCGGGCTTTTTCTTGGGTTCCGGTTTTTCAGGAGCAGGAGCGGTGGTGTCGCCCAGTCCGGAGGTCTCGGCAAAGAGGACGTTCTGCTTGGTCATCTCCACCGCATCGGTGGGAACGATGATCTTCGCCGCCTTGCCGTCGGACATTGCTACCAACGCCTCATACTTTTTCAGCTCCAGAACGGCAGGATCAACGCCGGCTTCCTTCAAAGCCTTCAAGCCGTCGGCCTCCGCCTTTTTGGAAAGGAAGATCGCCTTGGCTTCACCCTCGGCACGGGCAATGCGCGCATCCCGTTCACCCTCGGCAGCCAGGATCATGGCTTGCTTATCACCCTCGGCACGGGTGATGGCGGCGGCTTTATGTCCCTCCGCTTGCAGCATGGTCTCACGGCGATCACGCTCCGCCTTCATCTGCTTTTCCATGGCGTTTTGAATTTCGGCAGGGGGAATGATGTTTTTCAGCTCCACCCGATTGACCTTGATGCCCCACTTATCGGTGGCTTCGTCCAGGATCTCCGTCATCTTAGCATTGATGGTATCCCGAGAGGTCAAGGTGCCGTCCAGTTCCAGCTCACCCACCAAGTTTCTGAGCGTTGTAGCCGCCAGGTTTTCCAAAGCAGAAATAGGATTAACAGCACCGTAAGCATAGAGCTTAGCATCGTAGATGGCGAAATAAATTACCGTGTCGATCTGCATGGTGACGTTATCTTTGGTGATAACCGGCTGCGGAGGAGAGTCCAAAACCTGCTCCTTGAGGGTCACCCGTTTCGCCACCCTCTCCAAAAGAGGGATCTTGATATGAAAACCGGCAGACCACGTGGACCGATACTTTCCCAGAAGCTCGATCACAAACTCATGCGCCTGCGGCACAATCTTAATGTTTGCGATCAGGATCACTAAAATCAACACAAGAGGGATAATGATAAATTCCATATTTTTTCTCCTTTTTTAAAATCGGTATTCCTTATATTTTATTATGTCTCTTACTCCTTAAAAAGTCAACTAATCTTTTTGGTTTTGCAGTTTAGCGACCAGTTCTGCTCCGGTCATCTCCCCGCTCACGTTAAACCGTCCCAACATCCGCAAGGTGGACTTGTCCCCCGGAATTACCCGATTCAGATGTTCTTTCGTGGTAAACGATATTTTAAATTCATCCTTCAAAACAGTATCGATCTCCGGCGTGTGGTATCCAAAAGGATACGCAATGGCAGTCAATTCCGTAGAGACTTTCCCTTCTCTGCGCTGTCTGAAAGCCTTGCAATCCTGCAGAAGAATTTCACGATGCTTTTCCGCCGTCTCCCCCTCCAAAGGCAAGACACCGTCCCGTCCGCTG
>JAZQAE010000015.1:0-15688 GCA_045544995.1 Eubacteriales bacterium
ATCTTTAAGACGATACCGTGATATCGGCAAGATTATTCATAAAAAGGAGCGCCCCGGCGCTTTTGTTTTGCTGAGCCTTGCCATACCGGTGAAGGCTTATTTTTTTGAAAGGAAAAAGCATGAAAGCAATCATTTATAAAAACGGAATGATGCAGGACGGGAACTTTGAAGCACCCGTTACTTTGGCATCTCCTGCTGATGGTATTGCTGTTTTTCCCGGCTTTTGCGATGTGCACGTACATTTGCGAGAGCCGGGTTTTTCTTATAAGGAGACCATTGGGACCGGGACCCGGGCTTGCGCCAGAGGCGGATATACCGACGTCTGCGCCATGCCCAATCTCAATCCGGTGCCGGACAGTCCGGAGCATCTGGAACTGCAGTTGGAGCTGATCCGTAACGATGCAGTGATCGGGGTCCATCCTTATGGAGCGATTACCGTAGGTCAGTTAGGGGAGACAATGGCAGATCTTTCCGGTATGGCAGAAAACGTGATCGCCTTTTCCGATGACGGCCGGGGCGTTCAGAGCGAAGAAATGATGCGGGAAGCGATGAAAAAAGCGAAAGCGTTAGGAAAGATGATTGTCGCTCACTGCGAGGATAACGCCCTGCTCTTCGGGGGATATATCCACGACGGCGATTATGCTAAGGCTCACGGCCATAAGGGAATCTGCTCCGAGAGTGAGTGGGGACCCATCGCCCGGGATCTGAAACTGGCGGAGGAGATCGGTTGCGCCTATCACGTCTGCCACATCTCCACCAAGGAGAGCGTCGCTTTGATCCGGGAAGCAAAAGCCAGAGGGGTAGACGTGACCTGCGAGACGGCTCCCCATTACCTTTTGATGAACGACAGTATGCTTCAAGAGGATGGTCGATTCAAGATGAATCCGCCCATCCGTTCGGAAGAGGACCGGCTGGCGCTCATTGAGGGGATCAAGGATGGCACCATTGATATGATCGCCACCGATCATGCACCCCATGGGGCGGAAGAAAAGGCCAAAGGCCTGGCAGGAAGCGCCATGGGTGTCGTCGGAATTGAGACGGCTTTTGCGACCGCCTATACCGGCTTGGTCAAGACCGGCATCATTACGCTGGAAAAACTGATCCAATTATTGAGTGATAACCCCCGCAAACGGTTTGGGTTGCCGGTGAAAGGCTATACCGTCTGGGATCTGAACCAAGAATATGAAGTGGATCCGGAGGAGTTTTTATCCAAAGGCCGTGCCACTCCATTCGCCGGAGAAAAGGTATTCGGAAAATGCCTGCTGACGGTTTGCGGTGATAAAGTTGTATATAATAGTGTTGAGTGAGATAGAGGAGGAAGTAGAAAATGGCAAAAAGAACAGATCTGAAGAAAATTTTGATCATCGGCTCCGGCCCCATCGTGATCGGACAGGCGGCAGAGTTTGACTATGCCGGCACCCAGGCGTGCTTGGCTTTGAAAGAAGAAGGCTATGAGGTAGTCCTTTGTAACTCTAACCCCGCTACCATCATGACCGATACCACCATCGCCGATAAGGTCTATATGGAGCCTTTGACTTTGGAATACGTGGCAAAGATCCTGCGGTACGAGCGTCCCGACGCCATCGTTCCCGGTATCGGCGGACAGACCGGTCTGAATCTGGCTATGCAGTTGGAGAAAAAAGGAATCCTCAAAGAGTGCGGTGTGGAACTTTTGGGTACCAGCAGTGAGAGTATCAAACGGGCTGAGGACCGGGAACTCTTTAAGGAACTTTGTATTGAGATCGGGGAACCCACCATCCCCTCTGAGATCACCTACAGTGTGGAAGAAGCCAAGGAAGCTGCCAAACGGATCGGCTATCCTGTCGTCCTGCGTCCGGCCTTTACTTTGGGCGGAACCGGCGGCGGTTTTGCTTATAACGAAGAAGAACTGGTGGAACTGGGCAACAACGCCTTTAAGCTCTCTCCCGTTCATCAGGTATTGATCGAAAAGAGCGTCAAGGGCTATAAGGAGATCGAATTTGAAGTGATGCGGGACTCCAAGGATCACGCCATCACCATCTGCGGTATGGAAAACATTGATCCGGTGGGTGTTCATACCGGCGACTCTTTGGTCGTGGCGCCCATTCTGACGCTGAATGATAAAGATCTGAAGATGCTGAACGACAGCGCCATCAAGATCATTCGTGCCCTCAAGATCGAGGGCGGTTGTAACGTTCAGTTTGCACTGAATCCTGAGACCAGCGAGTATTACCTCATCGAGGTAAATCCCCGTGTCTCCCGTTCCTCTGCTCTGGCATCTAAGGCTTCCGGTTATCCCATCGCACGGGTAACTGCTAAGATCGCCGTGGGCATGGCTTTGGAAGACATTGCGATCGCAAATACTACCGCAGCCTTTGAGCCGGCCTTGGATTACGTGGTGGCCAAACTGCCCCGTTTCCCCTTCGATAAGTTCGCGGCCGCTTCCAATACCTTGGGTACTCAGATGAAGGCTACCGGTGAGGTGATGGGCATCGGCTCTACCTTGGAAGAGTGTCTTTTGAAATCTGTTCGGTCCTTGGAAATCGGCGCTTGCCATTATCATCTGGCAAAATTTGATCATAAGACCAACGAAGAACTGTACGATTATCTCAAAGAGTTCCGGGACGACAACATCTTCGCCGTTTGCGAACTGATGCGTCGGGGCGAGACCATCGAAAAGCTCCATGAGGTGACCAAGATCACCGCCTACTTCCTGGAATCCTTCGCCCGGATCGTGGCAATGGAGAAAAAGCTCTCCGCTCATAAGGGCGACTTTGAGGTTCTGAAAGAAGCTAAGGTGATGGGCTTCTCCGATAAGTTTATCGCAAAACTTTGGGAGACTGCCGAACTGGACATCTATAATGCCCGGAAAGAAAAGGGCTTGATGCCGGTCTATCGGATGGTGGATACCTGCCATACCAACGCCTATATTCCGTATTTCTATTCTTCCTATCAGGGAGAGAACGCTTCGGTGCTGACCGATCGGAAAAAGATCGTAGTGCTGGGCGCAGGCCCCATTCGTATCGGTCAGGGCGTGGAATTTGACTATTCCACCGTGCATGCAGTTACCACCATCAAGAATTCCGGCTACGAAGCGATCATCATCAACAATAACCCTGAGACGGTGTCGACAGACTATACCTGCTCGGACAAGCTGTATTTCGAGCCGTTGACCACCGAGGACGTCATGAACATCATCGAGTTTGAAAAGCCCATCGGCGTCATCGCTTCTTTGGGCGGACAGACCGCCATCAATCTGGCTGAGCCTTTGATGGAACGGGGCGTTAAGATCATCGGTACCGACTGCGATGCCATTGAGCGGGCAGAAGACCGGGGAAGCTTTGAGCGGATCCTCCGGGATCTGAATATCCCGCAGCCCAAGGGCAAGGCCGTCACCAAGATCGAGGATGGCGTTGCGGCTGCCGCAGAGATCGGCTATCCGGTCTTGGTTCGTCCCTCTTTCGTATTGGGCGGCCGTGCCATGCAGATCGTGGCAGATGAAGCGCAGTTGCGGAACTACCTCAAGACGGCCGTAGAGATCGACGAGGACAAGCCGGTATTGGTTGATAAATATATCTCCGGTAAAGAGGTCGAGGTGGATGCTATCTGTGACGGTCGGGATGTCTTTGTGCCCGGTATCATGGAGTTGGTAGAGCGTACCGGTGTTCACTCCGGCGACTCCATCAGCGTTTATCCCACCTTCAGTATCTCTGATAAGGTCAAAGGAACCATCCTGCAGTATGCCAAGAAACTGGGTCTCGGCATTGGCATCGTGGGTCTCTATAACATTCAGTTTATCGTGGATAAGGAAGATAACGTCTTTATCATCGAAGTCAATCCCCGGTCCAGCCGGACGGTGCCCTTCCTCTCTAAGGCCACCGGCTACAGCCTGGCGGATATCGCCACTGAGGTCATTTTGGGCAAGAGTCTGAAAGAGCAGGGGATCTTTGATATCTATCCCGAAGAGAAAAAACGTTGCTACGTTAAGGTTCCGGTCTTCTCCTTTAGTAAGATCCGGGGCTTGGATGCATACCTCTCTCCCGAAATGAAGTCCACCGGTGAGGCCATCGGTTACGACGATAAGATGAATCGGGCGCTCTATAAAGCATTGCAGGCGTCCGGTATGAAACTGCAGAATTACGGCACGGTCTTTGCTACTATCGCCGATGCGGATAAAGAAGAGGCGCTGCCCCTGATCCGTCGGTTCTATAAACTGGGCTTTAATATCCAGGCAACCAAGGGAACGGCAGAATTCTTGAAGAAGAACGGGATCCGTACCCATATTCTGAAGAAGATCAGCGACGGCAGCGAGGAGATTCCCGAGGCGTTGCGGCAAGGGCATATCGCCTACGTGATCAACACCAAGGATATCAACTCCGCCGGTCATATGAGCGACGGTCAGCAGATCCGTCTGTGTGCTACCGATAATAACGTGACCATCTTTACTTCCTTGGATACCGTGAAGGTACTTCTGGATGTATTGGAGGAGACGACGCTTTGTATCTCCACCATTGATGCGTGAGGTGAACGATGAAACAGGGAATTTATACCATCCTGCATCAGCAAAAGATTGCAAAGGATGTCTTTAAAATGGTGTTGGCGGGGGATACTTCCGCCATCACTGCCCCCGGTCAGTTTGTGAACATTCTCTTGGAGGGAAAATACCTCCGCCGTCCGATCTCCATCTGTGATTGGGACGGGGAGACCATTACATTGATCTATAAAGTCGTGGGCGGCGGCACCGAGCAGATGAGCGGAATGGAAGCCGGGGAAACGCTGGACCTCTTGGTGGGGCTCGGCAACGGCTATAATACTGCAAAATGTCTCGAAAATACCCTTTTGATCGGCGGCGGCGTCGGCGTTCCGCCTCTCTACGGACTTTGCAAAAAGTTGGTGGCTGAGGGCAAGAAGCCTCAGGTGATCTTGGGCTTTAATACCAAAGAAGAGGTCTTTTTGAAAGAGGACTTTGAGGCGCTGGGTGCCACTGTCACGGTGGCAACTGCCGACGGTTCCATGGGCGTGAAAGGGTTTGTGACCACCGCCATGGAGCAGATTGCATATGATTATTTCTGTACCTGCGGTCCGGAACCGATGTTCCGTGCCATCGAAAAGATCGCCAAGACCTCCGGGCAGTACAGTTTTGAAGAGCGGATGGGCTGTGGTTTTGGCGCTTGTATGGGATGCTCTTGCAAGACCAAATACGGCAATAAGCGCATCTGCAAGGAAGGTCCGGTCATGGAAAGGGAGGAGATCATATGGTAAATACAAAGGTCAGCCTCTGCGGCGTCGAGATCAAAAATCCCATCATTCCTGCCAGCGGCACCTTTGGGTTCGGATATGAATTTGCAGAACTTTACGATATTAACGTATTGGGTTCTCTTTCCTTCAAGGGAACGACCTTGGAGCCTCGTTTCGGGAACCCCACCCCTCGGATCGCTGAATGTACCGAAGGATTGCTTAATGCCGTGGGTTTGCAAAATCCCGGTGTGGATAAGGTTCTTTCTGAGGAACTGCCGAAATTAAAGGCTTGTTTTGCAGGCCCCCTGATGGCCAACGTCAGCGGGTTTTCTCTGGACGAGTATCGGGAGACGGTACGTAAATTGGATGCCGAGGAGCAGATCGGTTGGTTTGAAATTAACGTATCCTGCCCCAACGTTCACGGAGGCGGTATGAGTTTTGGTACCGATCCGAAGGCGGCGGCTTCCGTTACCGCCGAAGTGCGGAAAGTGACCGATAAGCCCATCATTATGAAATTGACCCCCAACGTGACGGATATTGCCAGTATTGCCAAGGCCTGCGAAGAGGCCGGTGCAGACGGCATCAGCCTGATCAATACCCTTTTGGGAATGCGGATCGATCTGAAGACCAAAAAGCCTATTTTGGCAAATAAAATGGGCGGATTTTCCGGTCCTGCCATCATGCCGGTGGCACTGCGGATGATCTATCAGGTCTATGATGCAGTCAAGATTCCCATCGTGGGAATGGGCGGTGTTTCTACTGCAGAGGACGTCATCGAAATGATGCTGGCCGGCGCTACCGCTGTGCAAGTGGGCGCCGCCAATCTCAGAGATCCCTTTGCCTCCAAAAAGATCGCAGAGGATCTGCCGAGAGCCATGGAAAAATACGGAATTACGGATTTGAAATCTATTATAGGAGGAGCACACTAATGGGTAAGGACGTTATTATTGCTTGCGATTTTGCCAGCAAAGAGGAGACTTTGAAATTTTTGGATCTCTTCAAAAACGAGGAGCGCAAGCCCTTTTTGAAGATCGGCATGGAGCTTTTCTATGCAGAGGGTCCGGCCATCGTGCGGGAACTGAAGGAAAGAGGACATAAGATCTTTTTGGATCTGAAGCTCCATGATATTCCCAATACCGTAAAGAAGGCAATGGCAGTTCTTTCCCGTCTGGACGTGGATATGACCAATCTCCATGCTTCCGGTACCATCTCCATGATGGAGGCCGCTCTGGAAGGCTTGACCCGTCCGGACGGCACCCGTCCCATGCTGATCGCTGTGACTCAGCTCACCTCTACCGATCAGGAACGGATGGAGAAGGATCTTTTGATCAAAGAGCCCATCGACCAGGTGGTGATGCACTATGCCTCCAATGCGGCGAAGGCCGGCTTGGACGGCGTTGTTTGCTCTCCCTTGGAGGCCGGCAAGGTGCATGATACCTGCGGTAAGAACTTTGTGACCGTTACTCCTGGTGTGCGCTTTGCAGATGGGGATATCGGTGATCAAAAGCGGGTCATGACCCCTGCAGAGGCCAACAAGATCGGCAGTGACTACATCGTAGTGGGCCGTCCTATCACCGCTGCGGAGGATCCTGTGGCGGCTTATCGCAGATGTGTAGACGAATTTTGCAATTAAGGAGAGGGAACATGGAAGGTTATAAGAGAGAATTTATTCAGTTTTTAGAGAATGCAAACGTTTTGAAATTCGGTGATTTTACCGCCAAATCCGGACGAAAGATCCCCTATTTCGTCAATGCCGGCGAGATCAAGACCGGCGAACAGATCGCTAAATTGGGCGAATTCTACGCCAAGGCTTATTTTGAAAAAGTGGGCAACAAGAAGGCGGTCCTTTACGGACCTGCTTATAAGGGAATCTCTATCGCTGTCTCCGCTGCCGTCGCATTGGCGAAAGAGGGCCTGGACGTGCCCTTCTTCTTCAACCGTAAGGAAGCCAAGGATCACGGGGAGGGCGGAATTTTCGTCGGATATACTCCCAAGGCCGGAGAAGAGATCGTCATCGTGGAGGACGTTATCACCGCCGGTACTGCGATCCGTGAGAGCATGAGCAATCTTTCCTCTCTGGACGGTACGAAGGTGATCGCTACTTTCGTTATGGTAGACCGGAAAGAAAAGGGTCAGGGCGAAAAGGGCGCTATGCAGGAGATCTCCGATGAATTCGGGTTCCCTGTTTATTCCGTTGTGGACGTTTACGACATTATTGAATATTTGGAAGAGGACGAAAAGAACGCCGAGAACGTAGCAAGAATCAAGGCTTATCTGGCGGTCAACGGTGCAAAAGCATGAGAAGTCTGATTGATATTTTGGAACTCACCACCGCCGAAATCGATGAATTGGTGGCGGTGGCTGAGGATATTATTGCCAACCCCGAAAAGTATCGGGACAGTTGCCGGTATAAGAAACTGGCCACCCTCTTCTTTGAGCCTTCCACCCGGACCCGGCTCAGCTTTGAGGCGGCAATGTATGAATTGGGCGGAAACGTTCTTTCCATGGCGGATGCCGGTTCTTCCTCTGCTGCAAAAGGGGAGAGCGTAGCTGATACTGCCAAGACGGTCAGTTGCTATGCCGATATTATCGCCATGCGCCATCCTAAAGAGGGTGCGCCTTTGGTGGCGTCCATGAACGCCTCTATTCCGGTCATTAATGCCGGAGACGGCGGTCATAATCATCCCACCCAGACCTTGGCGGATCTTTTGACCATCTGGCGTGAGAAGGGAAAGTTTACGGGGTTGACCATCGGTCTTTGCGGAGACCTGAAGTTTGGCCGTACCGTTCATTCCTTGATCTCTGCTCTTTCCCGGTATAACGACAATAAGTTTGTGCTGATCTCTCCTGAGGAACTGAAGGTTCCCAGTTACGTCATGCAAAAGGGTATCAACTATACCGAAACCACCGATCTGGAAGCGGCTTTGCCCGAATTGGACGTGCTTTATATGACCCGTGTTCAGAGAGAGCGGTTCTTCAACGAAGAGGATTATCTGCGGTTGAAGGATAGTTATATTCTGACGCCGGAGAAGCTGAAAAAGGCGAAAAAAGACCTTTCCATCCTGCACCCCCTGCCCCGTGTGAACGAAATCAGCGTCGGGGTAGATGCCGATCCCAGAGCGGTTTACTTTAAGCAGGTTTTGAATGGTAAATATATGCGGATGGCCTTGATCCTCAAATTGCTGGAGGTGGAAGTATGAAAATAGATGCCATTAAAAACGGATTTGTCATCGACCATATCACCGCTGGTCGGGGAATGGAACTCTACCGCCTTTTGAAACTGGAGAAGCTGGATTGTCCGGTGGCTATTATTCAAAACGTGCTCAGCAATAAAATGGGCCGTAAAGACATTATCAAGATCGATGGCGATATTGATATCAATATGGATATCCTGGGCTATGTGGATCCCGACGTGACGGTGGATATTATCAAGGACAGCGTTCTGGTGGAGAAGCGAACCATCGACCTTCCTTTGGAATTGAAGAACGTTATCTTCTGCAAAAATCCCCGGTGTATTACCACCACCGAGCAGGAGCTTCCCAATATCTTCCGGCTGACAGATAAAGAAAAACGTATTTATCGCTGCCGCTACTGTGAAGCGAAGGCAAAATAGACTCTCAAAAAAGGCACCGACCGCAGAAAAAAGAAAAAACAGAGTGGTTTGTACCAATTTCATAAGATATAAACGAGAAGGAGTTTCTGCTCTTTCTCGTTTTTTCTTCTATAAAGAATAAATTCCGCATGATTATGCGGAATTTGATTGGATTTTTCTGCTTTCCGCAAGTCCGCTCTCTACCGTACCTATGTACGCCGACGAGATCGGACTTGCGAAATCTGCACTCTTTTTTGAAAGTCTATTAAAAAAAGCAGAGAACACGTCGTGTTCTCTGCTTTTTGTCTGTAAAGGCTTATTCCTTTGCACCGCCGGCGAAGCCTTCGTATTCGTCTAAGAAGTCTTCTGCTTTTTTGGTCATCAACATCCCGATCTTATCGCCGTCAAAGCCCAGGTTGATGCCGAAATTACCGAAATAGGTATCAATGATCTGGACCTTGATGAAGAGCTGTTTTTCAGCCACCCAGGCGGCGGAGGCGGCGCATTGATAGAGGCGGTCTCCTTTCTTGGTACCCATCAGGTCGGCATAGCCTTCCTGGGGGAAGAGGGCAAAGGCGTTACGGCAGAGACCGAAGGGAATCTCCTTATCGCCTTGCGCATTGGTATAGCGGAAGAACCCGCCGTTTTCTTTGAACTCCAAGGACATCTTGGTGATGCCCATGGGGTTTTCCAGCATTTTATAGGTGACATCGTTGATCTCTGCTTCCAGGGGAGAGTGCTTTTCGCCTCTGGCGGCAAAGAGGGTCAGACCGTCGGCATATTCGCAGAGGCTGCGGAGCGCTGCTTCGTCGTGGGGGAGGGGCTCTCCTGCCGGACGGCTGATGAGATTAAAGAAATTATCAAAGATGACTTTTTTTGCAACGGCGTTGCCCTGGTTATCACCGTTATAGACCATAATGATCTCCTTATCAGGGATACAGAGGGCGAACTGGCAGCCCATGCCGTTGAAGAAGAAAGAATTATCGAAGGAACGCCAGATCTGATAGCCGTAGCCTTGATCGTCAAACTCATTCAGACCGTAGCTGGCGCAATCAATTTGCTTGGAGCAGGCGGCGGTGACGTAGGCTTCGTTGAGGATCTGCTCGCCGTTGTAGCGTCCCTTATCCATGCAGAATTTTGCGACCCGTAAAAGATCCATGGGACGGCAGATGAGGGCGGAGTCGCTCCAGGAATGACCGCCGGGGCAGAGGAGACAATCCATTTCGCCCACACCGATCTTATCGAAGAGCTTAATGCGGAGATATTCCATCAATTTCATCCCGGAGACCCGTTCGACCAAGGCGCCCAAAATGAAGGAACCTTCGCTATCATAGGTGAAGACGGTGCCGGAGGGACGGGAGTTTTTGCTGGGGTTTTCAAAATAGTGCTGCACCCGGTCTTCCGGTTTGTCCACAAACCAGCTCCGCTTGGGCAGAGAGGTGGCCATCATCAGGGTATGACGGATGGTCTGGTTGCGGAAGTTTTCATCCGGCTGACATTCATATTCCTTGGGGAAATATTGGATCAGTTTATCATCCAGGCTGATCTTACCGTCCTGCTCCAAAAAGCCGATCGCCAAGGAGACGAAGCTCTTGGTGACGGAATACATTCTATGCATGAAATCTTTATGGAACGGCTTCCAATATTGCTCGAAAATGATCTTGCCGTGGCGCATGATGATGAGGTCATGGGTGGCCAGAGCAGACTCTTCCAAGGACTCAATATACCGTTGGATCGCCTGCGAAGAAATGCCGGCTTCTTCCGGAGTGCAACGCTCAAAATTCATGTTCTATTCTCCTTTGTTGGGTTTTTGATAAGAATAGCACATTGGCATGAGTTTGTCAAATTGTCTTCTATAATTGTGGTATTCAACAAACGGAATAACCAAATGCCACAAAATGTGTGTAAAAAGCAACATAAATCCATTCTTTTGATATAGTTATTGTGGTAAAATGAAGTGTAATCTTATAACTGTCTGAAAAGAGGGAAGAAGATGAAAAAACGACTGATTGCACACGTAGCCATTTTACTGTTGATGGTCTCTATGTTGAGCGGATTATTTATTTCCGTGGTGGCGTCCGATGGAGGCAGCATTACCTATGCCCGAGATCTGACGGCGAACTCTTCTAAAGGAACCTACTATGTGGCAACGGCGAAAGACCTGAATCAGATGGCGGCTTTGGTCAATGCCGGTCATAGTTTGAACGGTTTTACTTTTTTACAGACCCAAGATATTGATCTTTCCGGCGTGACCTATGTGCCCATTGGTCTTTATGATACAACCACTTATCCGGAGACCTATAAAAACTATGGCTTTCAAGGGGTATACGACGGACAGCGACATGTAATTACCAACTTCGGTTATTACGATGAAAACCGTAATGGTGCCGGTCTCTTCGGTTATGCCTTTGGAGCGACGTTGAAGAATATCGGCATCGAAAGCGGTAGCGTTACCGCAAAGAACCGTGCCGGCGGTATCGCCGGTTATGCGGATGGCTGTACCATTATAAATTGTTATAATAAAGCGGATATCACCATTTTGAACGGTACGGACGGCGTGGGCGGAATTGCCGGTGTTGCCAGAGGCAACGCCAGAATCTACGGTTGCTATAACGCCGGAACCGTCACCTGCGCAACTACCGGTGCCGGCGGGATCGTCGGTTGGGGCGGCAGCGGTGATAATATCATGCTGTACGGCTGTTATAGCGCCGGAACGTTGGCGCATAGTGGTACCCTTTCGACTGCCTCTTATGCGCTGGACGTGATCGCTCGGAATACTTCACGCAAGGTGGGCGATTTTTCCAGTTGTTATTATCTTGCCGGGCTCTATGGCGATCAGACGGATACTTATAATCTGCACAATGCAATCAAGCTGGAGCAGGAAGATGCATTGCAGATGGCATATGTGCTCAATCATGCTACCGGTACCAATACCAACGCCTTTACCGTCAATTCCGAGGGCAAATTGGCATTCTCTTCTGAGCAGGGCGGTTTGACGGATCTGCGGATCAAAGCGGTTCGAGACGGCGTTCTGTTGAGCGATACAGGAATTCAGCGGGAGACGGTCGGCGGTTATACTGTTCCGGCGACTTATTTATCTTATACGGTTCTCGGTGCTAAAGTGGGGGAGACCTCTTACGCAGTCGGTGATTTCATCCCCTCGGAGACTGCAGGGACCTTGATGGTGGAGTTGACCCTTGACGGGGACTACCCTTCGGTTTCTGATTACAAGAAGAATACGAGTGCATCGATCTTTACGGTTTCTACGGCGAAGGAATTGGCTGATTTGGCCGATCTTGTCGATGCCGGAAACACCTTTGACGGAAAGACGGTGTACGTCACCGCCGATCTGGATTTCTCCGGCTATAATAACTGGAACGGCATCGGAGAATGCGCCGGTACGGGCGGCGGAAACGTTGCGGCGGGAGCTTTGCCGTTCTCCGGTACCTTTGACGGACAGTATCATCATTTCAAAAACATCAATTTCCGCAGAGACACCCGTTACGGCGGGATCTTCTCTTTTGCGCAGAATGCGATCATTCAAAATATAATTTTAGACGAGGGTACGGTCCATTGTACCGGTGCCAACGGACAGACCTCCGGCGCTGTGGCCGGGGCGATCGCCAATACTCAGGTGAAAAATATTGAAAATCACGTCTCCCTCTATGCGGATCAGGAAGCCGCTAAGGCGGATAATCTGGGCTTGGTTGGAATGTCTGTGGACGGCTCGGTGATTTCCAACTGCGTCAACTATGGTGAGGTTGGATACGAGGGAAAGACCAATCTTCAGGAGAATGGCAGTTTTGTGGGCTATGGATATGGGGAAACGACGGTGTGCAACTGTATCGCCATCGGTAAAGTGACCGGTGAGGGTTCAAATCCTGTTGCCCGTGGCTGTACGCTTCAAAACAACTATTATTTGCCCCATGGAGAGACCGTCGGAACCATGACCTATGAGACGCTTTTGAGCGGTGAGGCGGCCATGATTTTGAATAATAATGGCGGAGAGCAGATCTGGAGCCGAGGTGCTGAGGGCCCGGTTTTGGATCCCGATCATCCGGTCGCAAAAGTGACCTATACGTTGCATGAAACGGATAATCTGCTCTCCGGTACCATTACGGAGTATCATAATGCGGATGAGTTGACGGCATTACCCACCTATCCCGGCTTTACCCTTTTGAACGGCGGCAAAAAGCTTTGGCCTTTGGCGGATACTTATACCATGCCGTGCTTTGAACAGAATATTCAGGTGTTCTATAGCCATAAGAGTTATAAGATCACCTATGTGACCAATGGGGGTACCTTCCTCAATGAACCGGAGACAATTGCCGTTACGGGACAGTCTCAACCGCTGCCTACGGTATTCGATTTGGAACGGGACGGGTATGCCTTTACTGGTTGGTATACCAAGGAGGATCTTTCCGGGACGGCGGTGACCGCTACCCGAATAGATGAATACCATGACGTGACTTATTACGCCGGATGGCAGGCGCTGACCGAGATCTCTACTGCCAAACAACTGGCGGCGATGAAGGCCAACGGAAACTACGTCCTGACTGCCGACATTGACATGAGCGGAACGGCGTTTTCTCCCATTGGTACCTATGAGAATCCTTATACCGGCACCTTCGACGGTGACGGTCATACCATCAGCGGTCTGACTATTAATTCCACCGAGAATTATCAGGGCTTGTTCGGCGTCAATAAGGGCATTATCAAAAACGTAGTGCTGGATGATGATTGCACCGTTTCCGGCAATGCCTACGTGGGCGGAATTGCCGGTGAAAACTTCGGTAAGATCTATAATTGCATCTCCCGTGCCGCTGTGGCGGGAGCAACGAGTCAAAAGAGCGTAGGCTTTAAATTATTCGTGCAAAATCTTCGGCTTATTGTGGAAGGTGAGACGGTGGATCGTAAAGCTCCCATGATGGAACGGATCGATTCCAAAGATCCGGATATTATGCTCTTGCAGGAAGCCAGCGAGCCTTGGATCGATTTCCTAAATACCCACTACGTCTCTACCGGGGTCTACGGGATGATCTATAAATACCGTGCTACCAAAGATCAAGAGGCAGTTCCGGTGCTGTATAAAAAGAGTAAATTTACTTTGGTGGACTCTGGAAGTTTCTGGTTATCGGCGACACCTGACGTGCAATCGGCACCGGCGGGAAGCGCTCATTACCGCATCTGCTCTTGGGCGGTGCTGAAGGAACAGGACACCCTTCGTTACGTGATGGCGTTTAGCGTCCATCTGGACAATTCGACAGATACAGTTCGTGCCGTCAATGCCCAGGCTTTGAAGGATCGGTTCGATGAGATCCGGGCCAAGTATGCTTCTTATGATCCGATCTGTATTATTGCCGGCGACTTTAACTGCCAGAAGGATACGGATCCCTATAATATTTTGTGCTCCGGCGACATGGTAAATACGGTTTACGAACTTACCAGTAATCTGACCCCGGCTCGGATCGACCATATTCTGATCAGCGAGAACAATTCCAGAGCATTGGATAGTACCTTTGAGTATCTTCCTGTGACTGATGTGGAAAACAAAGTTCCTTCGGATCATCAGGGCCTTTATACCGAAATGCAGGGGATGATCAAGAGCCGTTTGGGCGGTATTGCCGGCAGTAACTCCGGAATTATTTCCAATAGTGTGGGCGAATCAATCATTTCGTCCGGTCACTATAATTACGGCACCTTGACCGGAAGAAATCTCGGTCAAACGGCGGGGATGTATTATATCCCTCAGACGGAGGTCTCGCCTCTGGGTAATTCTATTGTAAATGAGACGCCTACTGAATTGACTTCGGCTGGAGCTGCGGCGTATGCGTTGAACCAGGCACCGGGTCTCAAGCGATTTACGGTGAATTCCGGGGAGATCGATCTGCATTCCGTAGGAGAGGAGCCTGCTTGTATTGATTCTTCCGGCACTGTAAAAACGAGCCATACCTACGGCAAAGCGAAGACGGTGGCGGCCACCTGCACAGAGGGCGGATACACCGGAAAGACCTGCTCGGTTTGCGGATACCTGTTACGAACCGACGAAACGGCGGCGCTCGGTCATACCTTTGGCGCTTTGACGACCACCGATACGGAATGCCATCAGAAAACTTGCGCCACCTGTAAGACGGTGGTTTATGAAGATCATGCCTATACTTCTTCTGCCGTTCAGGCCGAATGCGGAACCTACGGCGCTACCCGGTATATCTGCACTTGCGGTTACTTCAATGACGATGCATTGAACGATGATCCCAAGAGCCATATCTGGGGCGGTTATGCAGAAAAAGATGCGACCGTTCATCAGCAGGCTTGTACACGGGATAAGACCCATCTTTTAGAGATGTCTCACGTTCTCAGTGAAACAACGGTTAAGGCCACCTGCGACGAGGCGGAGAAGTTGATCTCCACGTGTGAGTTGTGTGGATATAGTTCTTCCGTCACCGTGGGTGATCCGTTGGGCCACGCTTACGGCAAGTGGACCAAATTGGATGATGAACAGCATCAGGCGGTTTGCAGCCATGATGCGACACATCTGATCCAAGAGAGCCACTCCATGAAGGCAGGAGCAACGACGGCTCCCACCTGCGAAGAACAAGGCTACGTTACGTATTCTTGCACGGATTGTACCCATACGTACAAGGATGACTTTACACCGGCATTGGGTCACACCTATACCTATGACGCAGAAGCGAAGGCTTACGTCTGCCATTGCGCTGCGGTGTATACTCCGGACGGAGACGTCAACGGAGATGGCGTGACCAATACGGCGGATATTATCTTGGTGCTGAAAAAAGTGGATCGGTTTGACGTGGATGCGGCAGAGTATCTGATGGATATGGACTTGGACGGCGTTGTGAAATTGTATGATGCGATTCT
>JAZQAE010000016.1:0-62979 GCA_045544995.1 Eubacteriales bacterium
TTTTCTTAACTTCAATTCTAATTGCTGTTGGATATTTTTTCATTCCTTTTATTCCTGGCATAACAAAACCTCCTATGGTATTTTAATTCTACCATAGGAGGTGGCTTTTTTCTATTGTCCGTTTTTAACGGACTTGTTCACACAAGCGTCGGCTTTTTTGATTAATAGTTTCTGACTGCGGTGGAAAGTAGAGCCCAGCTTCTCGCCGGATCATATCCGGGATCAAGAATGGTTTCTTCCATCTGTTCAATCTTGTCAATGGTACCATCTAAATAACGTTCAATGGTGAGTTTGGTCGTATTCAATCGTTCTTTCAGTCCTCCCAAACGCAATTCGATAACGTCAAAACCAAAGGTCTTGTTATCGATGTACCACTCGTCACGGGCTGCTGCAATGTAGTCGTTCAGTGCTTCGATCGCCGCAGGGATCCTCTCCTCAGCAATAGACTTTAAAACGTCATTTTTCTTGCCGAGGTAGGCAGTACGAATGTCGCAGGAAAGGGTGGCTTTTAGTGCCAATACCCGGCAAAGGGCTTCGGCGGAAGTAAAGATATAACTGTACGGATTTTTAGGTACGTGGGAGAGCTGGTCTGCCATTACGGCAAATTCATCGCCATAACTCGGTTTGATACGGAAGTCATACCAACCGCCCAAGGGATCGTTATACAAGAGGAATTTACCGCATACGTCCTTTCGTTCCGTTCTGTCTACGTCGGAGAGTAGGTTGGGGTTGTCCAGGAGCAGAAAATCGTCAAATTTCACGCCGAAGGTTTCTTCAAAACGTGCCTTGACCCACTCTCTGTTCTCACCATTGGCATAGCAATACTCGGCATATTGCTGAAGGGTGGGGAGGATGGAGAAGTTGGAGGCTTCGTTTCCGTTGTCGCCCCAAGCAGTGGCGATTACCATGGGGATATTTTCTTCTTTTGCAACTTTTAAATGAAAATCGTCCACTAAAAGAGAGTAGTAGTTTCTGGGACTCATAGCGCCCCATTTCCACGCTCCGCCTGCAAAAATGGTGGTGTTCTTGAATTGCTTGTGGCAATGGATCATATGCCGGAATAACGCTTCACCCTTGGTGTAATAATCCCAGTAAACCAATTCAACCTCGGGGGACCATGTCGATGACCCGCTGCTCGATCTCACCTTCGGAAACGTAGTATTCGCCGTCAAATGCGATTCGGAAGAACATATCACTCCAGATCATGGGTTTAAAATCATATTTTTCACAGATCTTCACAACACGGTCAAGATGCTCCAGGAAAAGTTCTGATTTATCACGGTATCCGTGAAGAGACATATACTTTCCGTTACCCATTTGATGAGCCTCATCCATACCGATATGGATCCGGTTGGTATGAAAGCAATTTCGGCAACTCTTGATCATGGCCTCGATAAATTCATAGTTTTTTTCTTCGCCGATCAAAAGGATATCGCCGACGTCGATGATATTATTGAATGATTTCCACCGAAGAGTGCCTTCCAAATGAGCAAGAACCTGCATACAGGGGATCATCTCAATGCCAAATTGGAGGGCATAGGCGTCGATTTCTTTTAGTTCATTTTGAGAGAAGCGTCCGCGCAGATATCCAAAGAAGGGATATTCCGGTACTTCGTAGGTGTCCTCAGTATAAAGCATGAATGAGGTAAATCCCATCAACGCCAGATGGCGGATCATTTTCTTTGCGCCCTCCAAATGAAAAACGGCGTTTCTGGAACAATCCGACATCAGGCAAAGATCTTCGAAGGCGGGTGTCTCAGAATAAATGCAGTTCTCCTTGATTTTGCTCGGGAGCATCGTTAAAAGGCGGAAGAAATGGGGGATCTTATTATATTCGATGCGGATATTCTCTCCGTCTACACAAATCTTGGATTCGTTTTTGTTTGTTTCAACGGAAACCGGAATACCGTCGTCGGCAAGTTCAAAAGAGAGGTGGGGTGCGATCTCTTTTAATGGAAAATTTAGTTCATCCGGTAAGTTTTAAAAACGGATTTTCATAATGCTTTCCTCTATTTTTTTATTGTTGAAATTATAACATGCCGAGAAAGTCAATACAAGTTTTCCTTGCAATTTAGTGTTAAAAATATTAAAATAGATACAAAAAAGTATAAGGGAAGAGTTTTGTTGAAAAAAGTGATTGTTATAGGCGGCGGTCCTGCAGGGATGATGGCGGCAATAACCGCTTCCCGCCAAGGTGCTTCTGTTATATTAATCGAACAGAATAATATATTAGGCAAAAAATTGCTGATAACCGGAAAAGGGCGCTGTAATGTTACGAATTTTTGCAGTGAAGATGAGTTGATCTCTCAGGTTGTTACCAATCCGAAGTTCCTTTACTCGGCTTTTTCTGCATTTAATTCCTATGATGCATACGCCTTTTTTGAAGAACAAGGTGTGCCTCTTAAAATCGAAAGAGGAAACCGCGTCTTTCCGGAATCCGATCGGGCGGCAGATGTCAGAAACGCTCTGAAAAGAGTGATGGATCGTGAGGGTGTGCAGGTTGTGGAAGATCAAATTGTCGGGATAACAGCGTCTCCGTTTGTGATAAAAGGAAAACGTGAGACCTATTTTGCCGATAAGGTGATCCTGGCTACCGGTGGATATACTTACCCATTGACCGGTTCAACAGGGGGTGGGTATCGCTTCGCTAAAATGCTTGGACATCATATCGTTCAGCCGGAGCCCGCATTGGTCTCTTTAAGAGAAGAGGGGCGAAAGTGTGTGGAAATGATGGGCCTTTCTTTGAAAAACGTTTCAATTTCGATCAAAAATAGTAAAGGTAAAAAACTTTACAGTGAGTTTGGCGAAATGTTGTTTACCCACGAAGGGATTTCAGGCCCTATTGTTCTTTCTGCATCTTCTCACCTCAAAAATGCAGATTTTCCCTGTATGGCAGAGATTGATCTAAAACCGGCGCTGGACGAAGAAATGCTGGATAAACGTCTTTTGCGTGATTTCGAGGAACAAAGCAATAAGGATTTTCGTAATTCTTTAGGGAAACTGTTGCCGAAAAAATTGATCCCGGTGATCATTCAGGAAAGCGGAATTGCACCTGAAACCAAGATTCATCAGATCACCCGTGCTGAACGGGAACGGTTGGTTTACATAATGAAGCATTTCGAGGTTAAACTATCCGGTAAAGGGGCGCTGTCTGAAGCCATTATTACTTCGGGTGGTGTGGATGTCCGAGATGTCTCTCCAAAGACAATGGAATCCAAGCTTGTACCCGGACTTTATTTTGCCGGAGAGGTTTTGGACGTAGATGCCCTAACCGGCGGTTATAATTTACAAATTGCCTATTCGACCGGCTTTCTGGCCGGTCAGTCGGCGGCAAAGGAGAATTGAAATGGGAATTAACGTAGCAATTGATGGACCCAGTGGTGCCGGTAAAAGCACCCTTTCCAGAAAACTGGCAGAAAAATTGAATTTTATCTATGTGGATACCGGCGCATTGTATCGTACGGTGGGTCTTTATATGTATCGTCATGAGATTGCCCCTAATGATACGGAACGGGTGCAATCCGCCCTGAAAAATATCGATGTGGGTCTGCGCTTTATCAACGGGGAACAGCACGTCTATCTAAATGGCGAAGACGTTTCCGGCGATATACGTCTGCATGAGGTGAGCCAATATGCATCTTTGGTTAGTGCGATTCCTGCCGTGCGTCAGTTTTTATTTGATACACAGCGCAAATTGGCTGCGGAGAACGACGTTATTATGGATGGCCGGGATATTGGAACCGTGGTTCTGCCGGATGCCGACGTAAAGATTTTTTTAACTGCCAGTGCAGAGGTGCGTGCCAGACGTCGTTATAACGAATTATTGGAACGAGGTCAAGAGGTGGATTTTGAGCAGATCTTAGCCGATGTCAATAAACGGGACGAGCAAGATATGAACCGTCCTGTTGCTCCGTTGAAACCGGCGGAAGACAGTGTATTGGTCGATACCTCGGATTGTACTTTCGACGAATCGTTGGCTCTGCTTTATAAGACCATTAAAGAAAGGCTTGCAACATGAGCGTAGAAGTAATCAAACATGCCGGATTTTGTTTTGGTGTCTCCCGTGCCATTGACTTTTTGAATCAAGAGGTTGAATCAGGAAGTGCGCCGATCTATACGGTAGGACCAATCATTCATAATCCGCAGATCGTGGGAGAATTTCATGAAAAAGGCGTACAAATTGCAAACGGGGTTCGGGATATTCCTCAAAATGGCGTGGCGGTAATCCGAGCCCACGGAATTCCCCAAGAGGATCTTGCATATCTCAAGGAAAATAATATCCGTTTTGTAGATGCAACTTGCCCCTTTGTGGAGAAGATCCACCGAATCGTAGAGAGTGAAGCGGATAATACCGTTTTGATCGCCGGCAATCCCGATCATCCGGAAGTAATCGGAATCAAGAGTTATGGCGGCGAGCATACTTATGTCTTTAAAAATGCAGAAGAATTGGAAAAAATTGCGGAAGAAGTCCGAAGTTTTTCGTCAAAATACATAGTAGTTGTTTGGCAAACGACATTTAATTTAATCGAATTCGAAAAATGTTGCGAATTTCTCAAAAAAAACTTTGAAAATTTGAAACTTTATGATACAATATGTAAAGCAACTCAAATTCGGCAGCAAGAAACGGCTGCTTTGGCTTCAAAATGCGACGCCATGATTGTCATTGGCGGCAGGCAGAGTTCCAATACGGCAAAGCTCTTTGCGATTGCAAAAGAGGCTTGCCCCTGCTCGGTCTTGATCGAGCAAGCAAATGAGGTACCAATAAATTTATTATATAAAGAGAGGATTGGTATTGCAGCCGGGGCTTCCACACCCGTCTGTATCATCGAGGAGGTAAAACAAACTATGTCGGAACAAAATGTCAACTTGGTTGAGGAAGAATTGACCTTTGAGCAGATGCTTGAGAATTCCTTGAAAGTAATCAGTAATGGAGATAGGGTGAAAGGCATTGTTGTCGGAATCAATCCTTCTGAAGTCAAGATTGATCTTGGCGCAAAGTATTCCGGTTTCATTACTCGGGATAATTTTTCCAATGATCCGTCTGTCGATCTGATGACCGCAGTGGCTGTTGGTGATGAGATCGAGTGCATCGCACTGAGAGTGAACGATGTGGAGGGTACTGTTGCCCTGTCTAAGAAGAAAGTAGACGCTATGGCTGGCTTTGAAAAGCTGGAAAAGGCTTGCGAAGAGAAGGAAACCCTGGAGGGTAAAGTCGTCGAAGTGACCAACGGCGGTCTGACCGTTATGATCGACGGTTCCCGTGTCTTCGTTCCTAAGTCTCTGTCCGGTAAGCCCCGTGGCTTTGAATTTGATACCATGATGAATGAGACTGTTGAACTGCAGATCGCTGAGATCTCCGTAGTTCGCGGCCGTAAGAAAGTAATCGGTTCCATGCGTGCTCTTGAGGCTGAAAAGCGCAAAGCTGCTCGTAAGGAGTTTTGGGACAATGCCGCTGTCGGCAACCGCTACATGGGCGTTGTGAAGTCCCTGACCACCTTTGGTGCATTCGTTGACCTGGGCGGTGTTGACGGTCTTTTGCATATCACCGAGATGTCTTGGAAAAAGATTAAGCATCCCAGCGACATTATGAACGTTGGTGATGAGATCGACGTTTACATCAAGGCAATCGACGAAGAGAAGAAGAAAATCTCTTTGGGTTATAAGAAGGCAGAGGATAATCCTTTTGTTCTCTTTACCAACCAGTATAACGTTGGCGACGTTGCAACCGTAACCATCATGAACCTGATGCCTTTCGGTGCATTCGCTCGGATTATCGATGGCGTGGATGGTCTGATCCATATTTCTCAGATCAGCACCAAGCATATCGCAAAGCCTGCCGATGTCCTGAAGGTTGGCGATGAAGTTCAGGTTAAGATCGTAGACATCAACGAAGAAACTCAGAAGGTTGGTCTTTCCATCCGTGCTCTCTTGGATGAAGAGGCTGCTGAAGCTGAGGCTGCTCCTGCGGAAGAAGAGGCTCCTGCTGAAACTGAAGCTGAGTAATTTTAAAACTGAAAAGTGGCATGATTTTCATGCCACTTTTTTTATTTCCTCTATGGACAACTATATAATATTATGTTATACTAAAATATATTATTTTATTATGGAGTATTGTGCTTTGACGGAAGTTAAAAAAGTAGAAAAGCAAATAGAGCAAAGTCGGTTTGATGTGATGAGCCATGTTCGTCAACTGGTAGCATCTGACCGCAGACCGTTGGCTTGTGTGCGGACGTATGGCTGTCAGCAAAACGTAGCAGATAGTGAGCGAATCAAAGGAATGCTCTCCATGATGGGCTATGAATTCACAGAAGAAACTGAGTCTGCAGATCTGGTTCTTTTTAACACCTGTGCCGTTCGTGAACATGCAGAACTGAAGGTTTACGGCAATGTAGGTGCGTTAAAGTCATTAAAGGCCAAGAAACCGGAAATGCTTATCATTCTTTGCGGATGTATGATGCAGCAGGAAACGGTGCAAAATCAAATCAAAAAGAAATATAAACACGTGGATATTGTCTTTGGTCCTTCGCTGATTCCGCAATTGCCTCAGATGATGGCGGATGTGTTACAGGACCGTCGTAAGATCTTTACCCGAGAGGAAAGGCCGGAGATTGCCGAAGATCTTCCCATCGTTCGGGATGATGCTCATAAAGCATGGGTCTCTGTTATGTACGGGTGCAATAACTTTTGCACTTATTGCATCGTGCCTTATGTCCGTGGGCGGGAACGCAGCCGGGCAAGCCAAGAAATCTTACGTGAGGTTCGTGAACTGGTAGAAGGCGGATATAAAGACATTACGTTGCTGGGGCAGAATGTGAATTCCTATGGTAAGGATCTTCCCGGTGAGATGGATTTTTCTGATCTTCTGGTCGCCATTAATCAAATCGAAGGGGAATTCTGGATTCGGTTTACCACCAGCCACCCTAAGGATTGCAGTACGAAGCTTTTGGACGCAATGGCCTCTTGTGAGAAGGTTTGTCACCAGCTTCAACTGCCGTTCCAATCTGGGAGCGACAGGATCCTGCGTGAGATGAATCGTAATTATACGGCGGATTCTTATTACAGTTTGATCGAATATGCACGAAAGGTGATGCCGGACGTGGTGGTGACCAGTGACGTCATTGTCGGGTTCCCCGGAGAGACGGAAGAAGATTTCCAAGGTACTTTGGATCTTGTAGAACGGGTGCAGTTTGATAATCTGTTTACCTTTCTGTATTCTAAGCGTACGGGAACCAAAGCGGCAACCTATGAAAATCAGATCGAAGAATCGGTGAAGAAGGAACGGTTCAATCGTTTGCTGGAACTCCAGCATGCGGTTTGCTTAAAGAAAAACAAGGAATTAGAGGGTAAAACGCTTCCCGTATACGTGGAATCGTTCAGTAAAAACGATCCCAACACCCTTTCCGGAAAAACCATGGGCGGAAAGACAGTGGATTTTGCCGGACCGGCCGAGTTGATCGGTCAATTTTGTGAAGTAACAGTGACCAAGGCTAAAAGCTGGTCCTTGGACGGAAAAATAAAGGAGTAAATAGAAATGACTGAGATTATCGAAAAAGCAAAAGAATTAGGAGCTCTGTTGCAGAGCAGTGAGCAGATTTTGAAGTATAACGCCGCTAAGGCTGCCTATGAGCAGGATGATGCTGTACAGAAACTGGTGCAGGAATTCAATTTGCATCGTATGACGATGATGTCTCTTTCCGAGGCGGAAGAGCAGGATGCAGAGCGGATTGCCGAGGTGGAAGAGCGCATCAAAGGTGTTTATGAAAAGATCATGGCAAACGAAAAGATGCAGGTAATGCAGGAGACTGCCAAGGCTGTTGAGGAGATGATGGGTCAAGTAAACGGTGTCATTTCTTTTTATGTAACTAGCGAGGAGCCTTCAAGCTGTACTCATGATTGCTCCACCTGCGGTGGCTGCCACTAATTACGACGATCTGGAGGGACTCCCATGGGAAAACTTTCTCCAATGATGGAGCAGTTTTTTGAAATTAAAAACCGCTATAAAGATTATATTCTTTTTTATCGGGTTGGCGATTTCTACGAAATGTTCTTTGATGATGCCGAGGCGGCATCACGGGAACTGCAATTGACCTTGACCGGAAAGGATTGCGGACTTGCAGAACGGGCACCGATGTGCGGTGTGCCGTTTCATAGCTATGAAAGTTATGCGGCAAAGTTGGTTGCCAACGGCTATAAAGTTGCAATATGCGAGCAGGTAGAAGATCCCAAAAATGCCAAGGGTTTGGTGCGCCGTGACGTGGTCAAGGTAATTACCCCCGGTACGGTTACCCAGTCCAGTATGCTGGAAGACGATAAGAATAATTACTTGGCTTGCGTCTTTGCCGGGGAAGCATGTACTGCCCTTGCTTTTGCGGATATTTCCACCGGTGATATTGAAATGACGGTTTTAAAGAATGCTGACCCCCAAGCGATCATCAATGAACTGGTGCGTTTTTCGCCCAGTGAAATGCTGATCAATGAACGGGGAAGATATCAGGATGCGATCGAGTATGCTGAAGAGCGTCTTGGAACGTTGGTTACCGCCTTGACTGCCGATGAAAACCGTGGCCGTGAAACGGCTTTGATGACTCATTTCCACGTCAACGACCTTCGTAAATTGGATATTCCGGACGAGGAGGAAGCAATTGCTTGTCTCTATTATCTCTTAGCTTATATCTCTGAGACCCAAAAATGTGATATTGGATATCTGGACAAGCTGAAGGTCTTCCAACCGGAACAGTATATGGAATTGGACGCTGCCACACGGCGCAACCTGGAACTGACCGAGTGTATCCGCCGAACCGATAAAAAAGGAACGTTGTTTTATGTGCTGAATAAAACCAAGACCTCGGCCGGCTCTAGACTTTTGCGTACATATCTGGAACGTCCCTTGGTTAATATTCACGATATTAACCGCCGTTTGACGGCTGTAGAAGAGTTGAAGAGCAACGTCATGTATCGTGACGATCTGCGTGAACTTTTGAAGAAGACCTACGATATTGAACGGTTGATGACCCGTGTCATGCTGGGTACTTGTAATGCACGGGATATCAGTGCGCTGGGGCAGACCTTTGAATTGTTCCCTGCAATTAAGGAAATTTTGGCGAATTTCAATGCCGGATTGTTGCGTGATGCCAATAATAAGCTTTCCGACATGAATGATCTTTATGATCTGATCAGTGCGGCGATCGACGATAAGCTCCCCCTGACGATCAAAGAAGGAAATATTATTCGTACCGGCTATGATGCCGAAGTGGATGAATGCCGTGCTTTGGCCAACGATTCCGTTCGGATCCTACGGGAGTGTGAGGCGGAGGAGCGGGAAAAGACCGGCATCAAATCTTTGAAGATCAGTTACAACAAAGTGTTTGGTTATTATATCGAGGTAACCAAATTATATTATGATCTGGTGCCGGAGCATTATATCCGTAAGCAGACCCTTGTGAATTGCGAGCGGTATATTACGGAAGATCTAAAAAAGCTGGAAACCAAGATCCTTTATGCCACACAGCGCTGTCAGGCCAGAGAATATGAACTATTCTGTCAGATTAGAGAAAAAGTAGGGGAACGGTTTAAGGAAATTCAGGCGGCAGCCTCTGCTTTGGCGGTTTTAGATGTTCTTGCATCCTTGGCGCAGGTGGCGCAGGAAAATAATTATGTAAACCCCGTTGTGGATGAGAGCGATGAGATTCAGATCATCGAAGGCCGTCATCCGGTGGTGGAAAGCGTTGCAAAGAATACGCTTTTTGTCCCCAATGACACCCAGTTAGATCAAGGCGATCACCGTCTTGCATTAATTACCGGCCCCAATATGGCGGGTAAATCCACTTATATGCGCCAGGTGGCGGTAATCACCTTGATGGCGCAGATCGGCAGTTTTGTGCCGGCTAAAAGCGCCCATATCGGCATTGTAGATAAGATCTTTACCCGTGTGGGTGCTTCGGATGATCTTTCTTCCGGTCAATCCACCTTCATGGTTGAGATGACTGAAGTGGCGCATATTCTGGATCATGCGACCCCCTCATCGCTGTTGATTTTTGATGAGATCGGGCGTGGAACCTCTACCTACGACGGAATGAGTATCGCCCGTGCAGTGATGGAATATGTGAATAATCCTAAAAAACTCGGTGCGAAGACTTTGTTTGCAACCCATTACCATGAGTTGTGTGCACTCGGCGATCAAGGAACCGGTATTGTAAACTACAATATTGCAGTCAAAAAACGTGGAGATGATATTATCTTCCTGCGTAAGATCGTTCCGGGCGGCGCCGATGAGAGTTATGGTATTGAAGTTGCCGCCTTGGCCGGAGTTCGTGCTGAGGTTGTGAAAAACGCAAAGAAGATCCTGCAAGAAATTGATAAATCTGAGGGTCGTCCCGTTCGTCCGCAGAAAACTGTGGTGGAAGAGGATGCGCAGATCAGCCTGAGTTATATGGAGCAAAACGCCATTATTAATCGACTGAAAGAACTGGACGTTACCACGTTGACCCCCATTGAGACAATGGGAATTTTGTATGAATTAGCGCAAAAAGCAAAGGAGCTGTAAGGGAATGCCGAAGATTCATGTTTTGGATCAGGATATTGCCAATAAAATAGCCGCCGGCGAGGTTGTTGAGCGTCCCGGAAGTGTCATCAAGGAATTGGTGGAAAACGCCATGGACGCCGGCGCACAGCATATTACCGTTGAAATTCAAAACGGCGGTATTACTTATATGCGGGTAACCGACGATGGATGCGGTATGAACCGGGAAGATGCCAGAAACTGTTTTCTGCGCCATGCTACCAGTAAGATCCGGGATCTGTCTGATCTTTACGCCATTGAAACGTTGGGTTTTCGTGGTGAGGCATTGGCGGCCATCTCTGCGGTTTCCAAGGTGGAGTTGCTGACATCTATGGAGGGAATTGGTACACGCCTTGAATTAGAGGGCGGAAAAGAGATTTCCTGCGAAGATTTCGGCGCACCGCAAGGGACTACCATTATCATCCGTGATTTATTCTTTAATACTCCTGCAAGAATGAAGTTTTTGAAGACCGATCGTGCAGAGGGGAGCAATATTGCTGCTTTGATGGATCGCTTGGCGCTTTCAAATCCCCAGATCGCATTCCGTCTGATCCAGGACGGAAAGGCAACCTTAACTACGGACGGAAGTGGGAAACTTTTGGACGTGATCTATGCGGTAATGGGTCGGGAAGTTACCAAAGGAATGCTGCAGGTGGATACGACAGTACAGCAGGTGCGTGTTTACGGTTATACCGGTGAACCGACGGTCACAAAACCCAATCGCAACTACCAGCTTTGCTATATTAACGGACGTTTAGTGCGCAGTCAGACGGTGTTTGCCGCCATTGAACAGGCATATCGAAACGATCTGTTTCACGGGCGCCATCCAATATGTGTTCTAAAGATCAATCTGCCGTACGGCTTGGTCGATGTTAACGTCCATCCCAGCAAAATGGAAGTTAAATTTTCCAACGAAAAACTGATTTTTGAAGCAGTCTATTATGCCATAAAAGGTGCTTTGAATAAGCAAACCTTGCAAAACCGTGAACCGGTTGTTCCGGTTGTAAAAGAAAAGAAACCGATGCCTGAGCCAAAACCCGTTGCAAAGACTCCTGCGGTAACTGTCTTAGAAAAGCCGGAACCGTTGTTTACGCCGAAGGCGCAACCGACTCCTCCGGCTAAGCCGGTCTATACTCCAAAAGTACAGCCGGCAAAAACGATTGAAGATGAAGAAGGACGTGTGACTCTTCCGCCCAAAGCGAGTTTTCAGACCGGTGGTTTTCATGCCCTGCGTCAACCGGAACCCGGAAAGCAGGTGAAAACACCGGATACAGTAGTACATCAGGTGGCATTTCCTTCCGTAGCGGAGCAACAGACCATAGTAAAAACAGAAAAAGAGATTCCGTATCGCTACATTGGTGAGGTATTTAATAGCTATCTTTTGGTAGAAAGCGGAGAGGATCTGTTTTTGGTAGACAAACATGCCGCCCATGAACGAATGATCTTTGAAAAACTCTTAAAAGAACAAGAGACAGAGAAGGCGGCGCATCAGCAGATGCTGGTTCCGGAGCAGATTCGTCTCGATCAGGATGAGATGGCTTTTGCTTTGGAAAACCGTATGGAATTTGAGCGCATTGGCTTTGAATTGGAAGCCTTCGGCGAACGTCAGATCATTTTAAGAAGCCGTCCCGTTTGTTTGACGGGAGAAACTGCTGTGGATGCCTTTACGGAGATTTTATCTGATTGGATGCGTGGAAAGAAAAACAGCAGTACTGAACGTGAAAATCATGCTTTGAAGACGGTTGCTTGTAAGGCGGCGATCAAGGCAGGAAATATCAATAATCCGGAAGAATTAAAAGCGTTGGTTCAAAAATTGATCCGTGATGATGAAGTTCATCAATGTCCTCACGGCAGACCTGTTTTAATTGCCTATAGCAAAAAAGAAATTGAGAAAGCATTTAAGAGGATTTAAGGGATGGGAAAGCAAAAGATCATTGCGGTCGTAGGCCCTACGGCTTCCGGTAAGACCGGACTTTCCGTTGCCTTGGCCTCTCATTTCGGTGCCGAGATTATCTCGGCGGATTCCATGCAGATCTACCGTGAGATGCAGATTGGGACGGCAAAGCCGACCATGGAAGAGCGGTGCGGTGTGCCTCATCATTTAATGGGGCATATCAGTGTTGAAGAAACCTATAATGTGGCAAGCTACGCTCAGGATGCCAAAGCTGTTTTGGATGAAATGTCTGAGCGTGGTTGCCTCCCCATCCTTTGCGGTGGAACCGGACTTTATCTGGATCATTTACTGGGGAATACGGATTTCTTTGATATTCCCATCCGGGAGGCTGTCCGTGAAAAGTATCAGAGGATGGCCAAAGAATCTGGCGGCGAGGCTCTCTATGAGCTGTTAATGCAAAAAGATTCGGTTCTTGCAGAAAAACTACACCCGCATGATGAAAAAAGAATTATTCGAGGATTGGAAGTTTTAGAATCAACTGGGCGAAAACTTTCTGATTTTCAAAAAGAAAGCCATCGTGAAAGTCCTTATGATGTGTTGTGGATTGGATTGAATTTTCGAGATCGCAATAAATTGTATGAGCGGATCAATTTACGAGTGGATCTGATGGAAAAAGACGGTCTTTTAGATGAAGTACAGCATCTTAAGGCGAATTTTGCACTTTCTTCTACTGCAAGGGCCGCAATCGGGTATAAGGAAATCATTGATGCTTTGGAATGTAACGGGACTATAAGAGATGCTTTAGAACTTGTGAAGCAAAAAAGCAGAAACTATGCCAAACGTCAGTTGACTTGGTTTGGAAGAAATAAAGAAATCCATTGGCTTTATAGAGATGAATGTTCAGAAGAAGAGTTGCTCAATCAAGCGATCGAATATTGCGAAACGTTCTTGAAAGGAGGAGACGAATGAAAACAAGCGGACTGGGATTTATAAAAATTATTATCGCTGTGCTGTCGGTTTTTGCCGTTGTGGTGGTCGGTTACCAGATCTATAAGTATAATTTCGTTTCCATCAAGACGGAAAGCGCTGTTATGGGCGAGATGGATGAGGTTGTCAAAGCAAACGGCATCTTTTTCAGAAATGAAAAGGTGATCAGTCGTTCCGGATATGACTATTTGGATGTAGTGCGTGCCGAGGGGGAGCGGATCGCCGCCGGCGGTACGATCGCACGGGTCTATTCAGACGAACGTTCTGCCAAGGTGCGTAAAGAGATTCGTCAGGTCGAGGAAAAAATTGCGACCTATGAGGAAGTACTGGAGCATAGTGGCTCTTATCAAAGTGCCGTGAGCAGTATCGAACAGGCCATCTATGCTGATCTGAGTCAAATTACTCTCTCTGCCAGAAAAGGAAGGGCATTAGATGCGTTTCATCGTGCGGATGATATGCAGATCAATTTGATGAAGAAAAAGATTGCTTCCGGTGATTTGGTCAGTTATGACACGGTTTTGGATGATCTGCGTAAAGAACTTGCCTCATTAAAGAGTTCTGCCGGAAGCAGTGTTGAAAATCTGCGTACAGAGGAAAGCGGCTATTTTTCACTTATGACAGACGGCTTGGAAGATCAATTAACTCTGGCCCGTCTAAAAGATCTAACGGTAGAGAACTATGACGAGGTGAAGTCTTTGGCGGAAAAGACAATGGATTCCGATAGCAACCTCGGCAAAATTGTTTATGATAACAGCTGGACCGTGGCAATGAAAGTGAAGAAGGATGCGGTGGATCGGCTGGAAGTGAATGATACTGTATATATTAAAATTCCGTCGTATGGTACGGAGCGAATTAAATGTACGGTATCGGATATCAGAAAAAGTGGGGAAGAGTGTATTTTATTGCTTTCTTCTTCTGTGATCCATGAAAATATATTGACGCTTCGTCAAGAAGAAGTACAGCTGATTGTCAAAAATTATAGCGGAATTGTGGTGCGCCAAAGTGCTCTGCGTAAGGTGGATGGAGAAGATGGCGTATTTGTGAAGGTGGGGCTCTTGCTGCGCTATAGAAAGGTTCACATTCTTTATAACAACGGAACCAGTGCAATCGTGGAATATACTCCTGCCGAAAACGGGACGCTTCGAATTTATGATCAGGTAGTGTACAAGGGATCGCATCTCTACGACGGAAAGGCGGTAACCTAATGGGATTTTCGGAAATAAAAACGAACCTGGAGACCATATTTCGTCAGTTAGAGGGACACGACACAGAACTTTTGGCGGTGACGAAGACACGGACTGCCGAAGAGATCAATTATGCCATAGACTGCGGTGTCCGTCATATCGGCGAAAACAGAGTTCAGGAACTGCTTGAAAAATATGATCAGCTTCATAAAGAGAACGTGACAATCCATTTAATTGGTCAGCTTCAGACCAATAAAGTGAAATATATCATTGATAAAGTAGATCTGATTCATTCGGTGGACTCCTTACGACTGGCAAAGGAGATTTCTAAGCGCGCTGAAGGAATTGGAAAGATTCAGGATGTTTTAGTTGAAGTTAACGTTGGAAATGAATTATCTAAAGGTGGAATTGATCCGTCGGAACTTCTCGAATTGCTGGAAAGTATTTCTACTTTACCTGGAATTAGGGTGCGAGGCTTGATGTGTATTCCGCCGATTGCAGTAGAGGAGCATCAAAACCTGCAATATTTTTTAAAAATGAAGCAAATGTCGGTTGACATCAGAGAGAAAAAGATAGATAATATTAGTATGGACATTTTATCAATGGGAATGTCCGGTGATTATGAAGATGCAATCACCGCCGGGAGCACTTTTATCCGTGTGGGACGTGGCATTTTCGGCCCCAGAAATTAAACCGGGAGGTATAATGATATGAGTAAGTGGGACAAAATTAAAGCAGTGATCGGAATTCCTGACGATGATGACATCGTTGGCGGAGAAGAGATGCAAGAAGAGGTTGCTTCTGTCAAAGAGGACGCCCCCAAAAGAGAGACCTATCGTACTCCTGCGCCGAGAACTCCTGCGCCTTCTTCCAGAAGTCAGGTCAATATGGTGATCATTAAGTCTAATGACTATAGTGACGCACGCACTGTGGCAGACCATATTTTGGGAAATCGTGCAGTACTGCTCAATCTGGAAAACTGCAATAAAGAGATGGCTCAGCGAATTTTGGATTTCCTGAGCGGTGTTGTTTACGCCCAGGGCGGCGATCTTCAGCGTGTAGCTCATAGTACATATGCTGTCACTCCCCGTAATGTTGGATTACAGGGCGAATTGATGGACGAAGTAAAAGAAGAGGAATATTGATTTGATATACGTCGCTTATGTGCTGAGTCGCTTGATCAGCATTTATGCAGCCATCATGCTGATTTATTGCTTGTCCACATGGTTTATCCGTGACCCTCAAAATGGATTTATCCGTTTATTGGCGTCGATTACGGAACCGCCTTTGGTGCCGATCCGTCGTTTTTTAAGCCGGTTCTATTATTTTCAAAATTCACCGGTTGATTTTTCACCGTTGATCTTGTTTTTCTTTCTTCGCCTTTTGGTCTCTGCCGTTAGCTGGCTGGCCGGAGTACTAAGATGAATGAACGAGATCTTTTGGTGGGACGGATCGAGGATTTGATCCGCCGTGAAGCCGGAGGAGAATCTATGGCTTTTTCCGGCTTTTTGACGCCGGAAGATTGTATGGAAGCGGAAGCCGTCTGCCGGCGTTATGGTGCGCCGTATTGCTTATATGGCGGCCATGATAGTTGTGAGCGAAAAATATTGGCGATCTCTTCCTATGACTGTGAGACGTTGCGATTGTGCTTTCCCATCGTCTTATTGCAGGTGAGTTGTCCGGAGCCTGATGCTTTGTCTAACCGAGATGTCTTGGGCGCCTTGATGGCACTGGGAATTCGCCGTGACGTGCTGGGAGATATTATCGTTCGTGATGGTGAAGTTTTGTTCTTTGCCTCAGAACATATTAAGGAGTTCTTGATTCAAAATGTCACTTCGATCGGCCGTCAAACGGTGAAATTGTCTGAGGCACCGCCAACGTATGAAATACCGGCGCCTCATTTTGATTATCTACGTATCACGGTGGCGTCTTTACGTGCCGATGCAGTTGTGGGCGGTTTGGCAAAAACCTCTCGGGAACAAGCGAATCAACTAATTGATGGAAAATCTGTTTATTTAAACCATGTACTTTTAGAGAAAAAAACAAAGGAAGTGCACCCTGGAGACTGTGTGATTATTCGTGGGCTGGGCAAGTGGATCATTGATGATTGCGGCCAGCAGACGAGAAAAGGACGGTCTGTTTTGGAGTGCCGAAAATATATTTAGGAGGATCTAAAGATGTTAAACCCCGATGCAATTCAGAGCAAAGAATTTGAACAGAGCGTTTTAGGCGGATACCGCCGTGATGAAGTGGATGCCTTTTTAGATGAAGTTGAGGCAGACTATCGCAAACTTTACACAGAGAATAACGAATTGGTGGAGAAACTGAAGGTATGTCTCGCCAAAATCGAAGATTATAAAAAGGACGAAGAGTTTTTAAAAACTGCCATTATTAATGCGCAAAAATTAAATGAGACCACACTGCGTGAGATTGAAGTGCGTGAAAAAGAAGTGGAGGTCTCCAGCAAAGCCCGTGCTGCCGAGATCATTTCTGCCGCTGAAGAGCAGGCGAGAGCAATCTTGAATAAAGCAGAGAAAGAATCTGCTGATGCGATCCGTGCAGCTCAGGAACGTTGCCGTGCAGAGATCGATGCAGAGCAGGCAAAATCTGCTCAAGAAATCGCTGCTATTCATGCTGCGACTCAGGCAGAGCAGATGAAATTGGACTATCTCCATGGCGAAGTTTCTGAATTTAAGAATACGATCATTGAACTTTATAAGGCTCATTTGACTTCAATTTCCAAACTGCCTGATTTTAAGGTAGAAGAAAAAGAAGAACCCGCTCCCGTGCAGGAAGAAGTGAAAACTGAGCCTGCTCCGGCGGTTGAAGAACCCGTTGTTGCCGAGGAACCTGTTGCTGAAGAGCCGGCGGATTCCAACGGCAATACCGTCGAGTTCAAATTAAAGGAAAAGGAAGCTGCAAAAGAAGAGGCGCCGGCAGTAAAACCCTTGAAGTTTGAAAATCTGAAATTCGGTGTTGATTACGATATCAATAAAGACGAATAAGGAGAAGCAGTTGAAGTTTTTTAAGCGTTATTACTGGATTTTTCTGTCCCTTCTTCTGGTTCTTTTGGATCAGATTTCAAAGTGGATCGTGGTCAAAAAAATCCCTATTAATGATTCCATTGTTTTGATCCCCGATTTCTTTTCGCTGTCCCACGTTCGCAATACAGGTGCAGCCTTTGGTATGCTTGCCAATCAACGCTGGATCTTTATGATTTTCACAACTATTGTCATTATTGGTGCTGTCGTTGCGTTGTGCTCCGGACGGGTTAAGAATCCCTTTGGAATTCTTTCGCTTTCCTTGGTGATTGGCGGCGGAATAGGGAATATGATCGACCGGATGTTTTTGGGCGAGGTGATAGACTTTTTTGCCTTTAATTTCTGGGGCTATCAGTTTGCGGTCTTTAACGTGGCGGATATATTTGTTTGTTGCGGTACGATCATTTTGGCTTTTTATATCTTTTTCTCCGGCGATTTTGATGACAGCAAGAAAAAAGAGGAGCCATCAGATGGAACGTTATGAATTGATTGTTGAGCAAGAAGGCATCCGTTTGGATGCCTTTTTAGCAGAGAAATTAGAGGATTTTTCACGCTCCAGAATTGAAAATCTAATCAAAGACGCTAAAATTACCGTCAATCAGAACAAGGCGACCAAGAGTTATCGCACTAAGATTGGCGATGTTATTGCTGTAGAGATTCCGCCGCCGGAAGAAACAGCACCGCTTCCTTGCGATATGCCGCTTGATATCATCTATGAGGATGAACATCTTTTGGTGTTGAATAAACCTAAAGGCGTTGTAGTTCATCCGGCACCCGGTCATACCGGCGATACATTGGTGAATGGATTGCTGGCTTATTGTAAAGATAGCTTGTCCGGGATCAATGGCGAAAAAAGACCTGGTATTGTTCATCGAATTGATAAGGATACCAGCGGTCTTTTGGTGATCGCAAAAAACGATCGTGCCCATCAAGGGCTTTCTGCGCAATTCGAGAAACATTCGATTGACCGGGTCTATGAGACGATCGTATTTGGGAAGATGTCCCGGGAAAAGGGAACCGTGGACGCTCCAATCGGCCGAAGCCAGAAAGATCGTAAAAAGATGGCGGTGGGAGCTAAGAATACCAAACGTGCCGTGACCCATTATGAGGTGTTACACCAGTATCGAGGATTTTCTCATCTGGCTTGCAGACTGGAGACCGGACGTACCCATCAGATCAGAGTGCATCTTTCTTCATTGGGACATTTTGTGGTCGGCGATCTGGTATATGGGCGTGCCGTTCCCGGAATCAATCTTGATTTTGAGGGGCAATGTCTCCATGCCCGAGTACTGGGGTTTGACCATCCCATTACAGGTGAACATTTGATTTTTGAAAGTCCATTACCGGATTATTTCAAAAAACTCTTGACAAAACTGGAACGGATGGAGTAATATAAATACACATCATATAAAAGGGGTGCTGAGTAAACTCGGCTGAGAGGACGGATAGATCCGTCTAACCCATGAACCTGATGCGGGTAATGCCGACGTAGGAAAAATAATTGCCTTTTATTAGGCCCTGCGCTGACATACTGCGCAGGGTCTTTCTTTTTCGATAGGAGGTATGAAAGATGAAGAAAGAACGCGTACATATGTTGGTTGAGAGTGCAATGCTATTGACACTCGGAGTGGTACTGGAACTGGTCAGTAAGTTCCTGATACCGGAACTGCCCTTTGGCGGTCAGTTGACCTTGGCAAGTATGCTGCCGGTGGTGCTGATCTCTTATCGCTATGGCGTAAAATGGGGATTATTTTCCGGTGTTGTTTATTCCGTTTTACAGATGGCGTTGGGTGTCAAAACGGTAACTGCCGCTTTCCAAGCGGATTACTTTGGTGACGGTGTGATGATCTTGAACGCTCTCATCATGGTGATTTTGGATTATGTTCTGGCCTATACTTTGCTTGGCCTCGGTGGTCTTTTCCGTAATCGAATTAAAAAGCCAGGTGTCTCGTTGGCATGTGGCGCTGTTGTGGCTCTTTTCGCGCGATACGTTGCTCATATTTTATCCGGTTATATTCTGTTCTCCGGCTGGGCAGAGTGGTTCTTCACTCAAGATGGTTTCCCGGCTTGGGGGGCCAAGTTGGTCGAATCTGTGAGCCCGGAATTGCTTGGATTTATTTATAGTCTTGTTTATAACGGAATGTATATGATCCCTGAGATCCTGATTACTGCGGTCGCCGGCTTGCTGATTGCAAGAGTCCCGAAGATCGTCGAAAAACAAAACTAAATAATCTAAAAAGAAGTAACGATTTTTGTTACTTCTTTTTTTATATTTTTCTTTACAATAAGTCTATAATATATTATAATAACTATAAATAAACTTTAATTTAGGAGTGTGGATTTTATGGCAGATCTTAAGTATCGCAGAATCCTTTTAAAACTGAGTGGCGAGGCTCTTGCCGGAAGTGGCAAATCCGGAATTGATTTTGAATATGTATTGAAGATCGGTTCCTACATTAAGGAATGTGTGGATAAGGGGGTCCAGGTTGCCATCGTCGTTGGCGGCGGTAACTATTGGCGCGGTAGAAGTAATCAGCAGATGGACCGCACCAGAGCGGATTATATCGGCATGTTGGCCACGACGATGAATGCGCTTACTGTGCAGGATGCTTTGATCCAGAATGGCGTTGAGTGCCGTGTTATGAGCGCAATTGAAATGCGCCAGATCGCAGAGCCGTTTATTCGTAACCGTGCAATTGCGCACCTGGAAAAAGGTTACGTAGTAATTTTCGCAAGCGGTACCGGTAACCCTTATTTCTCCACCGATACCTGTGCTGCTTTACGTGCAGCTGAAGTGAATGCCGACGTCATCTTCAAGGCTACCAACGTTGATGGTGTTTATACAGCCGATCCCAAGAAGGATCCTAACGCTAAGAAACTGCATCATATCCGGTATATGGATATTCTGAAAAATCAGTTGGGCGTCATGGACAGTGCAGCCGCTGCTCTTTGTAACGATAATAACATTCCCATCTATGTGTTTGATATGTCAGATCCCTCCAACATTGTCCGTGCGGTGATGGGCGAGGATATTGGTACAACGATTGATAATAAAGGAGAATAAGAGAATGGCAAACTATGTTGAATTTGAAGAGAAAATGAAGAAAACTTTAGTAGCACTCGGTAACGACTATGCCGGTCTGCGTGCCGGCCGTGCTAATCCTGCTGTTTTAGATCGTTTGCGTGTGGATTATTACGGTGCCTCCAGCAAGATAAACGAAGTGGCAGCGGTCAGCGTTCCGGAACCCAGAATGTTGATGATCCAGCCTTGGGACGTGACTCTGGTGAAAGAAATTGAAAAGGCAATTCTTGCCTCCGATATCGGTATCACTCCTTCCAATGACGGTAAGGTGATCCGTCTCAGCTTCCCCCAGCCTACGGAGGAGCGCCGTAAGGAATTAGCAAAAGAAGCGAAGAAATTGGGTGAGGATGCAAAGGTTGCAGTCCGTAACGTTCGTCGGGATGCTTTGGATAAATTTAAGAAGCAGGAGAAGGCCAAGGAGATCACCGAAGACGAGATGAAGGGCATTGAGACCGATGTTCAGAAATTGACTGATAAATATATCGCTGAGATCGACAAAATGGTTGCCGAGAAAGAAAAGGAGATCATGGCTGTCTGATCCTGAGGAGAGAGCAAGTTGAGTTTATTTAGAAATAAGACAACCGAAAAGATCGACCCGGAGCGCCTTCCGGCTCATGTCGGCATTATTATGGATGGCAACGGCCGGTGGGCTCAAAAACGGGGGTTGCCCCGTTATGCAGGTCATGTGGCCGGCGCAAAGGTGTTTAAAACCATTGCCTATTATGCCCGTGATATTGGTTTAAAGAATTTGACGGTATATGCGTTTTCCACCGAAAACTGGCAGCGTCCGGAAGAAGAAGTTTCCAGGATTATGAAGGTTTTGGAAGAATTTATCGACGATGCATTGAATACCTTTGAAAAGGAACAGGTCAGAATTCGTTTCTTGGGTGATATGTCTGCCTTTTCCGGCGTATTACTGGAGAAGATGCAGAAGATCATGGAAGCGACTAAGCATTTTGAAGGTTTGACTTTAAACGTGGCGATGAATTACGGCGGTCAGCATGAGATCGTTCATGCCGCACGTGAAGCGGTTAAACGGGTGCAGAACGGGGAGATGAAACCGGAAGACCTCAGCCCGGAAACGTTTGGGAAGATGCTTTATTTTGAGGACTGTGATACGGTAGACTTGGTAATCCGTCCCAGCGGCGAGAAACGGTTGTCTAATTTCTTGCTTTGGCAGTCTGCCTATGCGGAGTTTTGGTACTCCGACATTCTTTGGCCCGATTTCAAGCCATCTGATTTGGATCAGGCAATTATTGACTATCAAAAGAGAAACAGGAGGTTTGGCGGAGTATGAAAGAAAATTTTCTAAAGAGATTATGGACCTCATTGATCATATTGGGGATCTTTATCTTTTTGTTTGCCATATCCGCCTTCTCTCCGTTTTTTGAGATCGCAATTGCGGCATTGATCTGTATCTGTGTTTGGGAAGCGTTGACCTGTACCGGCTGCGCCACCAAAAAGAGACTGTTGCTTCCGAGCTTAGCATATGGTGTGGCGGTTCCTCTTTCATTTTTGGTTCAGGATTTCCTTTACCCCCATCGCAGTCCGTATTTTGGTGTCATCATCATTTCATTTTTGTATTTGGTCTTTTTGTTTATCGTATTGATGGTGAATTTTGAGCGGACAAAATTCAGCGAAGCCACGGTGGCGATGTTTGTCACCTTTGTGATTACTTGTTTTATGAGTAATATCATCCTGATCCGTCGTATCGAGAACCATGGCTTTTTCTTTATGGTTCTCTGCATCGTGTGTAGCGCATGGTGTACCGATATTTTTGCCTATCTGACCGGTATTCTGATCGGCAAGCATCGTCCGTTCCCCTTGATCAGTCCTAAAAAATCGGTGGAAGGATGTATTGGCGGAGCAGTTTTCTCCATTGGAATCTATTTCCTGTTTTGCTACGTTTATCAGAATCTTACCGGTGCCTCCATCAATTGGGCCTTGGTTCTGCTGTATAGCTTTTCCTGTACGGTGATCGGCCAGATCGGCGATCTTTCTTTCTCTTACATCAAGCGTTCGTACGGAATTAAGGATTTTGGTAAGATCCTTCCGGGGCATGGGGGGATTTTGGATCGGATGGATAGTTTGATCTTTATCGCCCCCACGTTCTTTGCTTTGATGAATACGCAAAGCTTTATCAGATAAATTTCATAGGGTGAGTTTATGAAGAAGATATCAATTCTTGGCTCAACGGGATCAATCGGTACCCAGACTTTGCAGGTCTGCAGAGATCTGGGTATTTGTGTAGTTGCCCTTAGTGCCGGGAGCAATATAGAACTGTTGGAACAGCAGATTCGAGAATTTCAAGTCCCTGTCGCCAGCGTATATGATGCAGAATGTGCGGCGATACTAAGAAAAAGATTAGAAGATTTTCCGTGTGAGGTTTTTGCCGGCGACGAAGGAAACTGTATTGTGGCCTCTGTGCCGGATGCGGACCTCGTTGTAACGGCTATGATGGGGATGATTGGTTTAAAACCCACGTTAGCCGCCATTGAAGCCGGAAAAGACATTGGACTTGCCAATAAGGAGACGCTTGTCTGCGCCGGTCAGATCGTCATGCCGGCCGCTCGAAAGAAAGGCGTCTGTATCCTGCCGGTCGATAGTGAACACAGCGCGATCTTTCAATGTCTGCAAGGTGCCGGAAATAATAAGATCAATAAGATTTTATTAACGGCATCCGGTGGACCTTTCTTTGGGAAAACCAAAGAGGAATTGGAAAAGGTTACCGTGGAAGACGCTTTACGCCATCCAAACTGGAGTATGGGCTCTAAAATCACTATTGACAGCGCCACCTTAATGAATAAAGGATTGGAGTGGATGGAGGCAAAATGGCTTTTTGATCTCACTGACGATCAGATTGAAGTGGTGGTTCATCGTGAAAGCATCGTTCATTCTGCCGTGGAGTTTGCAGACCATTCCGTCATTGCACAAATGGGGGTACCGTCCATGTATCTTCCCATCAAATATGCATTGACCTATCCGGAGCGTGTATCCAGCGGAGACTTTGCTCTTTCCTTGTTTGGTAAGACGTTGCACTTTGAAGAAGCGGATGACGAGACCTTCTCTTGCTTGAAACTGGCTAAATATTCCAGCCGAAAAGGCGGTCTCTATCCCACGGTTCTTAATGGCGCAAATGAGCAGGCAGTAGCGTTGTTTCTCCAAGGAAAAATCCGATTTATGGATATTGGCCGTTTGGTGGAATTTGCATTGCAGGAAACGCCGGACGGAGATGCCGAAAAATTAGACGACGTTCTGGCGGCAGACCGCGCAGCCAGAGAATGTGTCTGTAAACGATTTGAAGAGGGTAAACTTTAATGCAAGTTGTTTTTAATATTGTCATCACCGTATTGGTGTTTGGCATTTTGATCTTATCCCATGAGGCCGGTCATTTCTTTACCGCTGTTTGGGCAAAGATCAAGGTTCATGAGTTTTCCATCGGAATGGGCCCGGCGCTTTTTAAGCGTGACGGAAAGCTCTGCCGTTTTTCGATCCGTGCCCTTCCTATTGGCGGTTATGTCCAGATGGAAGGGGAGGATGGAGAGAGCGACGATGAGAATGCTTTTTCCAAGAAGCCCAAATGGAAACGTTTTTTAGTTCTGGTGATGGGTGCGGCGATGAATATCCTGATGGGATTTCTCTTGATCTGTTGCATTAATGCGGCGATTGAAGCCTATCCCACCACGATCGTGGCACAGTTTAATGAGGACGCCGTTTCTTCAGCATCCGGACTTCAGGAAGGGGATCAGATCGTCGAAATTGACGGTTACAGAATCTTTTCCTATATGGATATTTCCTATGCCTTGTCCAAAGACAGCAAAGCGGAAAACTTTGATTTGACGGTTAAAAGAGATGGACAAAAGATTCAGTTAAGTCAGGTTCAGTTCCCCAAAATTGAAGTGGATAATGTTGGATCGTTTTACGATACCGACTTTAAGGTTTACGGCGAGAAACGAAGTTTTCTCTCAGTGTTTAAATATTCGTTTGGCTATACCGTATCGGTGTCAAGATCCATTTACTCATTTATCGGCTCCATCTTTACGATGGATGCGGATTACAGCCAGGTCAGCGGCCCCGTCGGTACTGCTTCTGCCATTGGGGAGAGTGCCGCGAATGGGTTGTCCTCGCTCTTGATGGTGGTTGCCTTTATTTCCATTAACTTAGGTATCATGAATTTGCTCCCGTTTCCTGCATTGGACGGCGGCAGAATTCTCTTGTTATTGATTGAAGCCATCCGCAGAAAACCTCTGAATCCCAAGGTGGAGATGGCATTAAATGGCGTGGGTTTGGTATTATTGATGGGATTAATGGTGCTTGTCACCTTTAAGGATATTATCAATCTCTTTTAGGAGGAATCGCAATGTCTAAGACGGTTCGGGTCGGCAATTTAACGTTAGGAAACGGCCGTATCTACGTACAATCTATGCTGAATACGGCTGCCGGAGATCATGACGGCGCAGTAGCGCAGGCAATTGCTTTGGAGAAGGCCGGATGCGAGATCGTTCGTTTGAGCGTACCGAACAAGGAGAGTGTCGAGACGATTCGCCGTCTGAAAAAGGCGGTTTCCATGCCGATCGTTGCGGATATTCATTATGATTACCGTATGGCGATTGCGTCTGTTGAAGCCGGCGCCGATAAGATTCGTATCAACCCCGGTAACATCGGCTCGGAAGAAAAGGTAAAAGCCGTAGTCGATGCCTGTAAGGCAAAGAATATCCCCATTCGTATCGGCGTGAACGGCGGTTCCTTAGAACGGGAGCTTTTAGAGAAGTATGGTTCTCCGGTGCCGGAGACGATGGTAGAAAGCGCCATGCGCCACGTTCGGATCTTGGAACGGCTGGATTTCCACGATATTGTAATTTCAATTAAGAGTTCCGACGTTCGTAAAATGATTGAAGCCTACCGGCTTTTGAGCAAAGTCTGCGACTATCCTCTGCACTTGGGGGTAACGGAAGCCGGAACCCGTGAAATGGGTATCGTTAAAAATGCGATTGGAATCGGCAGTCTTTTGGCGGACGGAATTGGCTCCACAATTCGTGTCTCCTTGACGGCAGACCCCGTAGAAGAAATTTATGCAGGATTTAAAATTTTAAAAGCGCTGGATTTAGTGGAAGGCGCCTGCCAGTTGGTCTCTTGTCCCACCTGTGGCCGTACAAAGATTCCCGTGATCGAGATCGCAGAAAAGGTGGAACGCGCTCTTGAAAATAATCATAGCGGCCTTAAAGTGGCTGTCATGGGATGTGCAGTCAACGGACCGGGTGAAGCCCGAGAAGCCGACGTGGGAATCGCCGGCGGTAACGGAGAAGGGTTGATCTTCAAAAAAGGTAAAATTGTGAAAAAAGTGCCGGAGCATCAGCTATTTGATGCATTGATGGCGGAAATAGATGAAATGTCAAGGAATAGGGAAGATGGGAAATAAAAACCTACTTAGTTTTTTTAAGCGTTGTATTTTCTCAGATGAGGAACAGCGAATTCTTGATGGCGCCTATGCTACAAAAGTAGAGGTCAATCAGGAACATAGAATGATAAAGGCACATGCGGAATTTTCGGGCTATGTGCCTTTTTCCCATATTCTCAAATTGGAGGAGAAGGTAAAATCCACCTATGAACTCCATACAGTAGAGATTATTCCGACTTATTTGAATACGACAATTGATACCGCTCATTGGGATGATATCGTCCTTTGTGCCAAGCGTAAAAACGGCGGTGTTAATGGCTTTTTAAATGATTCCACTGCTGAGATTCGAGACGGTGTATTGACGGTTTCTCTGCGCTATGGCGGATTGGATATTATGAATGCTCTTGGCGTCCAGAATACTTTGGCAGAGATCTTGAGAGAGTGGTATGGCGCTCCCTGTAAAATTGAGTTTTCCGGTGCCACGCAAGTAGACGATACTAATCGTCAGGAAATCCCGGAACCGGAGATCGTCGAGGCTCCGCCTCTTCCGGAAGTTCCGGATGCACCGCCTCCGCCCAAGGAGCCGGTAAAGCGTGAATGGCGCCGTCCTCAGGTTGTGACGGAAATGCCGAAAATTCCCTTTAAACCTACGGATAAAACCATTCTTGGTGACCGCATCGGTAAGAATTTTTATGCGATGAATATGGTCAATCAGGTGGATGGCAGTGTATCTGTTTTAGGAAATATCTTCAAATGTGACAGTCGTACGACCTGGGATCAAAAGAACATCCGTTTTTCGGTCTACGTAACGGACTATACCAGTTCCATTATCTTGAAATTCATGGTTCCTGCTGAAAAAGCGGATGAGATCTCCGGCCAGTTAAAACCAGGTAAAGCAGTAGGTGCTACCGGTCAGGCCATGTATGATAAATATGAAGAGGACTACGTTATCAATGCCAAGTGCATTTTTGAGGCGAAATACGTAATCCGTCAGGATCATGCGGATGAAAAGCGTGTTGAACTGCATCTTCATACCAATATGTCCACCATGGATGCGGTTAATACGATTGAAGATTATGTCCGTCGTGCAGCATATTGGGGGCATAAGGCAATTGCTATTACTGATCATGGCAATCTGCAGAACTATCCCGGAGCCCAGGCTGCCGCCAGTGAATGTGGGCTTAAAATGATCTATGGCGTGGAGGGATATTTGGTTGATGATACGGTGCCCGGATTTGATCCGGAGAGCACCTATCGTCTCAAAAATACACCTCGTTACCATATTATTATCCTTGTCAAAAATAAGGTCGGCTTAAAGCATCTGTATGAATTGATCTCATATTCTAATATCAAGCACTTTTACCGTCGTCCCTTGATGTATCGTTCTGAAATTGAGCGATTAAGAGAAGGTTTGGTCATCGGTAGTGCTTGTGAAGCCGGTGAATTGTTCCGCTCCATCGTAAATAAAGAACCGGAAGAAAAAATTCGTCAAATTGCCTCTTTTTATGATTATCTTGAAGTCCAGCCGATTGGGAATAACAGTTATATGTTGCGCAACGGCATGGCTTCCTCCGAAGAGGAGTTGCAGAATTTCAATAAAAAGGTCATCAGTCTTGGTGAAGACTTAGGAAAGATGGTTGTTGCCACCTGCGACGTCCATTTTCTGGATCCCAGAGACGAGGTATTCCGCCGTGTTCTGATGGCCGGTAACGGCTTTGAAGATGCAGACAATCAACCTCCGTTGTATTTCCGTACAACCGAGGAAATGTTGGCAGAATTCGAGTATCTACCCTTTGAAAAAGCACATGAAATCGTGGTGGAAAATCCCAATAAGATTGCCGATATGGTGGAAGAACTTATTCCGATCCCGTTTGGAATGCACGCTCCTGAAATGGAAGGCGCCGAGGAGGAATTGCGTTCCATCGCTTGGCAGACGGCCCACGATATCTATGGCGATCCCTTGCCGGAGTTGGTCGAAGCTCGCTTGGAACGGGAATTAAACTCCATCATCGGTAACGGTTATTCCGTTATGTATATGATCTCGCAGAAACTGGTTAAGAAGTCCAACGAAGCCGGTTATTCTGTTGGTTCCCGTGGCTCGGTCGGTTCCTCCTTTGCCGCATCTATGATCGGCATATCAGAAGTGAATCCTTTGCCGCCGCATTATATTTGTCCCAATTGTAAGCATAGTGAATTCTTTGAAGACGGTTCTGTCGGTTCCGGATTCGACTTGCCGGATAAGGATTGTCCCAAATGCGGCAAAGCAATGAAGACCGACGGACACGATATTCCGTTTGAGACCTTCTTGGGCTTTAAGGGCGATAAGGTGCCGGATATTGACCTGAACTTCTCCGGTGAATATCAGTCCACCGCTCATAAATATGTTGAGGAGCTTTTCGGTGAAGGCTATGTGTTCAAAGCCGGGACCATCGGTACTCTTGCAGACAAAACGGCCTATGGATATGTTAAAAAGTATCTGGAAGGCAAGGGGATGAAACTGAATAAGGCGGAAGAACAACGCTGGGTGGATGGCTGTGTGGGTATTAAACGTACCACAGGTCAGCATCCTGCAGGAATGGTCGTTATTCCCAAGAAATACAGTGTCTATGATTTCTGTCCCATCCAGCATCCTGCGGACGATCAGGAATCAGACATTTTGACTACCCACTTCGATTTCCATTCGTTGCATGATACTATTTTGAAACTTGACATTCTCGGTCACGATGTGCCGACGCTTTTGAAGCATCTGGAGGATCTGACCCCGCTGAAATTTGTGGATATTCCCATGAATGATCCGGAGGTTTACAGTCTTTTGACCAGCCCGAAAGCGTTGGGGGTTACGCCGGAAGAGATTGATTGTGAGACCGGTACTTTGGCTTTGCCGGAGATGGGCACTAAATTCGTCCGTCAGATGATGATGGAAGCAAGACCCAAAAACTTCTCAGAACTGTTGCAGATTTCCGGCCTTTCTCACGGTACCGACGTGTGGATCGGAAATGCGCAGGATCTGATCAAAGAGGGAAAATGCGAGATTAAAGACGTTATCGGTACCCGTGATAATATCATGGTCTATCTGATTCATAAAGGGTTGGAGCCCAGTATGGCGTTTAAAATCATGGAGATCGTTCGTAAAGGTAAGGCAAAGAAGCAGTTGACCGACGAGATGATCGAAGCGATGAAGACCCACGATCTGCCGGATTGGTACCTGGACAGTTGCTTGAAGATCAAGTATATGTTCCCGAAAGCCCATGCGGCGGCTTATGTTATGGGCGCCATGCGTCTTGGCTATTATAAGATTCATTATCCAAAGGAATTTTATTGCGCCACCTTTACGGTTCGTCCCGAAGGCTTTAATGCTGTTGACGTTGTGAAAGGCGTAGATCATCTGCGTGGCGTCATCCGCAGTCTTGAAAACCTTGGCAAAGCCAAAACGGCGAAGGACGATGAAACGATCAATACATATCAAGTGGTCATTGAGGCGATGTGCCGTGGAATTCGCTTTTTACCGGTTCACCTCTATAAGTCTCAAGCGAAGGATTTCACCATCGAAGAGGATGGAATTCGGATGCCGTTCAGCGTATTAAGCGGTGTGGGCGAAAATGCCGCCCATAATATCGTGAAAGCACGGGACGAAGGAGATGTATTCTCTCAGGAAGAATTCCGTGTGCGTGCCGGTATTTCCACTACGGTATGTGAGCTTTTGAATAAAGAGGGCGTATTCGGAGATATTCCTGTCAGTGCACAGTTGAGTTTGTTTGATTTTTAATGAGGTAGATATGGAGCATTTAAAAGAGTTACTAAAAAAACACCATATTTTCTTTAGTGAAACCAGTACCCTTGCGGAATTGACCACGTTTAAGGTGGGCGGCCCCGCCCGCATCGTGATCTATCCGGAAAATGCTGCGCAGTGCTCTGCAGTCCTGAAATTGGCTAAAGAGCAGGGAAGAACCTTGGTTTATCTCGGAAATGGTTCCAATATGTTGGGTTCTGATGCCGGGTGCGAGGAGTGGATCTTAAAAACCGACCGCCTATGTGATCTCACGTTGAATGAAAACGGCTTAATGAAGGTGGGTGCCGGTGTTAAGAATGTAAAGGCATCTTCCTTTGCAGCCAAAGCCGGATATACCGGTATGGAATTTGCCCATGGTATTCCCGGTACTTTAGGCGGTGCTGTGTTTATGAATGCCGGTGCTTACGATGGCACCATGGATCAAATCGTCCTCAGAACGCATTATTTAGACGAGAATGGCGAGCTTTGTATTCTGGAAAAAGATCAGCATGAGTTTGGCTATCGTAAGAGCTTTTTTATGTGCCATCCCGCTTATTTGATCCTTGCTGTGGAATTACAACTCCAAAAAGGGGATCCTTCGGAAATTTTGGCAAAAATTGAGGATCTCCAGAGCCGTCGCAAGGCAAAGCAACCCTTGGAATATCCCAGCGCCGGAAGTACTTTCAAACGGCCGGAGGGCTATTTTGCCGGTAAATTGATTGAGGATGCCGGGTTAAAAGGATATTCTGTCGGCGGTGCACAAGTCAGCGAAAAACACGCCGGATTTATTATTAATTACGATCATGCTACCGGTGATGATGTGCGTGCATTGATTGCCCATGTTCAAGAGACCGTTTTTGAAAAATTCGGTGTAAAATTAGAATGTGAGATCCGTAGTTTGGGAGAATAAACAAGGAGGGATAGCAGGTGTCTTTTTGTTTTGATGTAAAAGAAGAGCTCTGTAAAATTGAAGAAAAAAATGATGCCTGTAAATTGGCTGCATTTTATGGCATGGTGCTATTCGGTCAGTCTGTTACCAACGATCAACTGAAGTTATCGACTGAAAATGTATTTGTCATCAATCGTTTGCAGACTCTCTCTGCCGGTTTATTGGGTGTATTTTTTGAAATGAGTGAGAGTGGAGTTACTTATACTGCAACCATGAAGGGGAATCAGTTAACTCCGCTATACCAAAAGCTCGGTATGCTTGGCGAGGAAGGCCCTGTTATGCGGATCAATGAACAGTTTATCCGCCAAAAAGATCAGTTTGCAGCCTTTCTACGTGGTGCCGTTCTTGCCGGCGGTTATTTCAGTGATCCACTCAGCGGTTATCACTTTGAATTGGTTACATCAGACTACATAACGGCGAAATCAACACAAGAGTTTTTGAATCAACGCAGAATTCCCTGCAAAATGGTGGTGCGCCGTTCCAATTACGTGGTGTATTTAAAGGATAGTCAGCAAATCTATGATTTACTATATATCCTCGGTGCCAGAGCGGCCGCTTTTGATCTGATGAATGTTAAGATCGAAAAAGAAACAAATAATAATAACAATCGGGTGGATAACTGCACGGCATATAATATTGATAAGGCCATGAATAAAGCGGTAGAACAGATCCATGCGATCGAGAAGATAAAAAACGAAGTAGGGCTCTCCGCCTTACCGGAAGATCTGCTTTATGTGGCCGTTTTGCGCCAGGAAAACCCGACGAAGAATCTCACGGAGCTTACAGCTTTGTGTGACGGTCGGTTAAGTAAGCCCAGTCTCAGCCGTAAGCTGAATAAAATTATTGATTTTGCAAAAAATTTAAAAGGATAATTTAATGAGGAATTTTGTTCATCTTCATCTTCATACGGAATACAGCCTTTTAGACGGTGCTTGTCGGATTCAGGAAGTAGTGGCTCGGGCAAAGGCTTTGGGTCAGTCTGCCCTGGCGATCACGGATCACGGGGTGATGTATGGGGTGGTGGACTTTTATAAAGCCTGCAAAAAAGAGGGAATTAAACCGATTATTGGCTGTGAAATCTATATGGCGCCCCACGGTCGTAAAGATAAGCAATATGACCTTGATGGAAAGTATTCCCATTTGATCCTTTTAGCAAAAAACAAAACCGGTTATCACAATCTCATGAAGATCGTCTCCCGTGGATTTACGGAAGGGTTTTACTTTAAGCCTCGTGCGGACTTTGAACTTTTAGAGCAATACCACGAGGGATTGATCTGCTTATCCGGCTGTATTGGCGGATCCGTGCAGCAAAAACTATTGCTGGGTGATTATGACGGCGCCAAGACAGAAGCATTGCGTTATCGCAGTATCTTTGGCGAGGATTATTATCTGGAACTGCAAAATCACGGTTATAAAGAAGATGCGGCGATCTTGCCGGGCCAGATGCGGATTCATGAAGAAACCGGTATTCCCGTGGTTGCCACTAATGATGCACATTATATCGAAAAAGAAGACTCCTTTACCCAAAAGGTCCTGATGTGTATTCAAATGAATAAGACCCTGGATGATGAAGATGCCCCCGGCTTTGACACGGACGAGTTTTATCTGAAATCCGGCGACGAGATGGCATCGTTGTTTTCCGGTTACGGACAAGCAATTGAAAATACGTTAAAGATTGCCGACAGCTGTAATTATGACTTTGAATTCGGCCAGTTTCATCTGCCCAAGTTTCAACTTCCTGCCGGTGTGACGGATAGTTTTTCCTATTTGCAGGAACAATGTATGGAGGGGCTTCGTGCGCGTTATTCTGTGATCACGGACGAGTTGAGAGAACGCCTTACCTACGAATTAAATACGATCCGGGATATGGGTTACGTCGATTACTTTTTGATCGTAAGCGATTTCATTTCTTATGCCAAAAAGCAAGATATCCCCGTAGGTCCGGGACGTGGAAGTGCGGCTGGATCTTTAGTTTCTTATTGTTTGAAAATTACAGATATCGACCCCATAGAATACGATCTTTTGTTTGAGCGTTTTTTAAATCCGGAACGGGTTACCATGCCGGATATTGATATTGACTTTTGCTATGAAAAACGTAGTAAAGTCATTGATTACGTCATTGATAAATACGGTGCTAATAACGTGGCTCAGATCGTCACCTTTGGTACGATGGCTGCCAAGCAGGCGGTACGTGACGTAGGGCGAGCCATGGGGATTCCTTATGGGGAAGTGGATGCGGTTGCTAAGATGATCCCGTTCCGCTTAGGAATTACTTTGAAGGACGCATTGAACGACGTTCCGGCATTGAAAGAACTGTATGAAACGAATCAGACGGTTCACAGACTTTTGGATCAAGCGCTACGCTTGGAGGGGTTTCCCCGTCATAATTCCACCCATGCTGCCGGCGTAGTGATCACGGAAAATGAAGTCAGTGACTTTGTTCCCATTTCATTGAACGGAGAGTCTTACGTTACCCAGTTCACAATGACGACGTTAGAGGAATTGGGTCTGCTGAAAATGGATTTTCTCGGGTTGAGAAACCTGACGATTATTCACGATACAGAAGAGTTGATCCGTCAGCAGAATCCGGCGTTTTCGATGAATCAAATTCCTCTGAATGATCCGGATACCTACCGTACACTTTCCAGCGGAAATACGATGGGTATCTTCCAGATGGAAAGTCCCGGAATGCGTCAGGTACTGATGCGCATGAAACCCTCGGAATTTGAGGATATTATTGCGGTGATCTCGTTGTATCGCCCCGGCCCGATGGATTCGATCCCGATGTATATCGAAAATAAGAACCATCCCGAACGAATTCGCTATTTGACACCGGAACTGGAACCGATTTTAAAGGTGACCTACGGCTGTATCGTTTATCAGGAGCAGGTCATGCAGATCGTTCGTAATCTGGCGGGTTATTCCTATGCCCGCGCAGACCTCGTTCGCCGTGCCATGAGTAAGAAAAAGACGGATGTAATGGAACGGGAACGTGAGATCTTTTTAGCAGGCGCACAGCAAAAAGGAATCTCTAAAGGGGTTGCAAATAAAATCTTCGATCAGATGATCGACTTTACTAAATACGCCTTCAATAAATCTCATGCCACCTGCTATGCAAAGGTGGCATATCAAACGGCGTATTTGAAAACCCATTATCCTAAGGAATATCTTGCCGCTTTGATGACCAGCGTTTTGGGTTCTACCGAGAAAACGGCGGAATATATCGAAGAATGCCGCCGAATGAGAATTCCGGTTTTACCTCCGCATATTAATAAAAGCTTTTCTCGTTTTCACGCTACCAAAGACGGTATTGTCTATGGCCTTCTTGCGATCAAAAACGTTGGCGTTAAGATGGTAGATGATATTGTGTTGGAACGTGAAAAGAATGGGGAATATAAGGATTTTGTGGACTTTTGCTCCCGTATTGTAGGATTAGACGTTAATACCCGTGCCATTGAAAGTATGATTAAATGCGGTGTCTTTGATTGCTTTAAATATTCAAGACGGCATTTGACAATGGTCTACGAACAGCTCTTAAACAGTCTCTCTATTGAGAAAAAGAGTCAGATCGAAGGTCAGATCGGACTGTTTTCCATGCTGGATCAACCCCCGGAGACCGGGGAGCGTTTTTTCAAGGAGCCTCAGCCTGAATTTGAGAAAACCATCAAAATGGCCTTTGAAAAGGAGATGCTGGGAATTCATTTGACCGATAATCCTTTTGAGCCATACCGACATATCTATAACCGTAAGGATATCACTTTATTTTCTGTCGCTCTTTCTGAAGAGACAGAGGATGGTAAGGAAATCTGGTGTTTCGCTCAGGTGGATGGATATAAAACGGTGAAGACAAAATCCGGTCAAGAAATGGGATATCTGTCCCTTTCAGATTTGTCCGGCGGGATGGAAGGCATTATGTTCCCAAAGGTATATGCAAAATGGCGGACTGCGATCGTAAAAGGGTCCTTTGCATTTATCCGAGGAAAGATTCAGCAGGATGAGGTGCGAGGAACCAAATTGCTTTTAGAGGAACTGCGTAGACCGACGGAAAAAGAATTACAAGAAAAATCCAAACGGCTTTATATCAAATTGCCCAGCCGTACTTGTAGGGAAACCGAAAGCGTACTGGATTTACTTCGTTTGTATCCCGGAATTCACGAATGTATTCTTTATTTTGAGGATACGAAGAAGAGTGTTTCCACACTGAATCGATTTGGCATTGAGATTCACGATGAATTGCTGCAAAAACTCAAAAATTTGCTTGGTGATGCGGAAATTGTTGTAAAATAGCATTGATTTTTGGTGAACCATGCATTATAATTTTTAAAATTAATATTTTAAGAGGTAGATACTATGGAGTCTAAAGTAAAAAAAATTGGTGTATTAACCAGTGGTGGTGATGCCCCCGGTATGAATGCTGCGGTTCGTGCGGTGACTCGTGCGGCGCTTGCAAAGGGGATCGAGGTCGTTGGTGTGCATAGAGGTTATGCCGGTTTGATCGAAGATGAAGTTGAACCGTTGGGGTTCCGTGATGTTTCCAATATTCTTCAGATGGGCGGTACTGCGCTGTTCTCCGCCAGAAGTAAGCTCTTCCAGACTGAGGAAGGCATGCAAAAGGCAATTGACGTTTGTCATAAGCATGGAATTGAAGGAATGGTTGTGATCGGCGGTGACGGGTCTTTCCGTGGCGCAGCCGCTTTGTCCGCCCGTGGAATTCCCTGCATTGGTATTCCGGGAACAATCGATAACGATATTAGCTCTACGGACTATTCCATCGGTTTTGATACCTGTGTAAACTGTGTTGCAGATTTGATCGACCGAATTCGTGATACCATGCGTTCCCATGAGCGTTGTTCTGTGGTAGAGGTTATGGGCCGTAATGCAGGTTATATTGCATTACATGCCGGTATTGCTACCGGTGCAGCATTTGTCATGGTTCCTGAAGTGGAATGTACCCCCGAAGACGTTATTGAAAAGATTGAGCATGGTCGCGCCTTGGGTAAGAGTAATTTTATCGTCATTGTTGCTGAGGGTGTCGGGCACGCTGAAGAGCTTTCTGCTTTTATTCAGGAAAGAACCGGCATTGTTACCCGGGCAACGATTTTGGGGCATGTTCAGCGTGGCGGATCTCCTTCCGGCCGTGACCGTGTGCTTGCCAGCCAGTTTGGCACCTACGCCGTTGAGTTGTTGGCTTCCGGCAAGAGCCATCGTGTTGTTGGTATTCATAAGGAAGAATTGGTGAACTACGATATTCAGGAAGCCCTCTTGATGAAAAAAGAGTTCCCCATGGATCTTTATAAGATGAGTGAGATGATCTCGATCTGATTGAAAGCGCTTTTGCAATCGCAAAAGCGTTTTTTCAGACTGTCAAAAAAATCCCCGACCGCAGAAAATAAAAAGGAACAAAAGGTCGGTAACAATTTTACAATATAACGGCGGGAAAGAGATTTTACTCTTTCCCGTTGTTCCTTTATAAGGGAAAAATCTGCATAGCAATGCAGATTTTAATTGAAATTTTCTGCTATCCGCCAAAACGCTCTCTACCGTACCTACGTACGCCGACGAGACCGTTTTGACGAATTCGGGAACATTTTTGAGAGTCTCACCAGCGTGTCAAAGACGAAAAAGACAGGGTTCTTTGACACGCTGTGAAGGCGCTTTTGCAATCGCAAAAGCGCTTTTTCATATAAAACATTGAAAAAAGTATCAAAATATGTTAGAATAGAAACGTAGGGGGTGATGAAGTGGATTATTATATCCGGGCGTCCGAACATTTATCTGAAAAACCGGATAAGGATCATTTTTTTATGCATATGCATGATACTTACGAGATTTATTCTATTAATGCAGGAAATGCAGATTATTATGTAGAAGGCACCTGCTATCCGCTTCAGCATGGAGATATTATGGTGATGCGAAAAAGCGAGTCTCACCAAATCGTATTAAAGGATGATTCTATTTACGGAAGAAGGGTCATTAATTTTGACTTGCCGTTCTTAAAGCAGATTGATCCGGACGGTACGTTGCTGTCTATCTTCAATGACCGCCCACTTGGACAGTTAAACCATTATCCCGCTGCGATGTTTCCTCAAAATAATTGGCAGTTCTTTTTAAAGAGGATCAACGCTACGGAAGATCCTGCTTTACGTTTATCGTATTTAATGGCCTTGTTAGGGGAACTATCTGAATGTTTTGAGGTTTTAAAAAGTATGGATCAACCTCAGGAGCCGGACACGGTCACATCGGTGATTTATTACATTAACCAACATATTACAGATAAACTATCCCTTTCGGTTCTTTGTGATGAATTTTATTTGAGTAAGGCACACCTGAATCGAATCTTTAAGCAATCCACCGGTGCTACCGTTTGGAATTATATCGTAACAAAGCGGTTGCTGCTTTCCAAAGAGCTACTTTCCTCCGGTATCACTCCCACGGATGCCTGTACTCAATGTGGTTTTCAGGATTATACGACCTTTTATCGTGCATATAAAAAGCAATTTGGAGTCTCTCCCAAGGCGGAGCAAAAGAAGTAAATCTTGCAGAATAGCTGTAGAAGTGTTATAATTAATTAAATTGTGTTCAAGGAGTAATGAAATGAAAAAGATCCTCGGTTATTTAAAAACCCATCTTTTTTATGTGCAGATTTTAACTGTTTTGACGGTTGCCTCTGCATTTATACCTGCCCTTAATCCCATCGTGGCTTACGGGGAGAAGAATACTCATATGCTGTTTTCTATCTTTGCCGACCTTGGCGGCATTGAAAAGTATTTTGAAAGTATATTGAGTTCTTTTAGTTTGTTCGGAACGATTTTATATATAGTGATGCTCTTGTTCTATGTTGGAATGGTGTGCTACGTATGCGGATTGATTTTGATCTGGTCCAAGAGCCAAGGCGGAAAGCGGTCGATCTTTACCGGGGCGCTGATTTTCCTGCTCATCTATCTGGTTTTGTTTGTCGTTTATTTTGGCATCAACCGCGAATTGTTGTTTAATGGGAGCGAATTAATTAAAACGACGGCGGACGTTTGGCTAAAGATCCCCCTTGGAATCTATTATCATCTGGCTTTGGCAATCGGTGTAACCGTTCTTTCTATTTTAGGAAGCGGTATTGATTTTAAGGCTGTATGGTATGGCTTACGTTTGAACTGGATTCATCGTTTTGACGGCGGTGTCCATCCAACGCCCCATAAAAATACACGCTCCAAGCCCATCGAAACACTTCCTCCGCAAAAAGAGATGATCTATCCGTTGCTTCAGCATATCGGTGCGATTTGCGAACCCTGCGTAAAGGTGGGAGATTACGTAAGAATCGGGCAGATCATTGCCGATAGCGATTCTTCCATCTCTGCGCCGATTCACGCTTCGGTCTCCGGTACGGTTATTAATATTTGTGATTGGGATCATCCCACCGGTACACGAATCCCTGCAATTATTATTGAAAACGATTTTGAAGATAATCGTTCGGAATGTTTCCATGAAGCATGTCCGGATTACGAAACGAAGAGCCCGGAAGAACTGATTGCTATGATCCGAGAAGCCGGAATTGTAGGTATGGGCGGAAAAGGATTTCCGACCCACGTGAAACTTTCTTCTGCTTTAGGCCGTGTCCATACGTTAATAATCAATGCAGCAGAGTGCGAGCCTTATCTTTCCAGTGACCATCGTGTTATTCTTGAATCCATTGATGACCTGATGGGCGGAATCAAATTGGTACAGTACATTTTGGATGTCAAGCAGTTTTATATCGGAATTGAAAACAATAAACCGGATGCTATCTCATTGTTGCACAAACGGATGGGCCGCTATCGAAACCGTGTCGTCATTCTAAAAACCAAGTATCCTCAGGGTGGGGAAAAACAATTGATTCGTGCGGTTTGCGGTCGTGTGGTGCCTTCTGGCAAGTTACCCACGGATATTGGGTATCTGGTATTAAACGTTGATACCATTATCGCCATTTATCGTGCAGTTGTAACCGGAACGCCGTTGATGCGCCGTATCGTGACTGTGGCCGGCCATGGTGTTGAGAGAACCGGTAATGTAAATGTTCGTATTGGCACACCGTTTTCTGCAGTACTGGATTATTTTGGTTTTAAACAATCCACCCGGAAAGTCATCATGGGCGGACCGATGATGGGAACGGCACAGTATTCACTTGACGTTCCGGTGATAAAAGAAACGTCCGGATTAATTTGTATGACGAAAGAGCAATTGGCGATCGATCGTGACGTGCATTGTATCCGTTGCGGCAGTTGTGTTTCGGCGTGTCCCATGCATTTGATGCCAAGTTATATTGCTCAATATGTAAAAGCAAAGCAATTTGATCGCCTGCAAAACCTTAACGTGTCGGATTGCATCGATTGTGGCTGTTGTTCTTTCACCTGTCCGGTTAAAATACCGCTGATTCAGTATATGAGAATCGGAAAACAAAAAGTAAAAGAGATGAACTATAAGAAGAGGGGAGGAAAGCGCGAATGAAGGAATTGATCGTATCATCCTCACCCCACTCTAAAGACCATCGAACGGTCAGCAAGATTATGGGTTACGTTCTGGTGGCTCTTGCACCGGCTGCAGCCGGTGCGGTGATCTATTTCAAGTGGAAAGCGTTCTTTTTGATTTTGATCAGCGTTCTGTCTTGCGTTCTTTTTGAATATCTATATAATTTGATATTCAAAAAAACACAAACTCTTTATGATTGCTCTGCAATTGTGACCGGAGTGCTTTTAGCATTCAACCTTCCGCCATCTGCACCGTTATGGCTCCCACCGATTGGTGCGTTTTTTGCGATCGTTGTCGTAAAAATGTTGTTTGGCGGTCTTGGAAAAAATGTATTTAACCCTGCAATTGCGGGACGTATCTTTCTCTTTCTGTCCTTTTCCACCTTTATGAAAGGACCCTGGATCACTCCTTTTGATGGTGTGTCTTCTGCAACGCCGTTGTTTTATCTGAAGAATAGCGGGGGAGAACTTGTTAATATTACAAACAAATATACCGTCGTCGATTGCATGCTGGGCAGTATCGGTGGATGTATAGGGGAGACCAGTGCGGTTCTTTTATTGTTGGGAGGAATTTTTCTTCTCTATAAGAGGGTAATCACCTGGCATATTCCTGTTTCGTTTATCGGTACGGTCGCCATAGTTACGTTACTGTTTCCCCGATTTCACGATATTTCTGCTTGGCAGTATATGCAGTATCATATTTATAGCGGCGGCTTGTTTTTAGGTGCCTTTTTTATGGCGACTGATTATTCTACCAGTCCCATAACCCCCTGGGGACGTGTGATCTATGGTGTAGGATGCGGTCTCATAACGGTCTTTATCCGTTATTATGGCGGTTATCCGGAAGGTGTCTCTTTTGCCATTTTGCTGATGAACTGTTTTGCATCGTATTTAGATACAAAAACCATTCCTAAAAAATTTGGAGGTGAGCGTCATGTCTTCTCATTTGAAACATTCAAAAAATGATTTCTTGCACATGGCGTTGCTTCTGTTTTTAATTACAGCGATCGTTGGTTGTATTCTCTCGGTCGTTCATTATTATACTGATCCTGTCGTGGAACGTTCGGCGCAAGAGCGTTTGGAGGAATCCTTGTGTGAATTGTTTCCGGATGCCGAAAACTTTGAGATCCCGATCGAATATCCTCAGGAAATTCTATTGGGAACAGTTCGTGTTCCGGTTAAAACAGTTTATCTTGTTAAAGATCGTGCGTCTGAGGTATCCGGCTACTGCGTAAATGTGAGTCCTCAATCTTATTCGGATGCTTTAGATCTTCTTGTTGCAATGGATAAGACCGGTGCTGTCACGGACGTGGAGATTTTATCCATTTCCGATACCCCTGGAATCGGTCTGAAGGTGCAGAGCAACAAAACGTTTAGATCCAGCGTGAAAGGCCTTGTTGATTCGGCAAAAATTGTAAAAGAAACTCCCTCTTCTAAAGAAGAGATCCAAGTAATTGCCGGAGCAACGGTTTCTTCGTCTGCCTATATTAACGGCGTGAATGCTGCCATTGAAGCAGTACAGATCCTTCGAGCGGAGGAGGTGCAGAAATGAAACTGAAAGAATATTTTAAGTCCGGAATTCTTACGGAGAATCCGGTATTAATTCAACTGTTGGGGCTTTGTCCCACCTTAGCCACCTCTACATCATTGATCAATGCATTTTTTATGGGTCTTTCTGCTACATTGGTTTTGATTTGTTCCAATGTTTTAATTTCGTTATTACGAAAATTTATTCCGGAAAAGATTCGTATTGTTGCCTATATTGCGATAATTGCCTGTTTTGTATCGGTGGTTGATATGTTGCTGGAAGCTTATTTTAACCCCATTTACAAAGCATTGGGCGTATTTATTCCGCTGATCGTCGTGAACTGTATCATTCTGGCTCGTGCAGAAAGCTTTGCTTCCGGAAATAAAGTCCTTCCCAGTTTTTTGGACGGCTTGACCATGGGGCTTGGTTTTACCTTTGCTATTTCTCTTTTGGGCTTGATTCGTGAAGTGCTTGGAAACGGAACGATTTTTGGCCATGCTATTTTCGGCGGTGCCGCTCCTCTTGCTATATTGGCATTACCGGCCGGCGGCTTTTTAACCTTAGGCTTCCTGATGGCTTTGGCCCAGCACTTCATTAAACGTAGAGGAGGGAATGAATCATGACAGAACTTAGTTTTGGCACCATTCTCGCCTTTGCAATTAATGCAATTTTGATTGAAAACATCGTCTTGAATCAATTCTTAGGGTGCTGTTCCTTTTTTGGTGTTTCTGAGAAGAAAGAAACAGCCCTTGGAATGGGCCTGTCCGTAACGTTTATCATGGGACTGTCCTCGATTGTTACTTATGGAATACATCATTTGATTTTAGTTCCGTTGAAATTGGAGTATCTGCAAACGGTTTCCTTTGTGTTGGTGATTGCCGCCTTGGTTCAGTTTGTAGAAATGGTATTAAAGAAGTTTGCCCCAGTTCTTTATCGTGCATTGGGGATTTATCTTCCGCTCATTACAACGAATTGCGCAGTATTGGGCGTCTGTTTAAATAATATTCAGGACGGCTATTATTTTTGGACTTCGTTTTTTAATGCTGTCTTCACTGCAATCGGCTTTACGTTAGCGATTTGGATCTTTTCCTTGGTGCGTATTCGAATTGAAGAGACCAGTGATATTCCGGAAGTATTTAAAGGGTTGCCTATTGCATTAATTTCGGCTGCTCTGTTATCATTTGGATTCATGGGCTTTAGCGGACTATCTTTCTAAAAGGGGGAACTGATGATGTGGATTGATGTTTTAAAAGCGGTTCTTACTTTGGGTTTGATTGGCGGTCTTTTGGGCGGTGGTTTGAGTTTTGCCGGTAAGGTTTTCCGTGTTCGTGAAGATAAACGCCGGGAAAAGATCATGGCGGTGTTGCCTGGAGCGGACTGCGGAATGTGCGGTTACCGTAGTTGTTCCCGCTATGCTGAGGCATTATTGAACGGAGATAAGGATTGCGCCAGGTGTCTTGTTGCGCAAGCAGAAGGTGCAGAAGCCTTGGCGGACATTTTAGGAATTAAGGATTTTAAATTTCATGAGAAGGTCGCTCATATCCGTTGTCATGGAAGTCATGATTTTGCAAGCCGTAAATATATCTATTATGGTATGAATGATTGTGAAGCGGCCAGCCGGCTTTTAGGTGGGTATATGACCTGTCAGTATGGCTGCCTGGGGTTTGGGAATTGCGTTGAGAAATGTCCCCAGAATGCGATCAGCATTCAAAATGGCGTAGCGCTTGTGGATCGTGAGCTTTGTAACGGATGCGGAATTTGTTTATCCGCTTGTCCTAAAAATGTCATCGAATTGATTCCTAAAGACAGCCATATTATGATTAACTGTTCCAGCAAGGATAAAGGGGCTAAAACCCGGGTTGCTTGCAATATTGGGTGTATTGGCTGTAAGAATTGCGAGAAGAACTGCCCGGAGGGTGCCATCTCTGTTAAAGGAAATGTCTCGGTCATTGACTATGAAAAATGTATTGGATGCGGATTATGTGCAGAGAATTGTCCCCGTAATATTATTGAGATTCCGGCGGTGGTAACATGATGAATCAAGAATTAGCCTTAGAATTAGTTCGTAAATTACAGGATCATCATCTCGAAATTGCGCATGCTGAATCATGCACCGGCGGTCTGTTATCCAAGTATATTACCGATCAGCCGGGGGCGTCCCGGGTCTTTCAATGCGGTGTTGTTTCCTATAGCGGAAAGATCAAACATCAGATTTTAGGTGTTTCTCAGGAAACGATAAATCAACACGGTGAAGTCAGTGCTGAGACAGCGCTTGAGATGGCCGATGGCGTTCGCCGGCTTGCGAATAGCCAGATTGGCGTTGGAATTACCGGAATTGCCGGGCCCGGCGGCGGATCCAAGGAAAAGCCGGTGGGATTGGTGTATTTTGCTGTTTCCTATCGGGATCACTGTGAAGCCGTACGTTTGGAATTGTTTGATTTAAAGACACGGGAAGAAGTTCGTGAAACAACCGTTCAGTCCGTGTTAGAGTATTTGTTAAAGATCATATAAAAAAGAGTCCATGGTTTCCATGGACTCTTTTATATTTTGATTGCTTGAAGATCATCTTCATGCGTAAAGTGTAAAGTGTAGCCTTTGCTTTTCCAATATTCCAAGTTTTTCTTTTTCTGTCCGGTTGCAATCGAGAGTTCGTTTTGTTTTATATAGATCAAAACGTTTCCCGGTGTTTGAGGTAATTTACTCTTTAATCGTTCGTTCCATAAGGCAGTTTTAACCATCTCGCCGAAAGCGGGATGAAACGCACCTGCAACGGCACCATCCGCTTGATGTAATCCGACTTTTAAAAGATGGATCCCCTGGTGTTCTAAATGGGAAGCAATTGGAACGATCCAATCTAAAGCCTCATCAACCGTCAGAGGAGCGTATCGGCCTGCTTTAAACTGTTTATAAAGATCTGTTCCCGGAAATACAACCGCCGGATATAAGCGCATTTCTTTTGGATTAAGTGCCGCCAATTTTACTGCGGTTTCATGAGCGATCTCTTTACTGTCACCCGGTAGACCGATCAACATTTGTAGTCCCAACTCAAATCCATACTCGTGAATAAGGTTTGCCGCTTGTGCGGTATCTTCCGGCGTGTGCCCCCGATTTGCTCGACGTAGGATTTCCGAATTCATGCTCTGTGCGCCAAGTTCGATATTTTGAACTCGATATTCTTTTAAAAGGGATAAAATCTCAGGGGTGATCCCATCGGGACGTGTGGAAATACGAATTCCGGTGAAATCCTCTCGTTCAATATATGGGCGTGTAACCTCTAAATAAGCGGTCATTTGCTCTCGAGGGATGCAGGTGAAGGAACCTCCGAAAAAAGCGATCTGCGTCAAATCTGCTCGATGTGAGGGCAGATTGACGCAGTTTTCGATCATTTCATGTACTTTTTCCAGTGAAGGTGGTTTCGACTGCCCACTGATCTGTCGCTGATCGCAAAAGGAACAACGATGCGGACAACCCGCATGAGGAATAAAGATGGCTAAATTACGGTGTTTCATGCCTGCTCTTCACCCATCAGCTTCAGCGCTTCTTTTGCGGCCATTTGTTCGGCTTCTTTTTTACTTTTGCCGATGCCTTTGCCAAGAAGATTGCTGTTCAAGAAACAATGTACTTCAAAAACCTTCGCATGATCAGGGCCGGAGGAACGAACTAATTCATAGTGAATTAATTCACCCGGGTTCTGCTGAGCAATTTCTTGAAGTGTTGTTTTATAGTCGTAACTATGGACGTTACCTTCAATTTCTTTGGCGCCTTGAATAATGTAGGGAAGAACAAAGTTCTTGGCATTCTCCAATCCGCCATCCAGATAGATCGCTGCCAAGAGTGCCTCAAATGCATCGGAAAGAATGGACGGACGTGTTCTGCTGCCGGAACGTTCCTCGCCGTGTCCTAATAAAAGTTCTTCTCCAAGATTGATCTTTTGCGCAAAACCAAAAAGAGAGTTCTCGCAAACCAGGAGCGCTCTCATCTTGGTAAGTTTACCTTCCGGAAGATGCTGATAATGAGAGAAGAGGTACTCTGCTGACACTAAACTTAAAACCGAATCGCCCAAAAACTCCAAACGCTCATTGGAGCCGGAAACCTCGTGGCGATGCTCATTGGCATAACTGGAGTGCGCCAATGCATGTTTCAGCAATTCTTCGTTGCGAAATTGATAATGAATATTATTTTGAAGACGTTTGAGGTCGGACATTTTACTTGCTGATGTAGTTGATCAGATCGCTGACGCTCTTCAGGGTCTCCAGGTCTTCGTCTTTGATCTGAACGTCAAATTCATCTTCAATAGCCATAATAACTTCAACCATGTCCAAGGAATCGGCACCGAGATCTTCCAGGGTGGTTTCCAAAGTAACCATGTCCTCGTCGGTGATACCTAATTGATCAATAATAATAGCTTTTACTTTTTCAAACATAATAATGTAATCCTTTCGAATTGATTTATACAACTAATATAGTATCTGTTTCCATGAAAAATGTCAAGAGGATTATTCCTCAGCCAAGGCTTTTTCGATCTCACGGATCATCCCACTCTCGGCAAACGTACAAGCTTGACGAATAGCATTTTTAAACGCCCTTGCATCAGAGGAACCGTGCGCTTTGATCACCGGTTTGCTGATGCCCAAGAGGGGAGCGCCGCCATACTCTTTATAGTCGAGTTTATTACGAAACTCTTTGATTTCACTCATAACCAGGAGTGCGGCTATTTTAGATTTAAGGTTCTTGGTAAAGATCTCTTTTAAAGAACCGGAGATTAATTTACCCCAACCTTCGGAAACTTTCAAAGTAATATTTCCGCTAAATCCATCTGCTACCACAACGTCACTACCGCCCAAGGGAACTTCACGACCTTCAATATTCCCGATAAAGTTGATGTTTTTATTCGCTTTGAGCAGTTGATAGGATTCTTTTTGCAATTCCGGGCCCTTGCATTCTTCGGTACCGTTGTTTAAAAGTGCCACACGGGGATTTTCAATGCCCAGGCAAGATTTCATATAAAGACTGCCCATCATACCAAATTGATTTAAATATTCGGGCTTGCACTCCACGTTTGCGCCGCAATCCAGCATGATATAAGGCCCTTTGGTAGAGGGCATTACGGCGCCCAGAGCTGCACGCTTGATGCCGCGGATTCGTTTTACTAAAAGGGTTGCCCCCACCAGAACAGCACCGCTATTTCCGGCACTTACAAAAGCATCAGCCTTATCTTCCTTCAGCAATTTAAATGCGATCGCCATGGAACTGTACTGTTTTTCTTTTAAAACAGAAGTGGGGTCGTCTTCCATCGTTAAAATATCAGGTGCATCTACCAATTCGATGTTGGTGTACGGCAGACCGTTTTCGTTCATAACCTGTTGCAATTCATTTTTTCTGCCGACCAGCAAAATGGAGAGGTCGCCCAACTCTTTGACTGCCAAGCAACAGCCCTTAATGATTTCCAGCGGTGCATGATCACCGCCGTGTGCATCGACTACTATTCTCATAAAAGTTCTCCTTCAAATAAAGCAGAATTGTTTTTGATCTCTTCGATCAATGAAAGGCTTCTTTGTGAGGTGGCAAGGTAGCGGTCCGCTTTTTTGCGTACACGCTCATCTAAAGAAGCGATGATACCGAAATTAATATTCATGGGTTGGAAATTCTCGGAATTTCCGTTGCTGATGTAAAGCCCCAGTGCACCAATGGCAGTTTTGTCTGTAAAGTGGGGCAGAGGGATCTCAAGAATTTTAGCTGCCAGCGAAAGCCCGGCCATCATTCCGGATGATGCGGATTCCACATACCCTTCAACGCCGGTCATCTGACCTGCAAAATAGAGCGTATCTTTTTCTTTTACGCTAAAATCGGCATTCAATAAAACCGGTGCGTTGAGATAGGTGTTGCGGTGCATCACGCCGTAGCGGACAAATTCAGCGTTTTCCAACCCCGGAATCATTGAGAAGACCCGTTTTTGTTCCGGAAATTTCAAGTGGGTTTGGAATCCTACAATATTGTATAAAGTACCTGCGGCATTATCCTTTCTTAATTGGACAACCCCATGGGAACGAATTCCGGTGCGGTCATCCACGAGTCCAACCGGCTTTAACGGACCGTACCGCATGGTATCTTCGCCACGCCGTGCCATCTCTTCGATCGGCATACAGCCTTCAAAGACCTGATGGTCAAAATCGTGAAGTTCTGCACATTCTGCCGTTAAGAGCGCTTGATAAAAAGCCTCGTACTCTTCTTTGCTCATCGGACAGTTGATATAGTCCGGTGTCCCTTTGTTGTAACGGGACGCAAAGAAGGCTTTATCCATATTGATGCTCTCAAAAGTGACAATAGGGGCGGCGGCATCGAAAAAGGAAAGATATTCGTTGCCGAAAAACTCTGCAATGGATTTGGAAAGCGGTTCTGCTGTCAAAGGGCCGGTGGCGATGATCACGTTTTCCTCATCCGGAATGGTATGAACTTCCTCTTCAATTACGGTGATCAGAGGATGTTCCCGAATTGTTTTTGTCACCGCTGCTGAGAAGGCGGTGCGATCCACTGCCAAAGCACCGCCTGCAGGAACCTGGGTTGCATCGGCGGCATCCATGATGACAGAACCTAACCGACGCATTTCCTCTTTTAAGAGACCTACTGCATTGGTCAGACCGGCTCCCCGCAGAGAATTAGAACATACTAATTCAGCAAAATCCGGTTGATGGTGCGCAGGGGTGAATTGCTTTGGCTTCATCTCATAAAGGATGACGGGAATACCCCGTTTTGCCAATTGATACGCCGCTTCGCATCCGGCTAATCCTGCGCCGATTACGGTAGCGTGTTTATTCATTGTTTTTTTCCTGCTTTCCGCACTGTGGATTGGAGCAATAGGTTCCTTTTCCACGTCCGTAATGCTTGAATAAGGGGGATCCGCATTTCTCACATTTTTTAGTGAGGGGCTCATCCCAAGTCATAAAGTCACAAGTTGGGTTGTGTTCGCATCCATAGTAGGTTTTTCCTGTTTTAGAACGCTTTTTAAGGATCTTTCCTCCGCATTTGGGGCAGGGGACTTGTGTATCATGGACGATTGCCTTGGTGAACCGGCAATCCGGATAACCGGGACAAGCCAGGAATTTGCCAAACCGACCGCTTTTGATTACGAGGTTCTTGCCACAGTTGGGGCAGACTTCTTCTGTCACTTCATCCGGCACCTTAACACGCTCTGTTAAGGTCTTTTCAGCCTCATCAAGGGTTTTAACAAATAGGTCGTAGAAATGACCAACGATTTCCTGCCACTCGACGGAACCTTCCTCAACCTTATCCAGTTCCGTTTCAAGATGCGCTGTAAAGTCATAGTCCACAATAGAAGCAAAGTGGTCTTTCATTAACTTTGTCGTCACTTCGCCGAGGAGTGTGGGCTTTAAGGTTTTTCCTTCTCGCTCCACGTATTCACGGGCGAGGATCGTGGTGATGATAGGAACAAAGGTGGAAGGTCTGCCAATCTCATTTTCTTCCAAAGCCTTGATCAAAGAGGCTTCGGTGTAGCGGGAAGGCGGCTGAGTAAAGTTCTGCACCTTATCCAAGGTTTGAAGCACCATCTTTTCGCCGGTCTCTACTTTATACAGACGGCGTTGATTTTTCTCTTTATCTTCACTTTCCTGATAAGCGGAGGTAAAACCTTTGAATTTTACGACCTGGCAATTGGATTTGAAGATATAGGTTCCGTCGCTGATCTCCACGGCAAGGGTGTCATAGACGGCTTCAGCCATCTGGCTTGCCAAAAAGCGGTCGTAGATCAACTTATAGATGCGATACTGATCGGAGGTGCAGGTCAATTTTGCCTGTTCCGGCGTAATGGAAATATCCGTGGGACGAATGGCCTCATGTGCATCCTGCGCATTCTTCTTCGTTTTGAAATAACGGCGGCGAGGGGGATAGTATTCTTTACCAAAGGTTTCAATAATGTGTGCCTTAGCTGCGGCAGCCGCTTCATCTGAAATTCTCAGAGAGTCGGTACGCATATAGGTGATAAGACCCACCAAGCCGATTCCGGTCACTTCCACACCTTCATAAAGTTCTTGCGCCGCCTTCATGGTTCTCTTGGCCTGGAAATTATACCGTCTGGAAGCTTCTTGCTGAAGGGTAGAGGTGGTAAAGGGCGGAGCGGGCGACTTCTTTTTTTCAGCCTTTTTAATGTCAGTGATAGAGAAATCGGCATCCTTCAAAGCGTTATAGATTTTTTTAGCCTCATCCCCGTTGCTGATCTCCAGAGCCCCTTTATTTGTTCCATGGAATTTTGCCTCGATCTTTGCAGAACCATCCGCCTGAGTAAAGGTGGCGTCTAAATTCCAGTATTCCTTTGGAACAAACGCTTTGATCTCTTCTTCACGATCCACGATCATAGCAGTAGCTACCGATTGGACACGGCCGGCAGAAAGGCCTTTTTTTACCTTTCTCCAGAGGAACGGACTTAATTTATAACCTACGATACGATCCAGAACACGCCGTGCCTGCTGTGCATCTACCAAGTTCATATTGATCTCAGTCGGATTGGCAACCGCATTCTGTAATGCACCTTTGGTAATTTCGTTAAAGACGATTCGCTTGCACTGATCCGGCTGTAGACCAAGCAGGGTGGAAAGATGCCAAGAAATAGCTTCACCTTCACGATCCGGGTCCGTTGCGAGATAAACCATATCGGCCTTTTGCGCTTCTTTCTTTAACGCACGGATCAACTCGCTTTTTCCTCGAATGGAAATGTATTTCGGCGTAAAGTTATGCTCCACGTCGATACCAAAATCACTCTTGGGCAGATCACGAATGTGACCCATGGAAGCCATAACCTTATATTTTTTACCAAGGTATTTTTCAATGGTTTTCGCCTTGGCAGGAGACTCAACGATTAATAAATTAGACATTTAGGGACCTCTCTTATAGAATAACTTTAAATTTACTGCCGGGGCAGGAGACCGCTAACCCTTTGAATTCCAGCATTGTAAGACTTTGCAAAACGGATTCCATGGGAATTTCGGCATTTTCAATTAAGTAATCAGTGGTACATTCTTCGGTGGTCAGCAGATCAAAGACCGCTTGCTCCTCGGGAGATAACTGTTTGCGGTGTTTCTTTTTATAAGCGATCAATTTATCTTCCGTCAATTCATCTTGCAGTGAAAATACCTTTTCCCGGGAACAGGCAAGTTCAGTCAGACGATCCTTAAAAGAGGAGAGATAATGCTGAAGAATGTCGGTATATTCGGTAACGGGATAGCACCCTTGTTTGATCAAATTGTTGCTTCCCTCTGCCGTAGGAGAAGCATTTGCCATTACGGCAAAAAGATCACGATTTTGCTCGATGGCATAATTTGCAGTCATCAGCGCACCGCTTCGTTTAGGGGCTTGAATCACCAAAGTACCATTAGAAAGTCCGCTTAAGATGCGGTTTCGTTCGTGGTATGAAAAGCGATGGGAATGATTGCGAGGAAAGACTTCGCTGATTAATGCGCCTTTGGAAAGGATATCCGGAAAATTCTTAGTAGAATAACCTTTGGTGGATAAAATTCCAAAGGGGAGAACAGCCAATGGTCCACAGTCTGCCCTCAATGCACTTTCACAGACAAAACGATCAATACCGTCTGCAATTCCGCATGCAACACTAAACCCACAATAGCAAAGCGCAGTCGTAAGCTCTTTAGCCATTGCTTCTCCATATCCGTCGTGGGAGCGGGTTCCTACGATGGTGAGAAGAGGTTTATCTAACGCAGATTTTAAATGACCTTTAAAAAAGAGGGGAGAGGGCGGATTGACGATCTCTTTTAAGAGGGGCGGATACATAGAATCCTCCGGTGTCAAAATACCGATCTGATTTTCTTCGCAATCCCCGTAAATCTCCCAAGCGGAACGCAGATCTTTTCTGGATAATTCTAACTGCTCTCTCAATGTCAAAAAGGAGAACTCGGAGAAGTCACCCGTTTCATAGACTGCCTCAATAGAGCCTAATAATTCCACCAATCTGAGCAGTTTCTTATTGTTAAAGTTCAGTACTTCCTTGGCCCAAAGCCAAAGGATATGATGATTTATCTCCATTTTGACTGCTCCCATAAAAGAATGGATGCAGCTACTGCCGCATTTAGGGATTCATTTTCTCCCAGCATAGGGATGAAAACACCGTGATCACAAAGGGCGTTGATTTCAGCGGTGATGCCGTTCGCCTCATTGCCGATGATCATAAGGGTTGGAGAATCGAAGGAGAGATCCGGCAGTTCGCAGTAGTTGCGATCCAGTCCGGCGCCAATGATTCGGTATCCTTTTTCTTTTTGTTCAGTAATAAAAGAGGCAAGCGATCCTCTTTGAACAGCCACACGAAAAGCACTGCCCATGGCGGCTCGTAATACCTTGGGAGAATAAAGATCAACGCAACCCTCGCTCAAAAAGACCGCTTTGACGCCAAAAGCTTCTGCAGACCGCAGGATGGCGCCCAGGTTGGCGGGATCTGAAACGTGATCTAATGCCAAAATAAAGGGGAGCTCCCCTTTAAATATTGGTTTGGGTTGCCGAATGACCATAAAGATTCCGGGCACCGTATCCATGGTGCTTAATTTTTTTGCTACATGGTCGGCAATCAAGATAATCTTAGCGTTTAGACCATTGAGGACCGGTGATGCTTGTTCTCTTTCTGCCACCAAGCAACATTCAATTTCCAACCCGCTTCGTACAGCTTCTTCACATAATTTACGTCCCTCCACAAGGAAAAGACCGCTTTCTTTTCTTCCGGAAACTGAGTGAAGCCTGCAAAGGTTTTTGATATATTCGTTTTGTAAACTGGTAATGTGTTCTGTCATTGATTGATGATTCTTTCGATATTTTCGTTTGTGCCGACGACGATCAGCTTGTTTTCAGCAATCAACGGCATTTTAGGGTCAGGGGAGATGCAGATGGAACCGTCTGCACTGCGGCAAGCGATGATGTTGATGTTGTAATTGACCCGTACGTTTAATTCCAGAATACTTTTTCCGGCCCATTCTTTAGGAACACGAATCTCCATAATAGAATAGTCATCCGAAAGATCAATATACTCCATAATATCGGTATTGCTCAAACTCTTTGCCAAGCGCACGCCCATATCTTTCTCTGGATAGATCACTTTATCAGCACCCACTTTGGTGAGAATTCTGCCGTGAATTTCGCTGGTGCTTTCGGCAATTACGTTTTTCATGCCCATTTCTTTCAGCATCAAGGTTACCAAGACGCCGGATTGGATGTTCTCCGTTAAAGCGACAATGGCCACGTCTGTGTTGCGAACTCCGATTGTGCGCAAGACTTCTTCATCGGTAGGATCACCGATGGCAGCATGGGTAATAACGTCAGAAATGCGCCGTACTTTTTCGGGATCTGAATCGATTCCGATGACTTCGTTGCCTAATTTTTGAAGATTGATTGCAAGATTAGAACCAAAGCGATCTAAGCCGATCACGGCAAAAGTTTTATTTTTCATGTTATATCTCCTAACCGATTAAAATGTTGGCTTTAGGATAAGAAATTTTATCTTTACTACGATTGAGACGAATCATAATAGCCAGAGTGATGGTGAGAATTCCCAAGCGTCCCATAAACATTAATAAAATGATTATTAGCTGAGAAAGGGCCGACATCGTTGCAATATTATAAGCGGCACATCCGACCGTTCCAAAGGCGGAAACACAGGTGAAAAAGATATCAATGATCTTTGCTTGTGGTGTTAGAATTCCCACTGCCAGCGTACTGATTAAAACAATACCGCATGCTATAAAGAAGAGGGAAAAGGCACGGTAAATGTCGTCTTGAGCAATCGTGCGATTGCGAAATTGAATTTTGTTTCTTCCGCCAGCGATTTGGAATGCGGTGATAATCAACACCAAAAACGTAACTGTTTTAATACCGCCTGCGGTAGAACCGGAGGATCCGCCAATAAACATGAGCAAGGCGGAGATGATCTTAGATGGTTCTGAGAATAATGAAAAATCAAAGGTTGAAAATCCCACCGTACGCATGGTTACGGAGGAGAAGGCGGCATTTAATAGTTTGCCTCCAAAATTTAGACTTCCAATGGTCTGCGGGTTATTCCATTCAAGAAGAAGGTATAAAACAGTTCCCGATAATAATAGTATTCCGGACATGAGAAGAACCATTTTAGAATAAATGGAAAGCTTCCGATTCAGTAAATCCTTCCACACAATAAACCCAAGCCCACCGATGATCGTCAGAACCATGAGAATGATCAAGACGTATCCGTTCGTTTGTATGGAGGTCAAGCTATCGCCTTTTCCTAAAATATCAAAACCTGCATTACAAAAGGATGATATGGACATGAAGATGGATTTCCAAAGCCCCCCAAAAAAACCATATTGTGGGATGAAGTAAAACGAAAGCAGCAGTGCACCCATTCCTTCAACCGCAAATGTTCCGCCAACGATTAATCGTACAAAGGCAAGAATACCGCCGGCAGAGGAAAGGCCCAGGGAAGAGGAAAGCAACACTCTTTCACTGAAAGAAATTGCCTTTCTCAATGCCATCATTAGAATCATGGTCAAACTCATGAAACCAAGTCCGCCAATTTGGATCATGGCCAAGATGACGATTTGACCAAAGAAGGTGAACATGGTGTAAGGGTCTCCCACCGTCAGACCGGTAACACAGGTTGCGCTGGTTGCTGTAAATAAAGCGGAGAGGGGAGAAAGCCATGTTCCATCTCGGTTAGAGATGGGGAGCATCAGTAAAAATGTGCCGATTAAAATAATAAAAAGGAAGCCGAAAATAACGGTAATCATGGGATTGTGGGAGATAAATTTAGAAAAAAGTTTCTCTTTCTTCACCATGATAACCCTGCTTCCTTTCTAAAAAATACAAGTTCCTACATATATATAATACGAAACAATTATAATATATTTTCGTAAAATTGCAATACCCTTTTGAAAATTAAAGAAAAACAGAGTAGGAATAAACCTACTCTGTTTAGTCAATTACTTGCTCAACTGCTTTTTAACAGTAGCAACCAGTGCGGTGAACGCCTCAGCATCAGACACAGCGATCTCAGCAAGCATCTTTCTGTTCAGATTGATCTTGCAGAGCTTCAAGCCGTGCATGAACTGAGAATAGTTGATGTCGTTCATCCGGCAAGCAGCGGAGATTCTGGTGATCCAGAGAGCACGGAAATCTCTCTTCTTCTGCTTTCTGCCGATGTAAGCGTTGGTCAAAGAACGCATAACTGCCTGGTTCGCAGTTCTGAACTGTTTGCTCTTGGCACCATAATAGCCCTTAGCAAGCTTTAAAATCTTTTTTCTTCTTTTGCGGGTAGTAACCGCACCTTTAATTCTAGCCATTTATTTCAGCCTCCGTATCTTTAAATTATTTGTAGGGGATCAGCTTCTTCAAAGAAGCGGCGTTGGTTGCATCAACGTAAGCTTCTTTACGCAGTCCTCTTTTACGCTTGGTGGTCTTCTTGTTCAGAATGTGAGATCTGAAAGCATGGCTTCTCTTGATCTTTCCACCTTTAGTGATCTTAAAACGCTTTTTTGCACCGCTATGGGTCTTTACCTTAGCCATAATATTGCCTCCCTTATTTTTTTTCTTTCTTTGGCGCTAAAACCATGATCATATTACGCCCTTCCAACTTGGCGGGCTTTTCGATCACGCAGTTTTCTTCGGTCAGGGAACAGAAACGCTTTGCGATATCGTATCCCAACTCAGTGTGGGCCATTTCACGACCCTTGAACTTGACAACGACCTTCACCTTATCGCCGGACTGCAAAAAGCGGTTGGCATGAGATGCTTTGGTCTGAATGTCGTGTGTGTCGATTTTTAAGGTCAACTGGATCTCTTTGACCGTTACAATGTTCTGGTTCTTTTTAGCCTCTTTTTCTTTTTTAGCCTGCTCGTAGCAATATTTACCGAAATCGATAATCTTGCAAACAGGGGGCTGCGCCTTAGGCGCAATCATTACCAGATCAAGTCCTTTGCTCTCGGCGATCTTCATCGCCTCGGCAGGAGCCATGATACCAAGCTGACTTCCGTCTGAGTCTACGACCCGGATCTCTTTCTCTCGGATTGCCTCGTTGATACTTAATCCTTTTGCTTCTTTCGCGTTAATGTTTCCACACCTCCGAAAAATAATAAAAACGAGCAAAATAATTGCTCGTTTCACAACATAATAAAACCGATGATGATCGGTCTTGAGATGTTAACCGCTGCTGTTATAATGAACGCAGGGTGAGAACAGAGCAAACTATTCTACTTCTTTTTGCTCATATAGATTACCATACCCTGGGATGAAAGTCAACACTTTTTTGCAAAAACTTTTATTTTTTCAAAAAAAGTCTTTACAAATGAAAAAGAGTTGTGTATAATAGTAGAGCGCTTTTGAAGAAAAAGCAAAATTGGCCTGGTAGTTCAGTTGGTTAGAACGCTAGCCTGTCACGCTAGAGGTCGTGGGTTCGAGCCCCATCCAGGTCGCCATATGCTGCTATAGCTCAGGTGGTAGAGTGCATCCTTGGTAAGGATGAGGTCACCAGTTCAAATCTGGTTAGCAGCTCCAAAAAAATCCAAGGACATTATGTCCTTGGAATTTTTAGCGGTTACTTTTTGATAAAAAGTAGTTGATATCAAATAATGCAATCTTCTTAAAATATCATTTAGACGGATACGAGGAAGATTGTTTTTATGTATAATGTATAAGTTAATTAATTGGTGATTCACAATGGAAAAATTAGTTGATTCTTTAAATGGTTTTCTTGGATTTGCATATGATAATATTCTGAGCATTGCCATGATGTTTCTTTTGATTGTAACAGGTGTCTTTTTATCTATCAAGACCGGTTTCTTTCAATTTAGAAAGTTTGGTTATGTTTTAAAAAATACATTAGGGATGATGTTTAATAAAAAATTACATCATCGAGATGTAGGCAGTGTAAGTCCATTTCAAGCGGTTACCACTGCGCTTGCGGGAACTATAGGCACAGGAAGTATTGCTGGTGTTGCAACCGCATTGGTGCTTGGAGGGCCGGGCGCTGTATTTTGGATGTGGATAAGCGCTCTTTTCGGTATGGTAACAAAATATTCTGAAATTGTTCTTGCCATTAAATTTAGAGAGAAGGACAAGCGTGGAGCCTTCATAGGCGGTCCTATGTACTATATTAAAAACGGTTTGGGCATTAAGTGGCTTGCACTCTTGTTTGCTGTGTTTGCGATGATTGCTTGCATAGGCACGGGAAATGCTACACAATCAAATTCAATTTCAGGTGTTATTAATTCGAATTTTAATATTGCACCATGGATAACCGGAGTAGTTCTTACAGTAATTGTAGGATTCGTTATTATTGGTGGTGTAAAAAGAATTGCTACGGTAAATGAAAAATTAGTACCTGTAATGGCAGTTTTCTTTATACTTGCTTCGGTTATTGCTCTTGTATTTAATACAAATAAGATTCCAACTGCATTTGCACTCATATTTAATGAGGCGTTTAATTTCAAATCTGCGTTTGGAGGAGTTGCAGGATATAGTATACTTTCTGCGATGCGCTATGGTGTTGGCAGAGGCGTTTTTTCAAACGAGGCGGGTCTCGGTAGCGCACCTATTGCTCACTCTGCATCAAGCACAGAAGATCCCGTTAAGCAGGGACTTTGGGGCGTATTTGAGGTGTTTATTACAACTATAATTATTTGTACGATGTCTGCTATAGTTGTTCTTACGTCTAATGTTTATTTGGCAGCTTATGATTCCGGAGTTCTTCCTTCCGTGAGTGGAGCCGCTCTCAGTAGTGCTGCATTTGATGAGGCTATACCTTACATAGGCGGAATGGGAATTGCGGTTTCAACAGTTTTCTTTGCTCTTTCAACAATACTTGGTTGGGCATACTACGGAGAAGTGAGTGTCGGATACATCTTCAAAAATCATTCAAGAATAGCTATTGGTATTTACAGAATTATATATGTTGCCTTTGTATTCGTTGGGGCAGTCGCGGAGATAAATACAGTATGGCTTGTGGCTGACTGTTTTAATGCCCTCATGGCAGTACCTAACCTTATAGCGCTTATTGGTCTTTCGGGACTTGTAGTCAAGATTACTCGTGAGCATTTTTCGCAAAATCATATTCAAAAATAATTTTCAGGCACATTGAATTCGTGCCACTAAGTTCAAACTATCCAAAAACAAAAGGACTACTTCGGTAGTCCTTTTGTTTTTGTGTTTGTGTCTGCGACGCAAATACACGCTTTCGCGCGAGATGTTGCACTTCGTAAAAATGTGTGTTATAATACAACTTAAAAAAAGGGGGATACCGTGAAAACGTTTTGCTTTACGGTTGATGATAACATCCGCTTTTTGAAGGAAATAACCGAAAATAACTACAGAAGTATTTTTGAGCATCCGTATCTTGCCATGTATAAGCAGCTACATGATAGATTTGGTTTAAAGGTTCAACTGAATTTGTTCTACAGAACGGATGGATTTGACCTTTCTCAAATGAGTTCCGCTTATCGTGATGAATGGAAAGAAAATGCCGATTGGTTAAAGCTTTCTTTTCATTCGGAAATTGAGAACAAAAGACCGTATGAGTTTTCCGGATATGATGAGGTTTACGCCGACTGCAAAGCAGTAAATGAACAGATTATACGTTTTGCCTCGTCCGAGTCATTGGCCAAGACAACCACGATCCATTGTTGCTCTGTAACTGCAGAAGGGTTAAAAGCGCTGGAGGATCATTGCATTAGGGGGTTGCTGGGGCTTTTTGGCAGTAGCGAAACGCCGAGAACGTCGTATAGCTTGGATGAAACTGATGCTGCGAGGCTTAGAGCTGGCGATGTTGTTAAAAGAAATAATATCAATTTTGCATCGATCGATATCATATTAAATTTATTTTCAAAAGAAGAAATCTTAACTCGTTTAGAGACTTTGCAGGATCGGAACGGTATCCGTGTCATGATCCACGAACAATTTTTCTATCCGGATTATAAAAGGTATCAATCGGATTTTGAAGAAAAACTCGAAGCAACATTTTTATTTTTGTATCAAAAGGGCTATAAAAGCCACTTCTTTGAAGAATTAATTTAAAAAAGGAGAACAGAACTATGAAATTGGGTACATATACATTTTCTCATGGAAAAAATGATCACCGATCAGTTGAAGAGAAGATCGATTTAATCCAAAAAAACGGCTTTGATTTTGTGGCGCTTGATTATTCTAATTTGGAAGACGGCGTTCGCCATTGTCAAAGAATCGGTTTTCCGGTGGAAAATGTCCATCTTGCTTGCAGAGGCACCAGCAAAATTTGGTTAAAGGACGATAGTGGGGACGAAATCGTTGAAGGCTACTGTGATCAGATCAAGAATTGCGCTGAACATGGAGTTATGACCGGAATTGCCCATGTTACCTATGGCGCCGATATTCTGCCTCCTTCCGAAATCGGATATAAACGTTACGAAAAAATCGTTAATTGCGCTCAAAAATATAACTTTAACCTTTGCGTGGAAAATTCCAGGGCGTCCGAACACCTCCCCTTTGTGATGGACTCTTTCAAAGGTTCTAACGTAAAATATTGTTACGATAGCGGCCATGATCTCGGCATGGGCTACGGCACGGAATTTCTTTATGATTATTTGCCCCGCTACGGGGATCGTCTGGGGGCCGTTCACATCCACGATTCCATCAAAGGCTTTGATTTGCACGTAATTCCGTTTGATGGAGCAATCAACTGGGATTTAATCACAAAGCAATTGGCGAAGACAGAATACGCCAAACAAAAACTTTGTGCAGAACCGGGCGGACTGATCCACGCCATCAAAGAGGGAAAGACGGCCGAAGAACTGCGTGCCACTTATGCCGATATGGCAATAGCAAACGATGAAAGCTTGGTACGTTTCTATGATGGCTACTATACTGCTTATGAAGACTTGACTGTAGAAGAGTATTTAGAGCGCTACTTAAAGGCATTGAAAAAACTGGCCGCAATGATCGAATCGGCAAATAAATAACAAAAAAACAATCATAATAAGATAAGAAAGGAGTGTCTTATTATGATTGAACAAGATACCATTAAGCTATTACGTGAATGTGACGCCGGTATTAAAATGGGAGTATCCTCTATTGAAGATGTTCTTCCGTACGTTCGCTCTGATAAACTGGAAACGGTTCTGACGGACTGTAAGGATGAGCACGCAAAATTGGATCGGGAACTCCAGGAATTACTCGACAAATACAAGGATGACGGAAAAGAACCCAATCCCATGGCGAAAGGAATGTCCTGGATCAAAACGAACGTGAAATTAGCGGCAGATGAATCGGATCACACGATCGCAGATCTGATGACAGACGGTTGTAATATGGGCGTAAAGTCTTTAAATCGTTATCTGAACCAATATGAAGCTGCCGATGAAGTATCGAAAGATATTTGTAAGCGGCTGATCAATCTGGAAGAAAAACTGACGATTCAAATGCGACAGTTTTTATGATTTAAAAAACCTCTGCGTTGTGCAGAGGTTTTTTAGTTATTGTTATAAGAAAATGCAAAGCAAGATACCGCAAACAAAGCATATTCCGGCTACAGCGAGTTTTGCAACGCTTAATTTGGGAGGATGCTTTCTCCAGCGTTTTTCAACCTCGTAGGTATCTTTTTCCATCGCTTTGAGAATATCCAATTCTTTATAACAGTAGATGGCACTACCAACTAAATATAACGCATATAAAAAGAAGATGGGCATTACCGTAAAGAGGGCAAGTGTACCGCTGGATACAAAAAGAGAAATGTAGGAGAACACCAGTACCCAGCAAACTGCAACAATGGGAACGAAAGTATCCGATAATTCAATTTTAGACATTTTATAAGTCTTTTTAGCCATAAGTATTCCTCCAAATAAACATTGTAAACATTATAGCATAAAATGATGAAAAAGTGTGAACAATTTTAAAATAATAAAGAGCCCTGTAGGGGCTCTTTATTTAAAGCTTTAAATCTTCGCTCCAACCGCGCGTGATTTTGACGTCATCATCTTGTGGAATTGTAACTTTGCCCTCTTTTGTTTTGTGATCCGGCTGAAGCATGGGCAAGGTACAATAATAGGGGATCACGTCGTTCTTTTTATTGGGTTCCATGAAAGTTCCTCCCACTATAAGTGTGGGCAAAGAATCAAATGAAATACTATGAAAAAATTACCGTTTTATATTTTTGAAGTGAGCTCTAAAGCTTCATCGATATGAGCACAGAAGAATGCTTCGCCCACTCGCTCATAGAAACCGGATTTTTTCATTACCTCAAGGGGTTGAGAATTCACGTGAGACAGGATCAACTGGATATTATTTTTTTGACATTTTTTATAGAGTTGTTCCAGTGCGTTCATTGCGGTGGCATCCAATGCGGGAACAGCACGCATCCGCAAGATCAAGCAACGGGTATAATCTTTCACTTTGATATCCAGGATCTTATCGGCGGCACCAAAGAAAAGAGGACCGCTGATTTCATAAACACGCACGTTTTGCGGAACGGTCCGCAGATCAATGCTATCAACGTCGTTTTCGGGATCTACGTATTTCCAGCTGGTAACAGCCGTTTCTTCGCTCATACGCTTCATGAAGAACATAGCGGCAAGCACCATACCGACCTCGATGGCAATAACGAGATCAAATACCACAGTTAAGACAAAAGTGACGATCATTACGATGGTATCGCTTTTGGGTGCTGTTTTGACGGTGTGGACAAATTTTTTCCATTCACTCATATTGTAAGCAACCATAAAGAGAATGGCCGCAATAGCAGGCATAGGAATCAATTCAGCCAAAGGCATCAGGAACAACAATACCAGCAATAGAACTATTGCGTGAACCATACCGGCAATGGGCGTTCTACCGCCATTTTTTGCGTTGGCGGCAGTGCGGGCGATGGCACCGGTGGCAGGGATTCCGCCAAACAGTACGGAGACGATGTTGCCGACACCCTGCGCAACCAATTCGGCATTGGAATTATGACGGGAGTTTACCATACTGTCCGCCACAACACAAGAAAGCAGAGACTCAATGGCGGCTAAAATTGCGATAGTAAAGGCGCTGGGTAATACGGCAGAGATTTTTGCAAAGCTGAAATCCATGCCGGCAAAGTCAATCTTGGGAAGACCGGTGGGAACGTCATACAGTTCGCCGATGGTGAAAACTCCGCTGTCCAGCCCCGGGATAAATTTTACCATCAAAGCACCTGCAATGACAGCAATCAATGAAGGCGGAATTTTCTTCTCAAATTTAGGATAGATAATCAAGATCGCCAGACATACTGCGCCAACCAGTAACGCTTGCCAACTGAAGGTGCCGGCTGCTGCAATGTTGGCTTCGATCTTTTCGATGGTTTCTACCGGCTTGATTCCGCTTGCATAAGTCAGACCCAGAAAGTCTTTAATCTGACCGATCAAAATAGTAACGGCAATACCTGCGGTGAATCCGGTGGTAATGGTGTAGGGGATAAACTTGATCAGCGATCCCAACTTGAATACACCCATCAAAATCAACATAATGCCGGCCAGAATGGTAGCAAGAATTAATCCGTCCATTCCTTGCGTAGCCACAATGCCGGCCACAATGGTCGCAAAAGCGGCGGTGGGGCCTGCGATCTGAACACGGCTTCCGCCTAATAGCGAGACGATAAAACCGGCGGCAATGGCGGTGTAAATACCGCAAGCCGGTTCCACGCCGGAAGCCAGCGCCAATGCGATAGAAAGCGGTAAGGCAATGATTGCTACGATGATACCGGCGATGATATCCTGAACCAATTGTTTTTTGGTATAAGTTTTCATCGCCGTAAAGAGTTTCGGTTTTAAATAGAATTTTTTCATTGTTCCCCCAAAGCTAATTTAATAATCAAAAAACTCGAATGCATCAGCATTCGAGTTTTTTGGTACGCCCGACTGGATTCGAACCAGCGGCCTTCAGAGTCGGAGTCTGACGCGCTATCCAACTGCGCTACGGGCGCATTTACAGTTTGTTATTATACTATCCTTTTTTCAAAAAAGCAACCTTTTTTTAAAATAAGTTCATGAATTTAAAAAATGTTGCTTTTTAAGAGATTATATGGTATGATATTCCTATTAAGAATGATATGGAGGCCGTATATGGCAAACACAGAAATTTTTAAAACTGTATTTAAGGGCTATAATAAAGAAGAAGTTATTACATATATTGATTCCCTTAACCGCCAGGCAACGATGCTTCAAAAGGAATTGGACGAGCTGAATGCCCGTATGTTGCAGATGGAAGATGAAAAGCAGGAAAACATTGCGGAATGTAAGCGTCAAGAAGCGGATGAAGAAGCGTTGCGGTCGGCGATCGTTGAGGAATTGACCCCCTCTTTGCGTGATGAACTTCGTCAGCAGTTGGTGGATGAGTTGCGACCTCAGATCGAAAGTGAAATGCGTCGTAAGATCGAATCTGAAATGGCACCGAAATATGAGGAAGCCGCCCGTACCGAACTGAACCATCGCATGCAAAGCCAAGCCGGGGAACTGCGTGAATTGCGCCGGCGTGCTCAACTGTATGATGATAATCGTGAGGTTTTGGCAGAGTTGATGATTAAGGCAAAGAATGATGCAGCTGCCATCATCAAAGATGCAGAAGCGCATGCCAAGGAATTGCGTGACGACGCTGAAAATCGTTACCGTCTTCTGATTTCTGATTACGAACTTTTAAAGTCCAATCTTTTGATCGCCAAAACTGAAGCGGCCGAAAAACTGAATGCAGCTGTAAAAAATCTCGATGATTTTGAAAAGAAATTCGCCTGCATGGATCAGGATGTCGCTCTTTCAAAAGCCCATTTAGCTGAATGATAAAAGCCAACCGTTGTTGAGCTGCCCCAATTTGTGCGGACAGTACAAAAAAGACTCCTGCGGTAGCAAATATTAAAATTCAAGCAACGAACTGACTTCTCATTTCAAGGGGAGTCAGTTTTGTTTTTAGTTGGATGCGTTGATGATTGTAGAAATGAATGTATTCACCTATGAGGAGGCGAGCCTCCTCATAGGTCTGAAGTTTCACTCGGTAAATGCACTCTGTTTTGAGAATTGAGAAGAAATTTTCTGCCAAAGCATTGTCATAAGGATTACCGCGTCTTGACATTGACGGCGTA